>JAWERV010000040.1:0-17671 GCA_032481955.1 Streptococcus mitis | reverse complement strand
AATCAATAGTGAACAAAAAATCTTTTTCTTCACTATTTAACGTAATTATTGGTGTCTTTTCCATAGTATTCTCCTACCGATAACAATTTATTATCACTAGTATACCATAAATTCATCTTTAGTGGCTTGATTTGTATAATAATTTTTTTAGTTAAAATTAGATGATATTGGCCAACTATAAATTAAAACACTGTTTTGAAATTATATCGAATACTTTTGAGTCGATTACAAACTTACAACAACTAGAGAATTGTGTAGTTTGAAGGAAATAAGTACAAGTTTATTAGAAAAGGAGCATTTTATAGGATTATCACGAAAAATTCTAATTTTAGAATTATACTTTCTATTAATCTAGAACATGTTTTTTTATTCCTAAATGTTATAATAGTGTTATCAAGTAAAAGTAGCATACTATAATTGGTAACAATATAAAATTCTACTAAAGACACACGGTCTGACAAAAACAGATTTGCTCGAATTGTATAAATTTTACGCAATAGCCCTTAGCTGTTATAAAAACGGAACAAGTACCATTTCAACAGAATTTATAGAAGATTCCGCAATTGGAAATCTCTAGCTTTTTTGTGGCTGAGAACTATTTTGTCCCAGGCTCTTTTCTTTTTGTTCTAACAGGGACAAAAGGGGGCGAGTAAGTAATTTTCCTACGTTTTAATTCAAGCTAAAAATCCCCAATCGTAGTGATTGAGGATTGAGCAAATAAATCTTAAACAATACCTTGTGCAATCATAGCATTTGCCACATTTTCAAAGGCAGCAATGTTAGCTCCTGCAAGGTAGTCTTTTTCAAGGCCATATGTTTCTGAAGTTGTTTTAGCTGTGTTGAAGATGTTTGTCATGATGTCTTTGAGACGTCCATCAACTTCTTCACGAGTCCATGAGAGTCGAAGACTATTTTGGCTCATTTCAAGAGCTGAAACGGCTACACCACCAGCGTTAGCAGCTTTGGCAGGTCCGTAGAAGATACCATTTTCTTTGTAAACTTTGATGGCATCAAGGTCGCTCGGCATGTTGGCACCTTCAGATACACAGATAACGCCTTGAGCAACCAAACGTTTAGCTGCTTCACCGTTGATTTCGTTTTGAGTCGCACATGGAAGAGCGATGTCATAGTTTCCAGCGTAAGTCCATACAGAACCTTCATGATAAGTAGCAGTTGCTTTCTCAGCTGCATACTCAGTCAAACGAGCGCGACGTTTTTCTTTAACATCAACCAATAGATCGAAGTCGATACCATTTTCATCGATGACATAACCATTTGAATCAGATACAGAGATAACAGTTGCACCAAGTTCAGTCGCTTTTTGAAGAGCGTATTGAGCAACGTTACCAGAACCTGAAATAACCACTTTCTTACCAGCAAAGCTGTTACCGTTAGCTTTGAGCATTTCTTCAGTATAGTAAACCAAACCGTAACCAGTTGCTTCTGGACGAATCAAGCTACCACCAAATCCTAGAGGTTTACCAGTCAAGACACCAGCATCAAATTGGTTAAGGCGTTTGTATTGACCGTAAAGGTAACCAATCTCACGTCCACCAACACCGATATCACCGGCAGGTACGTCAAGTGATGGTCCGATGTGTTTTTGCAATTCAGTCATGAAACTTTGACAGAAGCGCATCACTTCAGCGTCTGTTTTACCTTTAGGATCGAAGTCTGATCCACCTTTACCTCCACCGATAGGAAGTCCAGTCAAGACATTTTTGAAGATTTGTTCGAATCCGAGGAATTTCAAGATCCCTTGGTTTACAGTTGGGTGGAAACGAAGTCCGCCTTTGTATGGTCCAACAGCTGAGTTGAATTGAACACGGTAACCACGGTTTACTTGAACTTTTCCATCACGGTCAACCCAAGGAACACGGAAAGAAATCACGCGTTCTGGCTCAGTGATACGTGCCAAGATATTTTCTTCGATATACTCAGGGTGTTTTTCAAATACAGGTTCTAAAGTGTTGAAAAATTCTTCAACAGCTTGGAGGAATTCAGCCTCGTGCCCGTTACGAGCTTTTACAGTTTCAAACACGCTTTGGATATATTCTTTAGCAGATGTCATATCGTTCTCCTTAAATTCTAATTTAATTATGTGTGTCATTATAGCAGAATTTTTTTTAACTGTAAAGAGAAAAACAAAAATTTTCTAAAAATTCTATCAATTCAGTTCAAATTTTTCTTTAATTCATAAAATACGAACCTTTTTCTTTGAAATATCTTTCTCAAAGAGAAATTGTGAAAATATGGTATAATATTAGCAATAAAAGGAATCTGGAGGATTAGAATCATGGTATCAACGAAAACACAAATTGCTGGTTTTGAGTTTGACAATTGCTTGATGAATGCAGCGGGTGTGGCTTGTATGACGATAGAAGAGCTTGAAGGAGTCAAAAACTCAGCGGCAGGAACTTTTGTTACGAAGACAGCAACCCTGGACTTTCGTCAGGGGAATCCTGAGCCACGCTATCAAGATGTTCCCCTTGGTTCTATCAACTCTATGGGCTTGCCGAATAATGGCTTAGACTATTATTTGGACTATCTTTTGGATCTACAGGAAAAAGAGCCAAGCCGAACTTTCTTCTTATCTCTGGTCGGCATGTCTCCAGAGGAAACTCATACTATTTTGAAAAAAGTCCAAGAGAGTGATTTTCGTGGTCTAACAGAGCTAAATCTTTCCTGTCCAAATGTTCCAGGTAAACCTCAGATTGCCTATGATTTTGAGACAACTGACCAAATTTTGGCAGAGGTATTTGCCTACTTTACCAAACCTCTTGGAATCAAATTGCCACCATATTTTGACATTGTTCACTTTGACCAAGCGGCAGCTATTTTCAACAAGTATCCGCTCAAGTTTGTCAACTGCGTCAACTCTATCGGAAACGGACTGTATATAGAAGATGAATCTGTCGTTATCCGTCCTAAAAATGGTTTCGGTGGCATTGGTGGGGAGTATATCAAACCGACTGCTCTAGCCAATGTTCATGCCTTCTACCAACGTCTCAATCCTCAAATCCAAATCATCGGAACAGGTGGCGTTTTGACTGGTCGTGATGCCTTTGAACATATCCTCTGTGGAGCAAGTATGGTGCAGGTGGGAACCACTCTTCACAAAGAAGGAGTTGCTGCTTTTGACCGCATTACCAATGAACTGAAAGCAATCATGTCTGAAAAAGGGTACGAAAGCCTAGAAGATTTCTGTGGGAAATTGCGCTATATCGATTAAATTCATTAAAAAATCAGAAGAAAGGAGAGAAGATGCTAGCCATTGAAGAAAGCCAGAAGTTGACTTTATCAAATTTACCGAGCCTGAGCCTTTTTACAGGGACAGATCAGGGTCAGTTTGAAGTTATGAAGAGTCAAGTGTTGAAACAAATTGGCTATGATTCTGCCGACCTTAACTTTGCCTACTTTGATATGAAAGAAGTAGTTTACAAAGATGTAGAACTGGAGTTGGTCAGCCTTCCTTTCTTTGCAGATGAGAAAATCGTGATATTGGATCATTTTGTTGATATCACGACTGCTAAAAAGCGCTTTTTGACAGATGATGAGCTCAAGTCATTTGAAGAATATCTTGACAATCCTTCACCAACAACCAAGCTGTTAATCTTTGTGGAAGGAAAAATGGATAGCAAAAGGCGGTTGGTTAAATTACTTAAGCGTGATGCTCATGTCTTTGATGCAGTAGAAGTAAAAGAACAAGAATTGCGTCAGTATTTCCAAAAGTGGAGTCAGAAACAAGGTCTGCAGTTTACCAAGAATTCTTTTGAAAATCTTCTCGTTAAGTCGGGTTTTCAATTTAGCGAAATCCAGAAAAATCTCCTCTTTTTACAGTCCTATAAGGAAGACTCTGTTATCGAGGAAGAGGATATTGTCAATGCTATTCCCAAGACCTTACAGGACAATATTTTTGATTTAACTCAGTTTATTCTGACTAAAAAGATGGACCAGGCGCGTGATTTGGTTAGAGATTTGACCTTGCAAGGTGAAGATGAAATCAAGTTGATTGCAGTCATGCTAGGACAATTTCGGACTTTTACTCAGGTGAAAATTTTGTCGGAGTCTGGGCAAGCAGAATCTCAGATTGCAAGTAGTCTAGGTAGTTTTCTCGGACGCAATCCCAATCCCTATCAAATCAAGTTTGCGCTGAGAGATGCGCGAGGACTTTCCTTGAGCTTTTTGAAGCAAGCTATTTCTTATTTGATTGAGACAGACTATCAGATTAAGACAGGTCTTTATGAAAAAGGTTTCCTTTTTGAAAAGGCACTCCTACAGATTGCTAGTCAGGTAAATTAATCCTATCTGAAAAATTTTTTAACCCGCGTCAGGATTATCTTGTCGTGGGTTTCTTGCTGATTTGCTTGTTTTATTGGACAGTATCTCAGTGATTTCCTTATCTATAAGCAAAAAACTTGAAAAAAGTGAATGTTTACGTTATCATTTTCATATAGAAAGAAAAAGAGGTATTACAGATGGCTATTATCTTACCAGATCTTCCATATGCATACGACGCTTTGGAACCATACATCGATGCGGAAACAATGCACTTGCACCATGACAAACACCATCAAACTTATGTCAACAATGCCAATGCAGCTCTAGAAAAACACCCTGAAATCGGTGAAGACCTTGAAGCCTTGCTTGATGATGTAGAATCTATCCCAGCTGATATCCGTCAAGCGCTTATTAACAATGGTGGTGGACACTTGAACCATGCGCTTTTCTGGGAATTGATGACTCCTGAAAAAACTGCTCCATCAGCAGAACTTGCAGCAGCAATCGATGCAACATTTGGTTCATTTGAAGAATTCCAAGCAGCCTTCACTGCAGCAGCAACAACTCGTTTCGGTTCAGGATGGGCATGGTTGGTTGTCAACAAAGAAGGTAAACTTGAAGTGACTTCAACAGCAAACCAAGACACACCAATCTCAGAAGGTAAAAAACCAATCTTGGGCTTGGACGTTTGGGAACATGCTTACTACGTGAAATACCGCAACGTGCGTCCTGACTACATCAAAGCTTTCTTCTCAGTGATTAACTGGAACAAAGTAGATGAATTGTACGCAGCTGCTAAATAATGATAGTTGGAGGGAAGAATTGTTCTTCTCTTTTTAGGTTATATGATTCTGGTCTGACAAAATCGTCAGACTTTTTTCATTTTTATGAGAAACGTGCTAACTGCTAGAAATTATGGTAGAATAAAGTATTAAGTAATCGTGGAAAAAGGATATCTATGCGAAAAGAAATTGCACCTGAATTATACAACTATAACAAGTTTCCTGGTCCTGAGTTTCATTTACACGGGGACAAGGTTGAAACGGAAGGGATAGCTTTTTCCTTGGTGGAAAACATCAAGGATGCCTTTGATGTGACGGCTTTTAATCAGCGTTTTTCAGAAGTCTTAACCAAGTTTGATTATATCGTGGGAGACTGGAGCAACGAACAGCTTCGCCTACGCGGTTTTTACAAGGATGACCGAACAGAAGAAAAACTTGAAAAAATCAGTCGTTTACAAGACTACCTTTTAGAGTATTGTAGTTATGGTTGTGCCTATTTTGTTCTAGAAAATGAAGCCCCTAAGCGAGCATCATTTGACAAGAAAATGCGTAAGAAGGAAGAAGAAACGCCTTCTAGAAAAGGAAAGAAACAGGCTCAAACCAAACGAAAACCGAATGCAGATAAGAAAAATAGACGTCGTCAGAAAGACCAGCATTCTCAGAAAGAGGACAAGAGACAACGTCATTTTGTCATTCGTCAGAAGTGAGTAGAGAATAAGGAGAAGAAATGAAACCGTCAATTTATAGTTTAACACGTCAAACCATGCAGGAATGGGTTTTGGAGCAGGGAGAAAAGAAATTCCGTGCAGATCAAATCTGGGAATGGCTTTACTGTAAACGTGTCCAGTCATTTGAAGAGATGACCAACCTTTCCAAGGATTTGATTGCTAAGCTTAATGACCAGTTTGTGGTCAATCCCTTGAAACAACGTATCGTTCAAGAGTCTGCTGATGGGACAGTTAAATATCTTTTTGAATTGCCAGATGGAATGCTGATTGAGACTGTACTCATGCGTCAGCACTACGGTTTGTCAGTCTGTGTGACCACTCAGGTTGGCTGTAATATCGGTTGTACCTTCTGTGCCTCTGGTTTGATCAAGAAGCAACGTGATCTCAATAATGGTGAAATCGTAGCGCAAATCATGCTAGTTCAGAAATACTTTGATGAGCGTGGTCAGGATGAACGCGTCAGCCATATCGTTGTCATGGGAATCGGTGAGCCCTTTGATAACTATAACAATGTCTTGAATTTCGTCCGTACCATCAACGATGATAAGGGAATGGCTATCGGTGCTCGTCATATCACGGTTTCAACCTCAGGTTTGGCCCATAAAATTCGTGACTTTGCTAATGAAGGGGTTCAGGTCAATCTTGCCGTTTCCCTTCACGCACCTAATAATGAACTGCGCTCAAGCATCATGAAGATTAACCGTGCCTTTCCGATTGAAAAACTCTTTGCTGCTATTGAGTACTATATCGAAACAACCAATCGTCGTGTAACCTTTGAGTATATCATGCTCAATGAAGTAAATGATGGTGTAGAACAAGCTTTGGAATTGGCTGAATTGCTTAAGAACATCAAGAAATTGTCTTATGTAAACTTGATTCCTTATAACCCAGTTAGTGAGCATGACCAATATAGCCGTAGTCCTAAAGAGCGCGTCCTGGCCTTCTATGATACGCTTAAGAAAAAAGGGGTTAACTGTGTTGTTCGTCAAGAGCATGGTACTGATATTGATGCAGCTTGTGGACAATTGCGTTCTAATACAATGAAACGTGACCGCCAGAAAGCAGTCGCAACAGTCAATCCTTAATGATGAAGAAGACTTATAATCATGTTTTGGTCTGGGGAGTCATTTTCTATAGCATTTGTATCGTTTACTTTTGCTTTACTCCTCAAGAACATTCTCCCGTGGGAGTGGAAACTCCAGGTATTCAGCATCTTGGACGCCTGGTTTTTCTTTTGACTCCTTTCAATTCTCTTTGGAAACTGGGCGAAGTGAGTGATATGGGACAATTATGTTGGATTTTTCTACAAAATATCCTCAATGTCTTCTTGCTTTTTCCTCTGATTTTCCAACTCCTTTATCTCCTTCCAAACTTGCGGAAAACAAGAAAAGTGCTCTTTTTAGTTTTCTAGTGAGTCTTGGAATCGAGTGTACGCAGTTGGTCTTAGATTTTTTCTTTGATTTCAATCGCGTCTTTGAAATTGATGATTTGTGGACCAATACCTTGGGTGGCTATCTGGCTTGGCTACTTTATAAACGATTACATAATACTCAATGAAAATCAAAGAGCAAACTAGGAAGCTAGCCGCAGGCTGTACTTGAGTACGGCAAGGTGAAGCTGACGTGGTTTGAAGAGATTTTCGAAGAGTATAAAAACAAGATAAGGAATTAAAATGAGTATTTTAGAAGTTAAAAATCTGAGTCACGGTTTTGGTGACCGTGCAATTTTTGAAGATGTGTCCTTCCGTCTCCTCAAGGGAGAACATATCGGTCTTGTCGGTGCCAATGGTGAAGGGAAATCAACCTTTATGAGCATTGTGACTGGTAAAATGCTGCCAGATGAAGGGAAGGTTGAGTGGTCCAAATATGTGACTGCTGGTTACTTGGATCAGCACTCCGTCCTTGCTGAAGGGCAGTCGGTACGTGATGTTCTCCGTACAGCTTTTGATGAGCTTTTTAAAGCAGAAGCTCGTATCAATGACCTTTATATGGAAATGGCTGAAGACGGTGCGGATGTTGATGCTCTCATGGAAGAAGTGGGAGAACTTCAAGACCGTCTGGAGAGTCGTGATTTCTATACCTTGGATGCCAAGATTGACGAAGTAGCGCGTGCCCTTGGTGTTATGGACTTTGGCATGGATACGGATGTAACCTCTTTGTCAGGTGGACAAAGAACCAAGGTGCTTTTGGCAAAACTTCTCCTTGAAAAGCCTGATATCTTGCTGTTGGACGAGCCTACCAACTACTTGGATGCTGAGCATATTGACTGGCTCAAGCGCTATCTCCAAAACTATGAGAATGCCTTTGTCCTTATTTCACACGATATTCCATTCCTAAATGACGTTATCAATATTGTCTATCATGTGGAAAATCAACAGCTGACGCGTTATTCTGGTGACTACTACCAGTTCCAAGAAGTCTATGCTATGAAGAAATCTCAGCTGGAGGCAGCCTACGAACGTCAGCAAAAAGAAATTGCAGACCTCAAAGACTTCGTAGCTCGAAACAAAGCGCGTGTTGCAACACGAAACATGGCCATGTCTCGTCAGAAGAAATTGGATAAGATGGATATTATCGAACTCCAAAGTGAGAAACCAAAACCATCCTTTGATTTCAAACCAGCTCGTACACCAGGGCGCTTTATCTTCCAAGCCAAGGATTTGCAGATTGGTTATGACCGTCCTTTGACCAAACCCTTAAACCTTACCTTTGAACGTAATCAAAAGGTTGCTATTATCGGAGCAAATGGTATTGGGAAAACAACTCTCTTGAAGAGTCTCTTGGGGATAATTCCGCCAATCGCTGGGGAAGTGGAACGCGGAGACTACCTAGAACTGGGTTACTTTGAGCAGGAAGTAGAAGGTGGCAATCGTCAAACACCACTAGAGGCTGTCTGGAATGCCTTTCCTGCACTTAACCAAGCAGAAGTCCGTGCAGCCCTTGCTCGTTGTGGTTTGACAACCAAGCATATCGAAAGCCAAATTCAGGTCTTGTCAGGTGGGGAACAAGCCAAGGTTCGTTTCTGTCTCTTGATGAATCGTGAAAACAACGTTTTAGTGCTGGACGAGCCGACCAACCATTTGGATGTGGATGCCAAGGATGAACTCAAACGCGCTCTCAAAGAATACAAGGGATCTATCCTTATGGTCTGCCACGAACCAGACTTCTATGAAGGCTGGATGGACCAAATCTGGGATTTTAATAATTTAACTTAAGAATGAGAGTAGAAGAAATACAGTACCGAATGTGGATACTGTATTTTTTTGGTTTTTAAGATTTAAAATCGTAGTCTTTCACCACTTCGATACTATCGATTGTGATAGTAGTCGTTGGCTTGTCTTTTTCATCTTTTTCGGCTTTAGCAATCTTATCTACAACATCCATACCGTCAATCACTTGACCAAAGACTGGGTGTTTGCCATCTAGACTAGGGTTTCCCCCTTCTTTATAGGCTTCGATGATTTTCTTTGGATACTTGCTTGTAGGGAG
The DNA here is from genome assembly GCA_032481955.1 of Streptococcus mitis. Taxonomy (GTDB): domain Bacteria; phylum Bacillota; class Bacilli; order Lactobacillales; family Streptococcaceae; genus Streptococcus; species Streptococcus mitis_DQ. The sequence goes on along the minus strand of JAWERV010000040.1, from coordinate 8,392 downwards.
TTTAGCAGAGGTATCTGTAGAGTTTTGGTTGATGAAAAATTGGCTACCGTTGGTGTTTGGTTGACCAGTATTAGCCATAGAAAGAGCACCACGGATGTTATAGAGATAAGGAGTAATCTCGTTTTTGAAACCAGTTCCCTTGTCTTTAGTCTTATCCTTGTCATGCCAGATGGACTGACCACCTGTACCGTCCCCTTTTGGATCTCCAGTTTGAACCATGAAGCCATCGATGACACGGTGGAAGGTAATACCGTTATAGTAGCCTTCTTTAGCATGAGTGAGGAAGTTTTCAACTGCTAGAGGAGCGAGTTTAGGGAAGAGTTTAATGCGGATATCTCCTTGACTTGTGTGGAGAATCACTTCGGCTTCATCTTCAGCAACTTCCTTAGAAAGTTGCGGGAAGTTAGCATTCTCGTTTGTCAAAGCATCGTTTAACTCCTTGGCAGATTGGGCTGCTGCTTTGGAGCTTTCCTCAGCGGCTAAGCTAGAATCTACATAATCATCACCACGCAAACTACGTTGGATGTTGCTACATCCAGCTAGGGCTACAGTGGATAGTAAAAGAAGGGTTGCTAGTTTTTTCATTCTTTTCCTCTCAAAAATTCATTTCTACCATTGTACCCTAAAAGGAAGTGGATTTCAAATATTAGTGACAAGACAGTTTAAGAGGAAGCCAACCAGAAAGTCGCTTGTTTAGGGGTATCAATACCATAAGTGTACTCGAAGTATTTAGGAAACCAGGTCTTAAGAAAGCTCGTAAAGCTAGCCAGTTCTCTAAACGTTAAGAAACGGCTACAATACAGCATTTATCAACACTTCATGGTTCACACCATGGGGTGTTTTTTGATGTTTTTTTAGCAAAATTCACACCATTACTTTTTAAGGTTACGGTAGGCAAATTCACCAACGGCCATAGGAACTACATTAGAAGTGTTGACATAAATCTGAGTTGTACCTGTATCGCTATGTGTTAGAGCTTCTGAAATGTCCTCTAGTGATGTGCCAAATTGTTTGGCAAGAGTTGCACCCGTATGACGTAATTTATGAGGTGTAGCGTGTGTTAGTTCTGGATGACGTGAGGTAGTCAGAGTGTAGTGGACCGTTAACATTGCTCTTCATATCGATATAAGTAAAGACATACTGTTCATCAGATTGGATAATTCCAAATTTTGCTAGTTCTCTTTTTTGTTGCTTTTCCCATGACTGAAGTAAATCAGTTAGTTCAACAGGAATTTGGGAAATTGTTTTTTATTTCCTTAGGTTGGTATTAGTAATAGACTTCCTGCGAAACAAAAATATGATACAATAAAACTATGAATTATGAATCAAGTAAAGTATTAAGTGATGCACAATTTAAGCGCCTTGTTGGTGTTCAGCGCACTACTTTTGAAGAGATGTTAGCTGTGTTAAAAACAGCTTATCAACGTAAACACGCGAAAGGTGGACGAACCCCTAAGTTAAGCCTAGATGACCTCCTCATGGCTACTCTTCAATATATGCGAGAATACCGCACTTATGAACAAATTGCGGCTGATTTTGGTATTCACGAAAGCAACTTAATCCGTCAGAGTCAATGGGTTGAAGCAACTCTTATTCAAAATGGTTTTACGATTTCAAAAACTCATCTTAGTGCTGAGGATACGGTGATTGTGGATGCAACAGAGGTAAAAATCAATCGTCCTAAAAAAATCAACTAGCCAATTATTCTGGTAAAAAGAAATGTCATGCTATGAAGGCTCAGGCGATTGTCACAAGCCAAGGGAGAATTGTTTCTTTGGATATTGCAGTGAACTATTGCCACGATATGAAGTTGTTCAAAATGAGTCGCAGAAACATCGGACAAGCTGGTAAAATCTTAGCAGACAGTGGTTATCAAGGGATCATGAAGATGTATTCACAAACGCAAACTCCGAGGAAATCAAGTAAACTTAAGCCACTAACTCTTAAAGATAAATCCTATAATCATGTGCTATCTAAAGAGAGAATCAAGGTTGAGAATATTTTTGCCAAAGTAAAAACGTTTAAAATGTTTTCAACAACCTATCGAAATCGACGTAAACGCTTTGGATTACGAATGAATTTGATTGCTGGAATTATCAATCGTGAACTAGGATTTTAGTTTCGCAGGAAGTCTAATAAAAGCCATTAATTATATATCAAATACAATCTATACTACTTATCAGTTAGTAAAAGATTTAAAAGATTTGACTAGTGAAACGATTGCTAGCGAGGTTCAGGATATGAGTGAAGAGCTACTCAAAAGAGATATTGCAATTGATAGTAGCCTAGTTCATTATGATGACGGCCTTCTTCTGGGAAGTTTAATCAATATTGAGGATAGCCAAGGAACACGACGAGTGTTATCTAATTTATCATATGAACTAACGCTTATGCATTTTTCACAGTTTCATCAAGGTTATGAGGTAGTTGGTATTTTACAATCTTTGCGACAAAAGTAATTGAGTTATTTATTAAGCAAATTATGATGATTGGAGTAATTGTGCTGAGAAATAATATAAAACGCAATCAACTTTTAAATTGATTGCGTTCTGTTTAGTTTTATTCTTTTCCATAAAGGTAACGACTAGCAATTAACCAAGTAGCAATATACATTATCACGTTAACCAAAAATGCGATAACGATGACTATATTCCAATCATGGGATAAATTAGTAGTTACAATCCCCATAATTGTTGTACCAAAAAGTCCACCAATCTGTTTGTTAGCGTTTAGAGTTGCACCAGCAATTCCAGATAATTCTTGACCAGCAGCTTCCATAAGAATGGTTGTAGTTGCTGGAGTTAACACTCCGATACCTAGACTCATTAAAGAAAATAAAGGAATTAGGATGTATAGTTGAATTTCATGAAAAAGAACTCCAATTCCAAAAATTCCTGCTGCTCCTACAATGGCAAAAATAATTGAGACAGTAGCGAGGCTTCCCACGGAAAATCGTTTTACAGCACGTGCGTAAAATAAATTACCAATAATTAAGACAATCATTCCTGGTAGAATGAGGAGTCCAGAAACCATTGAGGAAAGGTTTAAATAAGTTTGAAAATAGAGTCCTAGCACCAAAACAATGCCATATAGTGAAATGTTAACTACTAAACCTAATAGATTAGAGACAATAAACTTAGCATTTTTTAATAGTTGGTGGGGAACAATAGGTGCTTTACTTTTTTTATCGTGGACTACTAAACCAATAGCAAATAATATAAATAGGAGAAGAAACAATAAAAGATTTGAGTTACTATAACCATATTGATTCCCTTCAACAAGGTAAATAACTAGACTTCCGATAGTTGTAACCAGAAATATATTACTAAAGATGTCAATTCTGGTCTTTAGATTGGCAATATTATTTTTCACGAGAAGTAATATTGAAATTACTGTCAAAATTCCAAATGGAATATTGACCAAGAAAATACCCCTCCATCCGAAGTAGTTAATTATTAGTCCACCAATAAAAGAACCAGTACCGGTTGCAACAGAAATAATTGCTGTCCAGATTCCTAACATACGTGCTCTTTTAGTAGAATCGGGGTATGAAATGAATAAAAGTGCTAATGAACTTGGCATAAACAAAGAAGCACCGAAACCTTGAATGAATCTAAGTATAATTAATGTTTCAATATTTGGTGAAAAAGAGCACCCAAACGAGGATAGTGTAAAAATTGTCATTCCAATTAATAAAATTCGTTTAGCACCATATTTTGTTGTTAGATTTCCTGAAAGTAGGAGTAAAGACCCTAAAGCTAGTGTATAGGCGTTAATAATCCAAATGGATTGCTCTAATGAGACTCTCATAGCTGTTTCAATATGGGGAACAGCAAGAACCACTCCGGTTGTATCTAGGACCGCCATAATGTATCCTAGTGAAAGAATAAAAAGTAGATAAGCTGGCGCTTTTGTATTTGTTTTTTTCATCAATCTTCCTCCGTTATTTCATCAAACCAATTTTCATTTATCAATAGAGGACGACCAAAAGCAAGTAAATCAAACCCTCCTTCTTTAAAATCAGAAACTAAATTATTCGAGTAAAAAATTTGTGCCTTTTTCCTTTGTAAATGAAGATATGACATTTTAGGTTGTGATGTTATTTCTGTAATAAGTGTTGGAATATCTTTGTATAGAATTTCAGGTGAACCTATGCCTCCAGTTGTTATTGTAGGCTTATTTGCAATTTTTTTCACCCAGTATGATAAATTGCCTGATTTTCCAGTGACAGCAGAATCTGTATAGTTTATTTCAGAGCAGTCAAAGATATCAACACCTGCATTTGAAATTGGTATTATGATTTGTTTTAATTCCTCTAAAGTTTTTGCTAATTTTGCAGTAGGATCATAACTTTTAAAATTTGATAGGCGAATGAAAATCGGAAAATTGTCCCCAACAACTTTTCTACATTCCTTAATAACTCTTTCTGCAAAGTAAGTTCTATTTTTAAAACCAAACTCATCAGTTCTCTGGTTGGTATCTGCTGTTAAAAAATCATGAATTAAACTACCGTGTGCAGCATGAATATCAACTCCATCAAAACCAGATATTTGAGCTTTTCTGGCGGCTTCAGCAAATTTTTGGACAATAAGGTTAATTTCTTCAACTGATAAAGGTGACCCCACTTTCTTTTTTCCAATGTATCCAGATGGAGTAGAGACCTTAAGAGATAAATCAGTTTTTGAAAATGCTCTTGAACTCCCACTATGCCAAAGCTCAGCAATAGCCTTACTTTTTTCTTGGTGAATTGCCTTGGTTACTTGTTTCCATACCTCAATATCACGACTGGTTGAAATATTTGGTATATTTTCATTGTTAGTAGCAGTTTCATGCTCAATATTTATAGCGCCTATAATAAATAGCCCTACATTTTTTGCTCTTCGCTTATAGAACTCGGCAATTTCTGGTTTGGGAACACCACTTTCTACAAATCCTGTTGGAACTGGATTCATTACAATCCGATTTCTTAAAGATAGTTGGGATGTCTCAAACTTGGAAAAGAGGATATTTCTCAAATCTTTATCCATATTATTTACCCTCCTGAACGATATTATAGTTTTGCGCTTCCTTTTTTGCTAAAGAAACTGCTTGTTCAATACTTATTACAGGTTTTAGTTGATAAATTTCTGAAATCTTCTGGAGTCTTTCCTCGATAGTACCGCCCACGATATGGTAAGGAATTTTTAATTCATCCAGTGTTATTAATAGCAAATCGTTTGAGCGTTTTCTAAATAATTCTGACACAGGACGATGGCCATCTGGAGCTAAAGGAAATTCAATAGGCAAATGTACAAATGATTCATAAGTTTCTTTAGCATAGTCTTTTGCAACAGACCCAAAATTTTTCATAACTTCTCTAAGATATTTGAGGTCATCAGTTAAAATAATATTTCCTTTATCTGTCTCTTGGTTGGGATTCATTCCTAATTCGGTTCTCACCATACCGTATACCCATTCATGTAAAGAGGAGCCATCAGAAACAAAAGAGTCAAGATGAGACTCCCTAACTGCTCGCTCCATTAGACGACGAATTCCTAATTGAACCAGCTCAGGACCAGTGGCGTCTTCTAATCTTTTTCCGGGTAAAGCTATGGGAAGAATCTCTCTCATAGTTTTTGCGTGTGTACGTGGTAAACCAGTATAAAAAGCTAGTGCTAAAGTTGTTGTCGTTTTTCCTGTCGAATAAGTTCCTGAAATTGCTATTTTCATATTAGTCCTCTTTCTATTTATCTTATAGCTCTTGAGCCACGGAATATATCAATGTTGACTCTCCAAGTTTTGAAATCATATCACTAACTCGAACATTCTTTCCTTTTAAAGGTACTATTTTAGTTTTTAGAACTTGAACTTTAATGTTGCCTTCACTTAACTGTGAATCGTTTGAAAGGTTGCGTAGGATTTTAATTTTACGCATTATCAATGTTTTCGAAAATTCTCTAGGGGTTCTGTCCAAATATGAATGTAACACTTCCGTAAGTTCAGCTATTACAATTATATGGTCTAAGATAGATGGTAATCTCTTTTTCAAGAGATGTGCTGATTCAATACCACTAAATTTATCTGAATAGGAAAAAGAAGTAGTAGCTGAAATAGAATTTAATTCTGTTTTCACCGAAATATCAGTTAGTTTGGTATCAACTGTTTTAAAGTTTGAAAAATAGTAATCTTCTCCAGAATTTATTTTAAGTTGTTTTGAGTCATCAAATAAATCGACAACTAATTCAACCGAAAACGAAGCTATCCTTCCCTTGAAGGATAGCTTATCATCTGATGATAAGCTCAATTTTGCTGTAACATTTTTCAAATCTTCTACAAGAGATTTTCCTGCTTTTACCGAGAAACTAGAAATTAGAGCATTATTGATTGTGTCCTCTTCTATGACTAATTCTTCTCTAAGAAAATCGCTGACTAGTTTCACAGCAAGTACAATAGAATCTAAAGAGCTAAAATGTGGTTTTATTGACTCAATATTTTTCTTAGTTGACCAACTCTTCGGATAGTTGATTTCAAATACTGACTCAATTCCTTCAAAAGTAATATGTTTAACTTTCTGAAAATATTTTACTTGTGTATATCCATTACCAAAGTATCTTCCATCAGGACTGCCGAGAATATCTTCAATACGGTCAAACTTAGTTATAATGTCCATAGTAATTTCTCCCTTCAAGTGATATAATTAATTTATCATGTAATTATTTATAAAACAAGAAGGGAAAAAAAGTATAGTAACTATCAAAAAAGGAGGAAATGAATGGAGACTTGCAAGATGCAACCTTTGAAAAAATCAATTTGTCCAGCAAGAAGGGTCTTGAATTTACTAAAGGGTAAATTTACTCTTGAGATTTTATCTGAAATTATTAATGGTAATATACATTATGGTAGTCTTTTGCGTAGTGTAGAAGGTATTAATCCTAGAATATTAGCTCAACGGTTACATGATTTCGAGCAAGAAGGTATTTTATCAAGAAAAGTTTTACCGACATCGCCTCCACAGGTTGAATATAAAATGACAAAAAAAGGTATTGCTCTAAGAAGTATCGTTGAAGAAATGAAAAAATGGGAGCAAACTTATAGAAATTAGATTGAATTTACATAATTTATTATTAATATTTTTCTATAAAATAGAAAATGTAATTCTGAAAGATTTGGTAATCTTGTTAATCAAAGCAACGTAAAAACCTAGTTCAAATGTGTGACTAGGGTTTTTTGGCTCTATAATTTTTGTCGTGGGTAAGACCATAGGTAAAAACAGGCAAAATAAAAAATCATCTAAATAGTGGTGTGAACTTTTCGGTACATTCTAGCTCATTTTTTTGATTTTTTGGGGTGAAATTCACACCATTCAACTGAAATTTATTCAAATTAGATGAAATTCTGTTTTCTGAAAAAGTTGGAAAACATTGATTTTAAGCATTTACTGAAGGTTATTCAAATCATAGTTTTTCCAACCAGGTCTTAAGAAAGCTCGTAAGGCATCACAATTAGTAAACGTTAATTCGAAAGAATTACTATATTTTAAAAGAGCACATTTTCAAAGGATTTTTTCTTTTGGCTTCAATTCCTAATTAGTCAATGAACTTAATACTAGGTCTCGAAAAGAATTATGCTTCCTCTTTCTGTCTGAGTTCAAAGAGGTCTTCTACTTTCAGATTAAAAACTTGAGCAATTTTAAGAGCCATTTCCAGCGAAGGATTGTAACGATTATTTTCCAAGTGCAGAATTGTCTCGCGTCGCATGCTGATGAGGTCGGCTAACTCCTGCTGGGTCATGCCTGTGGACTCACGAACAGATTTGAGATTAGTAATAATCTTGCTTTCTTTGGCCATGCTTATCCTCTCCGTTCCAAGATAAAATAGACAACCGCAAAGATGAAAATCAAGGCAGCTATGCTAATAAAGACTTGACCCATGTAAAGAGTGAGAGACCCCATATACCCAATGATAACTGTTAGGATCATCAGTGCGCCTAGTGTAAAAACTAACATCAAGCTAGCTGCCTTTGCTAAATTGGCATAAAAGCGTTCGTCCGGAGTTTCCTTGACATTTTTCAAAGAGAAAAAACCAAATACAATCACTTCAATAACGAGGCCAATTCCCAAAATCCATTCTTTAATACCAGAACTTTCGCTTGGGGTCGCAACCCAAATTCCTACTGTATAAAAAATGCTTGCTGCAAACACAAGTATTGTGTAAAGCTTAGCAGACAAGTCAAAAATAATCTTTTCCTTACCTTTCTGACTCTTATGTAGCCAGCTCCAAATAGCTACAATTTGACCTGATACTGAAATACCAGTAATAACTAACTTGGGTTCCCAACTAAGATTAGAACCAAATAAAACAATAAAATCAATAAAGAGAGCTACGGCAATCATTGCAATGAGGCCACGCATTTT
>JAWERV010000039.1:0-17735 GCA_032481955.1 Streptococcus mitis | reverse complement strand
TGCTTTATCTGCTTTTGTTGCTGCGTCTTGTGCTGCTTGTTTAGCCGCATCTTTTTCTTCTTTCGTTGCGTTTGGAGTACCTTCAATAGCTGCCAATTTAGCTTTCTTAGCCTTATCAATTTCTAATTTAGCTTGAGCTTTTTGAAGCAACAAAGTCTGTGCATTAATATCAGCTTGATTTTTACGATTTGCTACTTCTACATTGTTTGTTTCTTCATTCAAAATTGCTTGAGCCTTAGCTACTTCTGCTTGATAAGCAGCCCATGCTTCAGGTGTGTAATCACTTTGATTTAAAGTTGCTGCCTTAGTTGCCTCTGCCTGCAGATCAGCTTTATACATATTAATCTTAACTGTTTGTTGTGCAACTGTATCACTACCTGTTTTTTTAGTCCCGTTATCAATCAGATTTCCTGAAGTCTGATAAGAAACTGTCCCCTCTAAGTTTTTTTCGATTGGTTTGGTAGTTGGTAAACTAAAAGTATACGTCAAAGTCTGTTCCCGTTTAGGATCCAAATTTTTGAAATCAAGAGTCAAACTGGTGCCATTTAGTTGTGACGAGCTTGTACCTGTTGTTCCCACTAATGTTGCACCTTCTGGCAACTCAACTCTATACTGATTATTTGTAGAAGTTGAGAATCCTTTATTAATAACTTTTACAGTCACAGTAGTATCCACAGTAGTAGAAGTAGCAGAAGTAGCTGTAGATTCATAAGTAGTGTTCACAACTTCAGATACAAGATAAGAACCACTAGCAACACGAACATTACTTACAACTCCTCCTGCATTCTCATCAGATGATATAGCTGGTTTATTGTAACTACTATCATAAGTATGATTTTCTGTACTTCTATTAAGAGCTGTTTCAAATTGAAGTCTTAATTTTTTTAATCCTTCAGGAACATTTACAAGAACAGACATTTCTCCCATCGGAGTACCAGAATAACCTCTTGCATACTGACCTAGTACAGCTCCAGTTTCTGGATTTTTAACAACTAGTTTTGCTCCATTATTACCACCATTTATATTTACTGTTGTCCCTCTCCAAGTTACCTTCACTTCTTGGCCACCCACTACATCAATATCTTGATAAATAGGACCAAATTCAGGTTTTGGACTACCACTCCCCGATCCTCTTCCTGGATATACTGCTAAAACAACTCCTATTCTAGAACCTTTGTCACCCGGAAAGGAATCTCCATATTGAGATGCTTTCGTAGTCCAAATAAGAGGAACTGTTGTTGTTGTCGAATTAACAGGTTTCCATCCTGTTAGTTTACCTATATCGTTCTTGACAGTAATAGGAGCTGATGTTGCCGTTGGAAGTTCTGCTCCTTGGCTAGTATCATTAAAATTACCATTCACAATAGCTACATTTGTCGCATTTGCAGCTAGCGGATCTGTGCTTGCTGATGTACTAGGAGCTGCATCTGTACCTGTACGGAATGGATTATTTGTATCCAACGCTTTTCCATTACGTTCATCTCTAGAACCTGAGTTTGCAATAGAATTAGACTCCAAAGGCTTTTCAGCGCTGGCATTTTTTGGGCTTTTGCTTCCTTTGTCACTTGTATTATCTACCGCTTGTTCTTTTTTCTTTTCAGATTTTGTTTGCAATTTTGATGTTGCTGTAATTAACTTTCTATATGCTGCAGTTAATTCAGTTTTAGTTGTTGCAGTGCTTAGATCAGTTCTTGCTTCTTCTAAGACAGCTCTAAGATTATTAACGCTTTCTTCTGTCTTAGTAGCATAGGTTCCTTTAGCAAACTTTCCATCAATTTCTTTGATTAAATCTGTTAATTCTTTCTTATCTAGAGTCTCCACCTTCTGAGGTGCTGATTCTGGAGAAGGACTATTTTCAACTGTTGAAGGTTGAGTATTTGTCTCTACTGTTGCAGCAGGACTAGTGGCTACTGTATTCCCTTCGTAGGTCCCATTCTGAGCATTCGGTTCTTTAGGTTGCGGTGCTTGAGTCTCCCCATTAGTTGAAGGCACCCCTTGCTCTGCAGCAGATACTGCACCATTTCCTAAAAACATGAACAATGCAGCTACTGCGACACTAGCTGCACCAAAGCTGACCTTACGAATAGAAAAACGTAATTGCTTTTCACGATCGTGTTTACCTTTATGAAACATCTAATTTCCTCCAAAATAAATATTTGTATCACATCTTATAATACACTTTTACTCTAATAATTCAATAGCCACCTTTTTATATTTTCTAATCTATTATAATTTTTATGCGTATATATATATATATATATATACGCATAAGACTGCTTTTATTCTATAATTATAGCGATTCTTGAAATAAAAATTATATAGTCAGAAATATTACGTTTTTATAACATTTGGCATTTTTAAAAGAGTCTGGGACAAAAGTCTAACCTTAAATATAAAAAGCGAACAAAAGGAGTTATCTGACATTCAGTATTCGGTCTTATTCGCTTTTTATCTAATCTATTGATTTTTAAAATTTATAATAAATAATTCCTAAAATCAAAATCTTTTTGTCCCAGACTCTTCATAACATGTTTACTTGATTTTCTTGGCTAGCATGGTCGCAAAACGTAGTTGAATACGATTGCCATTCTCATCGCGACGGTGTAAATGACCTGGATTTTCATTGTACTTGACCAATTCCCAGTCCTTGTAATAGTCTGCCAGTTCCCCTTCTTTAAATGTGAATGGGAAGTTCACTGAGCAAGGATAATCCTCCGTGTCCATGGCACAGACGATAAGGTTGTAGCCACCAACAGTGGTTTGCTCCTGCATATTTTTGATAATTTCAGGAATACGGTCTGCTTGCAAAAACATCAGAACAACTGTCGATACAATAAAATCATACTCTTGCTCAATGCTGGCTGAATTGATATCGCAAAGACCAACAGGCATGTCCAAATCTTCCTGCTCCACAATGCTTTGCAAGATTTCAAGAGCCAGTTCATTTTGATCCACAGCTGTCACATCAAAACCTTGCTGGGCTAGAAAGAGGGAATTGCGACCCTGACCACAGCCCAAATCCAAAGCCTTCCCTTGTTTTACTGTCTGCATAGCCTCTAGGACCTCTGAATGAACAGGATTGGTATTGTATTTCTTAGGGAAATAATCCTCAGGTTTACAATAAAATTCCAAATACCATTCTACATCGTCTGTTACAGCCTCCACTCGGTGCCAGGCTTGTGGTTGTGCCATTGGATTGTCAGCTCCCGCTTCAAAGAGATGCTCAGCTAGAACCTCGCCATCCTCTGTCAACTCAATAAACTTGAGAGTTCCTTTTAAAACAGTAATCTTGCCCCAAGTCCCAACCTTGGTATTGTGTTTCTGCTGAACAGCCTCTGGCATGGTTTCTTTATTCCACAAGGGCATACGTTTATAGGCAACTAATTTTTCCATTTTCATTTCCTCTTTTTATCGCTGATTAACAGCTTTCATCACGCGCGCAATGTCGCGGTTTTGCTCACGACGTTTGATAGATTCCCGTTTGTCGTAGTCATGCTTCCCTTTAGCTAGGCCTAAAAGGAGCTTGGCATAGCCATCTTTGATATAGACTTTAAGGGGAACCAGGGTCATTCCTGTCCCTTTTGTCTCTTGCTCCAACTTTTGGATTTGTTTCTTATGGAGCAGGAGTTTACGACGACGTTCTGGTTCCTGGTTCCAGATATTGCCCTCTTCGTAAGGAGCGATATGAACATTGCTCAACCAGACCTCCCCATTTTTCACTTGGGCAAAGCCATCCTTGAGATTGATTCGAGCAGCTCGTACACTCTTGATTTCAGTTCCAGTCAGGACCATCCCTGCCTCTAGCGTATCTACGATTGTATAGTCGTGGCGTGCCTTTTTATTTTGTGCAACGACCTTTCCCTCGCCCTTTGCCATGCTTGGCTCCTTTCTTAGCTACTTCCTTATAAAAAGGTTTCTTTCCTTTTTTCTTCTTATCTTTCTGTGAATGCTTGCGCTTATCATTTGAGCGTCCTGATTTTCTCTTGTCTTCCTTCTTATCTGAACGACGACTGGAACCACGCCCTCTGTCACTGCGATTAGACTGTTTCAAGCCTTTTTCAATCACATCAAATTCACTTGGAATGTAAGAGAAGTCGATCTCACCCGTCATCTTATCGGCTCTTTCAACGCGAATGCGAATCTGCTGTCCTACACGGAAGGTTGTACCCGATTTCTCCCCACGAAGGGTCAAATCACGCTCATTGAAATGATAAAATTCAGGTAAATTAGTGATGTGAATCAAACCCTCAACCGTGTTTGGCAATTCGACAAAGAGACCGAATTTGACAATACTTGATACAACTGCATCGTACTCTTCACCCACGTATTCCTCCATATACTCAGCCTTTTTCATGGCTTCGACTTCACGCTCAGCCTCAATGGCACGACGCTCGCGGTTGGAAGACTGGGTCGCAATCTCTGGAATCACTTGCTCAAAATGCTCGGCTATTTCCTTAGAACAGCCGTAATCTCGAATCATACGGTGAACAAGAAGGTCTGGATAACGACGAATCGGACTAGTAAAGTGAGTATAATAGTCAGCCGCTAATCCATAATGGCCGTGATTGTGCTCCGAATAGCGGGCCTGTTGCATGGAACGGAGAAGCATCATGGACAATACATCCGCATAAGGTTCTCCCTCAACAGTACGCATGATGTCTTGAAGTGCCTCTTGGCTAATCTCACTGGCAGTCCCATAAATGCGCAAGCCAAAACTTGAAGCATAATCAATAAACTTCTGAACCTTTTCAGCCTTGGGCTCCTCGTGAATCCTATAGATAAAAGGCAAATCCAGCTTGCTAAAATGCTCAGCAACTGTTTCATTGGCCATCAACATGAAGGACTCAATCATACGCTCGGCAACACCACGCTGGCGAAGAACGATATCAACAGGCTTACCTTGCTTATCAACTAAAATCTTAGCTTCATTGGTATCGAAATTGAGGGCACCACGTTTCATACGCATGTTTTCTAGCCTTTCATGGAGCTTAGCCATCAGTTCGATACTAGGAACAATTTTCTGATATTCTTTTCTCTTTTCTTCATCACCTGCTAGGATATCATTGACAGCGCTATATGTCATACGGAAGCTTGTCTTGATAACCGTTTGTGTAATGGTGTAATTGACCACACGACCATGTTTATCAATCTCCATAATAGCAGATTGGGTCAGACGGTCAACTTGTGGATTGAGGGAACAGATACCATTTGATAGTCGTTCTGGAAGCATTGGCACCACACGGTCTGTCACATAGACAGAAGTCGCGCGGTTAAGGGCTTCCTTATCAAGGGCAGAACCCTCGGTCACATAGTAGGAAACGTCTGCAATATGAACTCCAAGCTCCAGATTTCCATTTTTCAAGGCTTTGATATGTACTGCATCATCCAAGTCCTTGGCATCGGCACCGTCAATGGTAAAGGTAATCTCATCTCTTAGATCCAGACGGCCTTCCATATCCTTTTGAGACGGAACATCAGGCACACTTTCTGCTTCCTTGACAACAGCTTCTGGAAACTCGGATACAATGTCCATAGACTCCAAAACCTCAAGGACATCAATCCCAACATCCGTCGAGTGCCCCACCACATCAAGGACACTAGCAACAAAGAAATCATGTTTCTTGCTTGGGTATTTGTCGATAAAGACCTTGAGAACTTCTGTTCCTTCTAGTTTAAGAGCTGGTTTCTTAACATAAATTGGTTGGCTGATTTTCTGGTTTTTCGAACGGATGTATCCAGCATACTTGGGCTTTTCCTGATCTAGTACGATTTGACCGACTACAGTTGTCAAACTGTGCTCTAGGATATCAATAATTTTAGCTTCGGCTGCTGTTCCCTTGTTACGATCAGCAACTTTTTTGATGACCACCTCAACGGTATCGCCATCAATAGCATAGTTGACATCGTTTTTTCCTACAAAAAGGTCGTCCTCCTCGCCTTCTAGGCTAACAAAACCAAAGCCATTTTTATGGGCATGAAAAATCCCCTTGAGAGTAATCTCATGTTTTTTCTTGACTTCCAAGGTCAGACTACCATCTTCCTCAAAGCGAATCTGGTGCTTTCTTTCCATTAGGGACAAGGTTTTAATCAACTCACGAAAATCCTTGAACCCATCTTTTCCCAAAGCCTGAGCCAAGTCATTGACCGTCACCTTTCCCTTATCTTGCAAATATTCTTTTATTCTATCTTTCATATTTTCTTTCTAGATTTTTAATTTTCTTTTACTGTAAAATCTTCTCAAACATCCTTTAAAAATAAAAAGAGGCAAAGACCTAGTCCTGCCCATTATTTTCTTATCTACTTGATAATACCGTCAATGCTAAGGCAATGGCTAGCCAGAAAAAGACTAAAATCCCTGTCAAACGCTGCATTACAGCTTCAAAACCGCGTGCTTTACTGCGTTCAAACAAATCACCTGAGCTGGCATCAAATACATTGCTGGATTGGTTTTTGGTTGGTTGCATGAAAATCGCAATCACAATCACAACAGATAATACTAATAAAATGGTTAATAATAGGTTATACATATCAAACTCCTTAAAATCCTTATTATTTTACCATAAAATCTACTTAGATTCAAGATGTAGGGTTACTTTTCTTTCCTTGGGACAATACTTTAAAACCTCAATCTTGTCTGGATGGGTTTTTGAATTTTTACTGGTTAGATAATTGATACTGCCACAAGAGGAGCATTTGAGATTAATTTTTACTCGCACTAGATTTCCTTTACTTTTAATAATGTTCGAAATTGAAGTAGGTTAAAGAGACAACTAAAAGCAACACAAAGACTTGTCGCATAAAAGACAGCATGGTAGCCAAATTGACCTGCTACTGCAGAGCCTGCCATGGGACCAACGACACCTCCCAGATAAAAGAATACCTGGTTAAAGGCAAAGACCCTCGAAATGCCAGCTTTGGGTGTCATCTTGCTGAGAAGAGCATTAACTCCGGGAATCAAGGCACCGGTTCCCAATCCAAAGAGGAAACGATAAAGTCCTAGTTGAAGGGGGTTAGAGGCATTAGCACAGAGGAGATAGATGAGGACTGCATAAAACTGGGCTACAACCAAGAGACGATGATTGCCCACCTTGTCACCTAGCTTGCCCATAACTCCTGCACTCATCATGCTGGAAAAGCCCATACTGGACACAATCAAACCAGAGACAAAAAGAAGATTCTCTGTCTGGCCTAAGTCACGTACATACAGAGCTAAGATAGGGCCGATTGATTGGGCTGAAAATTGGATGACAAAACTGGTCAAAAAGAGGTTGACCAAGAGATAGGGATATTTAACTGATGTAAACAATTCCTTTGTTGGAATGGCCTTTTCCTTGGCTACTGGTTGAAAATCTTCCTTAATAAATAAAATAGTTAAAAGAGCAGCTAAGAATAGAAAACTACCAACCAGCAAAAAAACAGTACGAATGCCAAATAATTCTGCGATAAAGCCCCCGATAAAGGGACCAGTTAAAGTACCCGCAACTACGCCTGTAGACAAAGTACCAAGAGCAGAGCCTGATTTTTCCTTGGGAACCTGACTGGCTATCAAGGCTGTGGCATTAGGAACAAAACCTGCAAATACACCATTTAGCAAACGCAGAAAGATTAACCAATAAATATTTGGCACAAAAGCCAAGCCTCCCATAGTAATGGTCATGGCCATGCCGGCTCGAATCATCATGGGTTTTCGACCGTATTTGTCAGCAAGAATGCCCCAGATAGGAGAGAAAAGTGCCGCAGAAATGGCAGAGACAGAAATAGCTAAACCAGCATAAAAAGCAGCTTGATCACTCCCTACACCTAGATTTTCCACAAAGATGGGCATAAAAGGCACAACTAAGGAAATACTGGCTCCTGTCAGAAAATTACCAAACCAGGCAATGCGCAGATTATCCTTCCAGTTAATCTCTGTCATCTTGCCTACCTCCCTCAAGCAGGGAGAACACCTGAGTAAGAAGCTGGTCCTGATTTCCATTGTTGTTTAAAACATGGCTGGCCAAATCTTTCTTTTTTTCTAAAGGCCACTGGGCTGCCAGACGAGACTCAGCTTCATCCTTGGATAGCTGATCCCTTTTCATTAGCCGTTCTACTTGGACATCTCGATCCACATAGACCAACCAAGTCTCATCAAACCAAGCGCTGTAGTCCTGCTCAAAAAGCAGGGGAATATCCATGAAAAAAATCTCTCCTGTCTGAGCCAATTGGTCTCTTAATGTAGCTAGTTCCTCACGGATAATCTCTCCTTGGATTTGCTTAGACCATTCTCGTTCTTCAGGATTTGAAAAGATAAGACTAGCTAGGAGAGGGCGATTAAGTTCTCCGTTTTCAAGGATGATTTCTTGCCCAAAATGCTGGACTAGAGCTTCAAATAGACGATCACCAGGTTTCTGTAGTTGGTGAACAAGAGCGTCAGCATCCACTACTTGAAAGCCTTGCTTTCTTAGAAAATTTGTCACGGTTGACTTACCAGAGGCAATTCCCCCAGTGATTCCGATGATTTTTCCCATCAATTCCTCCTTTGGCACTGAGGACAAAAATGGGTGCCTCGTCCACCTAGTTGGATTTTCTCAATGATGGTGCCACAACGTGAACATTCTTGACCAGCCTTGTCATAGACCTGATGAAAATCCTGCATGGTTCCATCTTCCCCAAAGGCATTGGTATAGGTCCGAATGGTGGAACCACCTTTTTCAACAGCCTGACCCAAAACAGCGATGGTCTGGTCATGAATGGCTGTCGCTTCTGCTGCTGTCAAAGTCTGGGAAGATCTAGCTGGATGAA
Organism: Streptococcus mitis; assembly: GCA_032481955.1. GTDB lineage: Bacteria > Bacillota > Bacilli > Lactobacillales > Streptococcaceae > Streptococcus > Streptococcus mitis_DQ. The sequence goes on along the minus strand of JAWERV010000039.1, from coordinate 8,954 downwards.
CCTGAGCTCGCCAGAGAACTTCATCCACATAGATGTTGCCAAGGCCAGCTACCAAAGTTTGATCTAAAAGATGGGATTTGATAGGCTTTTTGGACTTGGCTAGGGCAGCTTGAAAGACCCGCAAATCAAAGTCTTGTTCGCTTGGTTCAGGACCTAATTTTTTAGAAATAAAGTAGGCGTCCAAAAAGTCAGGAGACAAGAGTTCCATAGTACCAAACTTGCGTACATCCTCATAAACAAGCGTGCCACCATCTTCAAACTGGAAGAAAACATGGGCATGCTTGCGTTCAGGTGCTTGGTCTGGATAATAAAAATACTTGCCCTCCATCCGCAAATGGGAAATCAAGACCTTGTTTGTCAGGCAGAAAAGCAAATATTTGCCACGACGTCCCATTGACTCAATAATCTGACCAGGCACTTCCTTTTGAAATTCGTCCAAATCCGTCTTAATCATCTTGGGATAACGAATTTCTACACTCGAAATCTTCTTTCCCAAAATCAATTTTTCCAAGCCACGTCGAACGGTTTCAACCTCAGGTAATTCAGGCATAAGTCCTCCTTCTGTAAAAACAAGAAGCAGGCATGAGCCCACCTCTACTTAGTATTCTTTTTCATTATAGCCAAAGTCAGCCAAATCTAGCTTTTTATCGCGCCAGTTTTTCTTGACCTTGACCCATGTTTCTAGGAAAACCTTGTCTCCTAGCATGAGTTCAATATCACGACGAGCCATGCTACCGATTTTCTTAAGCATAGCACCACCTTTACCGATGATAATCCCTTTCTGACTATCGCGCTCGACCATGATGGTTGCACGGATGTGAACCTTATCCGTCTCTTCATCTCGCTTCATAGAATCAACCACTACTGCGACAGAATGCGGAATCTCTTCACGAGTTAGGTGCAAGACTTTCTCGCGAATCATTTCGGATACTAAGAATCGTTCTGGATGGTCTGTGATTTGATCAGATGGGAAATATTGGAAACCTTCGTCCAGATTTTCACTCAAAATATCCACTAGACGAGAGACGTTATTTCCTTGAAGAGCTGAGATTGGTACAATTTCCTTAAAGTCCATTTGATTACGAAAATCATCAATCTGAGACAAAAGCTGGTCTGGATGAACCTTATCAATCTTGTTCACCACCAAAATCACAGGAACCTTGGCAGCCTTGAGACGCTCGATAATCATGTCGTCTCCCTTACCACGCGCTTCATCAGCAGGCACCATGAAAAGAACGGTATCCACTTCACGAAGGGTGCTGTAGGCAGATTCGACCATGAAATCTCCAAGGGCAGTTTTCGGCTTATGAATCCCTGGTGTGTCGATAAAGACGATTTGTTCCTTATCAGTCGTGTAAATTCCCATGATTTTGTTGCGCGTTGTCTGCGCCTTGTCACTCATGATAGCAATCTTTTGCCCCATGACGTGATTTAAAAAAGTTGACTTCCCAACATTAGGACGTCCTAAAATGGCTACAAAGCCTGATTTAAAAGTCATAATTTCCTCTTACTGTTTAAAATAATAAATCCCAGATTCGTGGGAGAAAAATCAATGCGCCTGTTAAGGCTGCAAAAAGAGAGACCACCAATACCGCGCCAGCCGCCATATCTTTGGCATTTTTAGCCAGCATAGAAAAGTGATAGTGACTGGCCAAATCCACCACATTTTCAATAGCAGAATTGATAATTTCAAAGGCTACTACCAAGAAAATGCTCAATAGGAGAAAGAGCCATTCGATTCGTGACACCTGAAAAAGAAAACCTGCAAGGATGACTACTAGAGCCGTCACGGCATGTTTTCGCATATTGCGTTCTTCCTTGATAGCAGTAAAAATCCCTGTGAGAGCAAATTCTAAACTGGCTATCAGGTCACGATTTTTCCATTTTCGTTTATTGTCTTGTGAGTCCATAGGCTGTCAAAATTTCTTCTTGTAAACCGAACATCTCCGCTTCTTCTTCTGGAGTGTAGTGATCATAGCCATTGATATGTAAAAAGCCGTGTACTGCCAAGAAGCCCATCTCACGCTCAAAGCTGTGGCCGTATTCCTCAGCCTGCTCATGAGCCTTATCGATAGAGATGAACAATTCCCCAATATAGGCATCAAACTCAGACATCATCTCTGCTAATTCTGGATTTTCCAGTAAATCCTCTTCATCAAAGGCAATTTCCAACTCTGGCTTATACTCAAGGCTAATGACATCTGTCGGACGGTCTGTGTCACGGTACTCCAGATTGAGTTCATGACTACGCTCATTGGTCACAAAAGTGACTGCCATCTCCTTGTCTTCTTTTCCTAATTTTTGGGCTGCAAATTCCAAAATTTCTTGGGTTTGTTGCAACATTTCTTTTGAAACTTGACCAGTTTCATCTACCATTTCAATATACATGTGCTTCTCGTTTCTCTTTACTTGGCTTTATTATACCACATTTCCATGATTTTATTCTACCTTTTTGATATAATACTATGGAATACAATCACAAGGAGAGAACGATGTCATTTGACGGATTTTTTTTACACCACATGGTTGAGGAATTGCGAAGAGAGTTAGTGAACGGTCGCATCCAGAAAATCAATCAACCTTTTGAACAAGAGTTGGTCTTGCAAATCCGTAGCAATCGCCAAAGTCATCGCCTACTCCTCTCTGCCCATCCAGTTTTTGGACGCATTCAGCTGACCCAAACGACTTTTGAAAATCCAGCCCAACCTTCCACCTTTATCATGGTTTTGAGAAAATATTTGCAGGGTGCTCTGATTGAGTCGATTGAGCAAGTGGAAAATGACCGAATTGTGGAAATGACAGTTTCCAATAAAAACGAGATTGGAGACCATATCCAGGCTACCTTGATTATCGAAATCATGGGTAAACACAGTAATATTCTACTGGTTGATAAAAGTAGTCATAAAATTCTCGAAGTTATTAAACACGTCGGCTTTTCACAAAATAGTTACCGCACCTTGCTGCCTGGGTCGACCTATATCGCTCCGCCAAGTACGGAATCTCTCAATCCTTTCACCATCAAGGATGAAAAGCTCTTTGAAATCCTACAAACACAGGAAACGACAGCTAAAAATCTTCAAAGCCTCTTTCAAGGTCTGGGACGCGATACGGCAAATGAATTGGAAAACATTCTGGTTAATGAAAAACTATCTACTTTTCGTAACTTTTTCAATCAAGAAACCAAGCCATGCTTGACTGAGACTTCCTTCAGTCCAGTTCCTTTTGCAAATCAAGTGGGAGAGCCTTTTGCCAGTCTTTCTAATTTGTTGGACACCTACTATAAGGATAAGGCTGAACGCGACCGTGTCAAACAGCAAGCCAGTGAACTGATTCGCCGTGTTGAAAATGAACTTCAAAAAAATCGCCATAAGCTGAAAAAACAAGAAAAAGAGTTACTGGCGACAGACAATGCCGAAGAATTTCGCCAAAAAGGAGAATTGCTGACAACCTTCCTCCATCAAGTTCCCAATGACCAAGACCAGGTTATCCTAGACAACTACTATACCAACCAACCTATCACGATTGCGCTTGATAAGGCCTTGACTCCCAACCAAAATGCCCAACGCTATTTTAAACGGTATCAGAAACTCAAAGAAGCTGTCAAATACTTGACTGATTTAATTGAAGAAACCAAGGCAACCATTCTCTATCTGGAAAGTGTAGAAACCGTCCTCAACCAAGCTGGATTGGAAGAAATCGCTGAGATCCGTGAAGAATTGATTAAAACAGGTTTTATCCGCAGAAGACAACGGGAGAAAATCCAGAAACGCAAAAAACCAGAACAATATCTGGCGAGTGATGGCAAAACCATTATCTATGTCGGACGCAATAACCTGCAAAATGAGGAGCTAACCTTTAAAATGGCCCGCAAGGAGGAACTTTGGTTCCATGCCAAGGACATTCCTGGAAGCCATGTTGTCATCTCAGGCAACCTAGACCCATCTGATGAAGTCAAGACAGACGCAGCAGAGTTAGCTGCCTACTTCTCTCAAGGTCGCCTGTCAAATCTGGTGCAGGTAGATATGATTGAAGTCAAGAAACTCAACAAACCAACTGGTGGAAAACCAGGCTTTGTTACTTACACAGGACAAAAGACCCTCCGTGTCACACCAGATCCAGAAAAAATTGCATCCATGAAAAAATCCTGATTTACTTGAAATCAGGATTTTTAGCGGTACTCAAATCATATCCAATTATAGGACTAATCTTTTCCACCAAGTCGACTATTGATATTCATCATGATACTAGCTATTTTTTCACCCCAGTACGGATCTGATGCATAGCGTACATTCATTCCTGTCGCTTTATTTCCAAGGTGATCTCTTCCACGGTCAATATAGTTCTCACGAATCCACTTGGCCGCACCAAGAATTCCTTTATCTACATCATCAAATTTCTTAGCTGAATCATAGGGACTGGTATCGTAAGCAGCTATTCCGAAGAAGTTATTTTTATCATTAGCAATTTGACTACGTCCCCAAGCACTTTCTAGCGCACTGTGAGCCATTAAATAAAGAGCATTGACACCGTAACGTTTTTCAGCTTCTTTAAAAATTGCTCCTTTACCAGCAAGACGGCTGTTTCGGATATTCATCATCGAATAAACTCTATTTAATTCATCCGCACTATAGTTGGTTGGTTCAGTCAAATTCTTAAAAAGGAAACGATTCTTGATAGTAAACCCATCAAAATGTTCTCCATCATTTGAATAATACTTCTTGCCAATTTTCATGGCTGAAGTATGTGGAGCTACCCGAATACTAGTGTATGGAGAAAGTTCATGATATAGGAATCTTCCGTCAGTAGTATAGTGAGGAATAAACTCACTTTCTTCATCAACTAAAGTCAAATCATTTTGATTCATATAACCAGACAAGCCTGATATTGAAACAGCAAGGCGACTGTCCTTACTTTTAGAGCTATCATAGGTCACAATACTTCCCTGATTGACATAACTCAAAATATCTCCTGATTCGCTATAAATATAGGCTGTGATTGGTTTAACCTTAAAATATTTGGGGCTTTGAATCCACTTTCCATCACTCTGGAAGAAGTACTCTTTATTTTCGATGTTAAAAGCACCAGTAACATAACTTCCATCTTCTTTTAGGTAGTACCATGCATTGTAGTTAGGGTCAAAAATCCATTCATTCTTGGCCATATAACCACCAGATTTGAGGTAATAAGCATCAATCCATTCACGTGAAGCATAAGCACCACCTGATTTTAGGTAAAACCAGCTATTATAAGATTTATCAAAAATCCATTCTTTTTCAGCCATCGCTCCACTATTTTTTAGATAGTAAGCATCTTTCCACTGATTACTAGCCATCACACCGTCACTGTTAAAATAGTACCATATTCCCTTAATTTTTTCCCATTTATTACGGACAATCTTTCCTGAATCTGTAGCATAATACCATTTATCAGCAATTTTTTCCCAATCATTTTGAGCCATTGCCCCACTGCTATTAAGAAGATAATCGTTAACTAGAATATTGCTAGCCATAACTCCATCTTGGTTGAAGTAATACCAAACATTGCCAACTCTTTCCCATCTATTCCGAACAATCTTTCCTGAATCTGTAGCATAATACCACTTATCAGCAATTTTTTCCCAGGAATTTTCTACCATTGCTCCACTAGTATGAAAAGCATAGTCATTAACAATCCTATTGCTAGCCATGATTCCATTTTGATCAAAGAAATACCAGACACCCGCAATTTTTTCCAGTTTTTGATTGGTTGATTATTCTCATAAAAAAGCCATTCCCCGTTCTCTTTCTGCCAACCATTCTTAGGAACTTCTTCAACTTTTTCTTTGTTTGAAATAGCCTCTTTTTTAGAATTATCTTCTTCTACAACAACTAGTTCTTTCTTTTTTTTCCGTCTTTGCAGTCTCATTCTTTGTATATTCAACAACTTTTTTCTCTTCTGATGTTGGAGTCTGATTTTTATCCACAGATTGACTCTTATTTGTCGTTTGACTTTGGTCTGTTGTTTTACTATCTTCAGCAAATACTGATGTTGTTGGCACAATTGCCAATGCAAGCACTGCTGTGCTTACAAGTAGTGTTCTCTTCATTTTACTCCCCTAAGTAGAAATTCATCTACATCATTCATGATTAATTTTATTCTAACATAGTTATAAAGATGAAAATATTACAAAATGATGAAAATTCTGTGTCTTATTGACGATAAAGATGTTCTAGCTTATCTAAAGCTAGCTTTTACTTCCTGACGGAGATTTTCTAGACTGCTAATGCCGTATTTATCCATGACTTTTGGTAAATTTTCGATGATATCAGGACAGGCGTAAGGATTGGTAAAGTTGGCTGTTCCAACTCCAATAGCAGATGCTCCAGCCAGATACATTTCTAGGGCAGCTTCAGCCGAATCCACTCCTCCCATTCCAATGATGGGCAGGTCTGTAGTTTGGGCGACTTGGCGGATGAGTTTGAGGGCTACTGGAAAGACTGCTGGACCAGACATCCCACCTGTTCCATTGGCCAAGATTGGTTTTCTAGTTTTGAGGTCAAAGCGCATACCAACTAGAGTATTGATCATGGTCAAGCCACTTGCTCCCGCATCTTCTGCTGCTTTTGCGACGGTGACAATATCCGTCACACTAGGAGTTAGTTTGACATAAACTGGTACATCAGAGGCTTCCACAGCTGCTTTCACCACATCATAAGCTAAATCTGGATCTTGACCAATCAAGAGTCCATGATTACAGTGGTCTACGTTGGGACAAGAAATATTGAGCTCTATAGCCTTTACATTAGCCGCCTTGGAAATCCCATGAGAAACAGCCGCATACTCTTGTTTTGAAAAACCAGCTACATTGGCGATAATAGGAAGATTTGGATACTCTCTTTCCAGCCAAGGCAATTTTTCAGCCAAAACAACTTTCAAACCAGGATTTTGCAAGCCAATTGCATTGAGCATCCCTGCAGGCGTCTCTGCCACCCTTGGAGTTGGATTGCCAAAACGGGGTTCAAGGGTTGTCGCCTTAATCATAATAGAACCTAAAAGGTCTAAATCATAGTACTTGGCATACTCTTGACCAAAACCAAAACAGCCTGATGCTGGAATAATCGGATTTTTCAAATCCAATCCTGGTAGAGAAACTTGTAAACGATTTCTAGTCATGATTTTCTCCTTATAACACAACTGTTCCTGTGCGGAAAACAGGCCCATCTTCACAGACGCGTTGGCTGACCGTCTCGCTTTCTGGCACTTTTAGGACACAGGCATAGCAAGCCCCCATCCCACAAGCCATACGAGATTCCAAAGATAGATAGGCTCTTGGATGGTTATAGAAGGTTTGATTGATATACTTCATCATTCCAGGCGCCCCACATGAGTAAACAGCATCAAACTGACTGTCTAAATCCTTGATGACCACGGAGACATTCCCCTTAATACCATAAGAACCATCATCTGTCGTTACAAAGACTTGACTATATTGGGCTAATTCCGTCTCTAAAATAACAGCATCCTTATTAGCAAAACCGAGAACTGTCACTACTTTCACACCACGCGTATGCAATTCCTTGGCCACCTCAAGCAAGGGCGGAACACCAATTCCACCACCAACGAGGAGAACCTGGCTCTGCTCATCTAGGTCAGACAAGTCAAAACCATTTCCCTGAGGACCCATCACATCAAGAGTATCTCCCTGACTTAAGGTTGAGAAAATAGCTGTCCCAGCCCCTTCAATCCGATAAATGAGATGACACTGCTTGTTAGACTTATCAATAGATGAAATCGAAATAGGACGGCGCAAGAGATGGGCATCATCAGGCACACGAAGATGAAGAAATTGGCCTGCTCGCATAGCTTCAACCATTTCTCCTTCTAGGACTAATTCAAAGATTGCTGGTGCGATTTCCTCCTGTGCTACCACCTTCATGGTTTCCAAACGAATTGCACCCAAACGTTTCTTACATGTGGGATTCATGACTTTTCCTCCTTAAATTTTAAGGGGACCAGACAAAGAAAAGACCTTGCTAGTGCAAGGCCTCAGTTAAAATCGTACAACAGAAGAGAGCACACTCAAAAAGTCTCCTCTAGAAAATTGTACTATTCTTTTATCTGACACCTTGTGAGTCTCTCTGGACTCCCCTTAAAGGTTAAATTTTTATTAGTATACTCTTTCAACCAAAAAAAGTCAAGTAGAAAACGAACATTCTACTTGACTTCACGAGATTATTTTTCACGAATAACTTCGACCTTGTAGCCATCAGGGTCTTTGACAAAGTAATAGTTAGGTGCAGTTCCTGGTAGACCATTTGGCTCAGTCACTTCATAGCCTTTGGCACTGTGCTCTTGATGAAGCGCTTCAAGATCAGGTGTACTGAGGGCGATATGGGCAAAACCATCTCCAACCACATAAGGACCATGATCGTAGTTATAAGTCAACTCCAACTCATAGTCATCACCCTCAAGACCTAGATAGACAATCGTGAAGGCATGGTCTGGAAAATCTCTGCGACGCAATTCTTTAAACCCAAAAGCATCTTGATAAAATGCGATTGATTTTTCAAGATTTTCTACTCGCAAGCAAGTGTGTAGCATTTTTGAAGCCATATTTTTCTCCTTTATTTTTAAAAAGACTGGGACAATCCTGTTCCAGTCTTATCAGTTATTATTTACCAAGTTTTGCTTTCGCTGCATCTGCAAGAGCTGTGAAAGCTACTGCATCGTTAACAGCCAAGTCAGCAAGCATTTTACGGTTAACTTCGATCTCAGCCAATTTCAATCCATGCATCAATTGTGAGTATGAAAGTCCGTTCATACGAGCTGCCGCGTTGATACGAGTGATCCACAATTTGCGGAAGTCACGTTTTTTCTGACGACGGTCACGGTATGCATAGTAGTAAGAGTTCATTACTTGTTCTTTTGCAGTACGGAACAAGATGTGTTTAGCTCCATAGTAACCTTTTGCTAAT
>JAWERV010000038.1:0-18263 GCA_032481955.1 Streptococcus mitis | reverse complement strand
ACCAAACGCAGGCAATGACATCGTTAAACCAGCAGATAAGACAGTAGTAGCAAATCCAGATGCGTTAACTCCAGAAGAGAAGAAAGCGATCGAAGATAAGGTTAAAGCAGTCAACCCAGGTTCAACTGTAGTAGTAGACGATAAAGGCAATGCGACAGTCACAACCCCAGAAGGTAAGACAGCAGTAATTCCAGCTTCTGACTTAACAAAATCAGCAGCAGATGCAGCTAAACCAAACGCAGGCAATGCAGTAAACACACCAGCAGCTAAGGTGGAAGTTAAAGATCCAGCTAAATTAACAGATGAAGAAAAAGCAAAAGTTAAGGAAGCAATTGAGGCAGTAAACCCAGGATCTAAAGTTGTAGTAGACGATAAAGGAAACGCAACCGTCACAACCCCAGAAGGAAATACAGCGGTAATTCCAGCGTCAGACTTGACTAAGTCAGCAGCAGATGCAGCTAAAGCAAATGCAGGCAATGCAGTAAACACACCAGCAGCTAAGGTAGAAGTTAAAGATCCAGCTAACTTAACAGATGCTGAGAAGAAAGCAATCGAAAACAAAGTTAAAGCAGTCAACCCAGGATCTAAAGTTGTAGTAGACGATAAAGGAAACGCAACCGTCACAACCCCAGAAGGTAAAACAGCAACAATTCCAGCAACAGATTTAACTAAGTCAGCAGCAGATGCAGGTAAAGAAAATGCAGGAAATGGTGCAAACACACCAGCAACTAAGACAGTAGTAAAAGATCCAGCTAACTTAACAGATGAAGAAAAAGCAAAAGTTAAGAAAGCAGTAGAGGATGTAAACCCAGGATCAACTGTAGTGGTAAATGATAAAGGTGATGCAATCGTTACTAAAGGTGATGGAACAGTATTAGTAATCCCAGAACTTGACTTAGTAATTCCAGAAGATAGATTAACTGACCCAACTCAACAAAATGGTGTGAACACACCAGCAACTAGAGTGTTAGTTGGAGATAAAGCTAAATTAACAGCTGATGAAATTGAAAAAGTTAAAGAATCAATTAAAGCAGTCAACCCAGGTGCAACTGTAGTAGTAGACGATAAAGGAAACGCAACAGTTACAACACCAGAAGGTAAGACAGCAACAATTCCAGCAGCTCAATTAGTTAAAGATGCTAAAGATGTTGCAGCTAAGAACAATGGTGAAAACATCAATGTTGACTTCGAAAAAGAAACAGTAGCAGACTTCAATAACTTAACGGATGCAGAAAAAGAAGCTGCAAAAGCTAAGATTAAAGGAGCAAATGCTGACGTAGTAGAAGTTGTCTTCGACAAAGCAGGAAATGCAACTGTAATTACTAAAGATGGTAAAGTTTACACAATCGTATCCAAAGATATCTTTAAACAACGTTCTTCTACAGACAATGGAAGTTCAGCTAATACTGGTCAAATAGTATCAGAACACACAAATGCACGTAAAGGAGCGAAAGAATTACCATATACAGGTACAGCAGATTCTACTGTAGCTATGGTAGCAGCAGCCGCAAGTGCATTACTTGGTCTTGGTCTTGCAGGCCGTCGTCGTAAAGAAGACGAAGAAGCTTAATTGGTAGATTGTTTGATAAAGATCAGATGATAAATCCGATTTTCAGAGCTTAAATAAGTACTTCTCATAAGAAAATCTCCTAGCAGGAAAGTATGCTAGGAGATTTTTTGCATTTCAGGAAGTGGACGGATGACTTGGTAACCAGCTGAGGGTGAAAGTTAGTTGTTCAGCTTTTAAGAGGCCTTGGTGTTGAATAGTTGATACTAGTTTTTTGTCCAGTCGGCATTCTTTTACAAAGTTAAAATGGCTGTGGTTTTGTTTAGTATGGATATCCAACCATTTATCTTCTTTAGCCAGGTAGATACGGAGGTGGTCAAAGAGAGGGATTCCGAGGTCATAGCTTGGTTTTCCTGGACAGGTCGGATAAAATCCGAGAGCTGACCAGATGTACCAAGCAGAGAGACTACCATTGTCTTCATCGCCAGGATAGGCTTGCCAGCTTGGGTGAAAGGCTTTCTGACGTAAGGTCTTGATAAGAAGGGCAGTGTAGTCAGGGTAGTTGCTGTAACGGAAGAGGTAAGGAATGTGGAAGCTCGGTTGGTTGGAAATAGCGAGTTGTCCAAAAGGAGCAGTAGTCATCTCGCTCATTTCGTGAATTTCGTAACCATAGCCTGTTGTCTCAAAGAGAGGAGCATCTTGACAGGTTTTCAAAAGATAGTTGCTGAAGGCTTCTTTTCCACCCATAAGCTGAATCAAGCTTGGGATGTCGTGGAGGACACCCAAAGTTGCTTGGATGGCTGAGCATTCGGCATAATCACGCCCCCAACTATAAGGAGAGAAGTCAGGGCGGAAGTTGCCTTGATTGTCTCGTGCTCTCATGTAACCTGTCTCAGCGTCAAATAGATGGTGGTAATTTTGTGATGTGGCCTTGTAGGTTTCAGCGATTTCTATTTTCCCTAGTTTCTCGGCACAGCTGGCGATACAAAAGTCACTATAGGCATAGTCTAGGGTATGGCTGACGCTTTCGTGGTGGTCTGTAGAGAGATAACCTAGTTCTTGGTATTGGGCTAGTCCGTGACGACCATTGATGCCGAGAGGGTCGGTCTTGCTGGCTGTTTCAAGCATGGCTTGGAGGAGTTCTTCTTCGAGGTCGGGGGCCATGTCCTTACAGGCGCTATCTGAGATAATACCGTCTAAAAGTGTACCTGGCATCATGCCACGTTCATCTGGGGCCAGCCATTTTGGAAGAAATCCAGTATCGCGGTAGCTATTGAGAAAACCTTCTAAAAAGCGGTGATAGTGCTCCGGTATGATAAGGGCAAAGAGGGGAAAGGTGGTTCGGAAGGTATCCCAGAAACCATTGTTGCTGAAGAGGACACCAGGCTTGACAGTACCAGTAGCCATATCCATGTGGATAGCTTGTCCTGATTCATCAATCTCATAAAAAGTTTGAGGAAATAGGAAGAGTCTGTAAAGGCAGTGGTCAAAGAAGGTTCGGTCAGCCTCTCCTGTCTCGATAACGTCAAAACGATGGAGGAGATTTTCCCAGTCCGTTTTTGCACTTGCTTTACAGTTATCAAAGTCCTTTTGAGGTAGATTAAGCAGAGCTTGAGAAGGAGAGATGAAAGAAGTGGCTAGCTGAACCTCAGCATGGCTACTTGCTAAGTCAATTCGCCAGTCTCTACCTTCTTGGCTGATAGCAAGAATATCTGTATTCATTTGCAGGGTAGTGAAGAGTATCAGTGGATTTTTGTTGGTCTCAGTTTTTCCTTCTTGTCGCAGGGCAAGATTCCTCTTATCTACTTGCTCCACGGTTAGTTCATCTGCTGCGTGAAGATAGAGGGAGAGGGCTTTGCCTTGCTTTTGCTCCAAACGAATAGAAGCGCCGTAGCAAGTCGGTGTGAGCTGGGTTTCAATCTGATAGCGCAGGGAGAAAATTTTCAGATAATGAGGTTGGAAAGAGGCCTTATCCATATCGTAGGAAGACTGACGATGGAAGAGGCTGTCTCCGCCCAGCTGACCTGTGACAGGTGTCAGAAGGAGCCAAGAGTAGTCGCCAATCCAAGGGCTGGGCTGGTGGGTTAATCGAATTCCCTGAAAGATAGGCAGATGTGGATCGAAAAACCAAGATCCTTCCTGGTCACTGGTCTGGGGTACAAAGTAATTCATCCCAAAAGGAAGGCCTGTATATGGCAGGGTATTTCCCCGAGAAAAGGAGTGCTTGCTGGCAGTTCCAAAGCGGGTATCGATGGTTTCAAGTAGTGGTTTCATAGTCTTTCCTTTAGCTGTTTTTCTACATTATATCAGAAAACTAGAGCCTTTAGATATGGGGCTCAAAAGAAAGCAATTTTGTAGAAAAATGACTATCATTTGTGTATGTATTTTCTGTCTCAAAAGCTATATACTGAAAATGAAACTTGTTTGAAAGAGGAAATTGCACGATGATTTATTCGAAAGAAATTGTTAGAGAATGGCTTGATGAAGTAGCAGAGCGGGCTAAGGACCATCCAGAGTGGGTGGATGTTTTCGAGCGTTGCTATACAGACACCTTGGATAATACGGTTGCAATTCTAGAAGATGGTTCAACTTTTGTCTTAACTGGTGATATTCCTGCTATGTGGCTTCGGGATTCGACAGCTCAACTCAGACCCTACTTGCATGTGGCTAAAAGAGATGCCCTCCTGCGTCAGACCATTGCAGGTTTAGTCAAACGTCAGATGACCTTGGTGCTCAAGGATCCTTATGCCAATTCCTTTAACATCGAGGAAAACTGGAAGGGGCATCACGAGACCGACCATACCGAGCTGAATGGCTGGATTTGGGAACGCAAGTACGAGGTGGACTCGCTTTGCTATCCTTTGCAGTTGGCTTATCTCCTCTGGAAAAAGACTGGTGAGACTAGTCAGTTTGATGAGACTTTTGTCGCAGCGACTAAGGAAATTCTTCATCTTTGGACGGTAGAACAAGACCACAGCAACTCTCCTTATCGTTTTGTTCGAGATACGGACCGCAAGGAAGATACCTTGGTAAATGATGGCTTTGGTCCTGACTTTGCAGTGACAGGCATGACCTGGTCAGCCTTTCGTCCGAGTGATGACTGTTGTCAGTATAGTTACTTGATTCCGTCAAATATGTTTGCCGTAGTAGTCTTGGGTTATGTGCAAGAAATCTTTGCAGCATTAGGCCTAGCTGATAGCGAGAGAGTTATCGCAGACGCTAAGCGTCTCCGTGCTGAAATCCAAGAAGGAATTGAAAACTACGCTTACACCACCAACAGAAAGGGCGAAAAGATTTACGCCTTTGAAGTAGATGGTCTAGGCAATGCCATCATCATGGATGATCCAAATGTACCAAGTCTGCTGGCTGCGCCCTATCTGGGCTACTGTGCGGTCGATGATGAAGTTTACCAAGCCACTCGTCGTACCATTCTGAGCCCTGAAAATCCATACTTCTACCAAGGAGAATACGCTAGCGGTCTCGGCAGTTCTCATACCTTCTATCGCTACATCTGGCCCATTTCCCTTTCTATCCAAGGCTTGACAACAAGAGATAAGGCAGAGAAAAAATTCTTGCTGGAACAGCTGGTTGCTTGCGATGGGGGTACAGGTGTTATGCATGAAAGCTTTCACGTGGACGACCCAACTCTCTACTCTCGTGAATGGTTCTCTTGGGCTAATATGATGTTCTGTGAGTTAGTCTTGGATTACTTGGATATCCGCTAAGGAACACGCTTTAGCGCAACTGATTCTTGGAAAGAATCACAAATTTACATTTAAAACGTTAACAATAAAAATTTAAATTTAGAATGAGGTTTTACTTCATGGAAAATGTTGTCGTACATATTATCTCACATAGTCACTGGGACCGTGAGTGGTACTTGCCTTTTGAAAGCCACCGTATGCAGTTGGTGGAATTATTTGACAATCTCTTTGATCTCTTTGAAAATGACCCTGAATTCAAGAGTTTCCACTTGGATGGACAAACCATTGTCCTTGATGACTACTTGGAGATTCGTCCTGAAAATCGCGACAAAGTCCAACGGTACATTGACGAAGGAAAATTGAAAATTGGCCCCTTTTACATCTTGCAGGATGATTACTTGATTTCAAGTGAAGCCAATGTCCGCAATACCTTGATTGGTCAGCAAGAAGCTGCCAAATGGGGCAAATCTACTCAAATTGGTTACTTCCCAGATACCTTTGGAAATATGGGGCAAGCTCCTCAAATCCTTCAAAAATCAGGTATTCACGTGGCCGCTTTTGGTCGTGGTGTCAAACCAATCGGATTTGATAACCAAGTCCTCGAAGATGAGCAATTTACTTCTCAGTTTTCCGAAATGTACTGGCAGGGTGCGGATGGTAGTCGTGTTTTAGGTATTCTCTTTGCCAACTGGTACAGTAACGGGAATGAAATCCCAGTTGACAAAGATGAGGCCTTGACCTTCTGGAAACAAAAATTGTCAGATGTGCGTGCCTACGCTTCGACTAACCAATGGTTGATGATGAACGGCTGTGATCACCAGCCTGTCCAGAAAAATCTGAGCGAAGCCATTCGTGTGGCAAATGAACTCTTCCCAGATGTGACCTTTGTTCACAGTTCTTTTGATGAGTATGTCCAAGCTGTGGAAAGTGCCCTACCAGAGCAGTTATCAACGGTTACAGGTGAGTTGACCAGTCAGGAAACAGATGGCTGGTACACACTTGCCAACACTTCTTCATCCCGCATTTACCTCAAACAAGCCTTCCAAGAAAATAGCAACCTCCTAGAGCAAGTTGTAGAACCCTTGACTATTATCACTGGGGGTCATAACCACAAGGATCAGTTGACCTATGCTTGGAAAACTCTTTTGCAGAATGCGCCACATGATAGCATCTGTGGCTGTAGCGTGGACGAAGTTCATCGAGAGATGGAAACTCGTTTTGCCAAGGTCAACCAAGTAGGAAACTTTGTTAAGACCAATCTTCTTAACGAATGGAAGGGTAAAATCGCTACAGCTAAGGCTCAAAGTGATTATCTCTTTACTGTCATTAACACAGGTTTGCATGATAAGGTTGATACTGTCAGCACAGTGATTGATGTTGCGACTTGTGATTTCAAGGAATTGCACCCAACAGAAGGTTACAAGAAGATGGCTGCCTTAACCTTGCCAAGTTATCGTGTGGAGGACTTGGATGGTCGTCCTGTAGAGGCTAAAATCGAAGACATTGGGGCTAATTTTGAGTATGATTTACCAAAAGACAAGTTCCGCCAAGCTCGTATTGCCCGTCAAGTGCGCGTGACCATTCCAGTTCACCTAGCACCGCTTTCTTGGACAACTTTCCAATTGCTGGAAGGAGAGCAAGAACACCGTGAAGGCATTTACCAAAACGGAGTGATTGATACGCCATTTGTAAGGGTGAGTGTGGATGACAACATCACAGTTTATGACAAGACAACTCACGAAGCCTATGAAGACTTTATCCGCTTCGAAGACCGTGGTGACATCGGAAACGAGTATATCTATTTCCAACCAAAAGGAACAGAGCCAATATATGCAGAGCTTAAGGGCTACGAGGTCTTGGAAAACACAGCTCGCTACGCTAAGATTTTGCTTAAACATGAATTGACAGTGCCTGTCAGTGCCGATGAAAAGCTAGAAGAAGAGCAAAAAGGTATCATCGAGTTCATGAAGCGTGAAGCTGGACGTTCAGAAGAATTGACAAACATTCCTCTGGAAACTGAGATGACTGTCTTCGTTGATAATCCACAAATCCGTTGCAAGACTCGCTTTACTAACACTGCCAAAGATCATCGTATCCGTCTCTTGGTTAAGACTCACAACACGCGTCCAAGCAATGATTCTGAAAGCATCTATGAGGTGGTGACACGACCAAACAAACCAGCTACTTCATGGGAAAATCCTGAAAATCCTCAACACCAACAAGCCTTTGTCAGTCTGTATGACGATGAAAAAGGTGTGACTGTATCCAACAAGGGATTGAATGAATACGAAATCCTTGGAGACGACACCATTGCAGTGACTATTCTGCGTGCATCAGGTGAGTTAGGCGACTGGGGCTACTTCCCAACACCAGAGGCACAATGCTTGCGTGAGTTCGAAGTCGAGTTTGCGCTTGAATGCCACCAAGCCCAAGAACGCTTCTCAGCCTATCGTCGCGCTAAAGCCTTGCAGACACCGTTTACCAGCCTTCAGCTTGCTAAACAAGAAGGAAGTGTTGCTGCGACTGGTAGCCTCTTGAGTCATGCGGCACTCAGCTTACCACAAGTTTGCCCAACAGCCTTTAAGGTAGCTGAAAATGAAGAAGGCTATGTTCTTCGTTACTACAATATGTGTAGTGAAAATGTACGTGTACCGGAAAATCAACATCTCTTCCTTGACCTACTTGAGCGACCATATTCAGTTCATAGAGGCCTCATTTCACCACAAGAGATTCGTACAGAATTCATCAAAAAAGAAGAAATTTAATTTCAAAAAGTAAACATAAAAAGAAAGGAGGGGCGAAAAAGTAAGGACTAACTGCTGATTCGCCCCTTTTTATGGTAAAAACAATGACCATTGCAACGATTGATATCGGAGGGACTGGGATTAAGTTCGCCAGTTTGACTCCTGATGGGAAAATACTAGATAAGACAAGTATCCCAACACCAGAAAACTTGGAGGAATTACTAGCTTGGCTAGACCAGCGCTTGTCAGACCAGGATTACAGAGGGATTGCTATGAGTGTTCCAGGTGCGGTCAATCAAGAAACAGGTGTGATTGATGGCTTCAGTGCGGTGCCTTACATCCATGGCTTTTCTTGGTATGAGGCACTTAGCTCTTATCAGCTACCTGTCCATCTGGAAAATGATGCCAACTGCGTTGGACTTAGTGAACTGCTAGCTCATCCAGAACTTGAAAATGCAGCCTGTGTCGTGATTGGGACAGGGATTGGCGGAGCTATGATTATCAATGGCAGACTTCACCGAGGTCGCCACGGTCTAGGTGGAGAATTTGGCTACATGACAACCCTTGCCCCTGCTGAAAAGCTTAACAACTGGTCGCAACTAGCGTCAACTGGCAATATGGTGCGATACGTGATTGAAAAATCTGGTCAGACTGACTGGGACGGTCGCAAGATTTACCAAGAAGCCGCAGCTGGTAATACCCTTTGCCAAGAAGCTATTGAGCGCATGAACCGCAATCTTGCTCAAGGATTGCTCAATATTCAGTATCTCATCGATCCAGATGTTATCAGTCTAGGAGGCTCTATCAGTCAAAATCCAGACTTTATCCAAGGTGTCAGGAAGGCTGTTGACGACTTTGTCGATACCTACGAAGAATACACGGTCGCACCAGTTATCCAAGCCTGCACCTATCATGCAGATGCTAATCTCTACGGTGCCCTTGTCAACTGGCTACAGGAGGAAAATCAATGGTAAGATTTACAGGACTTAATTCCAAACAAACTCAGGCTATCGACTTGCTGACAAAGCATATTTCTTTACCAGATGTGGAAGTGGAAGTTGTTCAGTCTGATCATGCCTCTATCTCTATCAAGGGTGAGAATGGTCACTATCAATTAACTTATCGCAAACCCCACCAACTTTATCGCGCCTTGTCCTTGTTGGCAACATCCCTAGCAGAAGGTGACAAGGTAGAGATTGAGGAACAGGCGGCTTATGAAGATTTAGCCTACATGGCAGACTGCTCTCGAAATGCGGTGCTGAATGTGGCTTCTGCCAAGCAGATGATTGAGGTCTTAGTTCTTATGGGTTATTCAACCTTTGAGCTCTACATGGAAGACACCTATCAGATTGAAGGGCAGCCTTACTTTGGCTATTTCCGTGGAGCCTACTCAGCTGAGGAGTTGCAGGAAATCGAAGCCTATGCCCAGCAGTTTGACATGACCTTTGTGCCTTGTATTCAGACCTTGGCCCACTTGTCGGCCTTCGTCAAATGGGGTGTTAAGGAAGTGCAAGAACTCCGTGATGTAGAGGACATTCTCCTTATTGGGGAAGAAAAGGTTTATGACCTGATTGATGGCATGTTTGCTACTCTATCTAAACTACAAACTCGCAAGGTCAATATCGGGATGGACGAAGCCCACTTGGTTGGTTTGGGACGTTACTTGATATTGAACGGTGTTGTGGATCGTAGTCTCCTTATGTGCCAACATTTGGAGCGCGTGCTGGACATTGCTGACAAATATGGTTTCCACTGCCAAATGTGGAGTGATATGTTCTTTAAACTCATGTCAGCAGATGGCCAGTACGACCGCGACGTGGAAATTCCAGAGGAAACGCGTGTCTACTTAGACCGTCTCAAAGACCGTGTAACCTTGGTTTACTGGGATTACTACCAGGATAGCGAGGAAAAATATAACCGCAACTTCCGCAACCATCACAAGATTAGTCATGACCTTGCCTTCGCAGGTGGTGCTTGGAAGTGGATTGGTTTCACACCTAATAACCATTTCAGCCGTCTAGTGGCTATCGAGGCCAATAAAGCCTGCCGTGCCAATGACATCAAAGAAGTCATCGTGACGGGTTGGGGGGACAATGGTGGTGAGACCGCTCAGTTTTCTATTCTCCCAAGTCTGCAAATCTGGGCAGAACTCAGCTATCGCAATGACCTAGACCGTTTGTCTGTTCACTTCAAGACCAATACAGGTTTATCGGTTGAAGATTTCATGCAGATTGACCTAGCCAACCTCTTGCCAGACTTGCCAGGCAATCTCAGTGGTATCAATCCCAACCGCTATGTCTTTTATCAGGATGTTCTCTGTCCGATCCTTGACCGACACATGACACCTGAACAGGACAAACCGCACTTCGCTCAGGCTGCTGAGACGCTTACTGATATTAAAGAAAAAGCAGGAAATTATGCTTACCTCTTTGAAACTCAGGCTCAGTTGAATGCCATTTTAAGTAGCAAAGTGGATGTGGGACGACGTATTCGTCAGGCCTACCAAACGGATGATAAAGAAAGTCTGCAAGAAATCACAAGACAAGAATTACCAGAACTCAGAAGCCAAATCGAACACTTCCATGCTCTCTTTAGCCACCAATGGCTAAAAGAAAACAAGGTCTTTGGCTTGGATACAGTCGATATCCGTATGGGCGGGCTCTTGCAACGCATTAAACGAGCAGAAAGTCGTATCGAGGCTTATCTGGCAGGGCAGCTTGACCGCATCGAAGAGCTAGAAGTGGAAATCTTACCATTTACTGATTTCTACGCAGACAAGGACTTCGCAGCTACAACAGCCAACCAGTGGCATACCATTGCGACAGCTTCAACGATTTATACAACTTAGAAACAAGAACAGTATCCCTTGTTCAGAGTGTTTCCCGTGAAACATCCCTTTCTTAAAAAAGTACTCCACATAAAATAATTTGTGGAGTTTTTTCTATAATTAGTAGTTTAACCTAACCTGCAAATAGGAGTATACTAATAATGTAATCGTTATCAAAAGTCTAAAAAGGAATTTTTAGATGGATATCAAAATAAAAAGGGAGGAAATTATGAATAAGTTTTCAAAAACCTTGAGAGACAACTGGATCTTTCTCTTGATGGTTTTACCAGGGGCACTCTGGTTGATTCTATTCTTCTACATTCCAGTATTTGGGAACGTGGTTGCCTTCAAAGACTACCACATGACCAGTAATGGTTTCATAGATAGTATCATGAATAGTAAATGGGTTGGACTAGATAACTTCAGATTCTTGTTTAGTTCAAAAGACGCCTTTATTATCACACGAAATACTGTCCTCTACAATCTCGGCTTTATCTTTATCGGTTTGATTGTATCTGTAGGGATTGCCATCATCCTCAGTGAACTCCGTTCTAAGAGAATGGTTAAGATTTTCCAAACTTCTATGTTGTTCCCTTACTTCTTGTCTTGGGTTATCATCAGTTTCTTTACAGATGCCTTCCTAAACATCGATAAAGGGGTGTTCAACCATTTCCTAGAATCTATTGGAATGAAGGAAATCAATTTCTACGCTGACTTGGGTATCTGGCCATATCTCCTACTTTTCCTAGGTATCTGGAAAGGTTTTGGATATAGCAGTGTCATGTACTATGCGACAATCATGGGAATTGATCCAACCTACTACGAAGCAGCGACAGTGGATGGGGCCAGCAAATGGCAACGAATTCGCAATGTAACCATTCCGCAGTTGACACCATTGGTAACTGTATTGACCATCCTTGCAGTCGGAAACATCTTCCGTGCAGACTTTGGTCTCTTCTACCAAATCCCACACAATGCTGGTCAGCTTTATAACGTAACCAACGTCTTGGACGTATATGTTTATAATGGTTTGACTCAGACAGCGGATATCGGGATGGCTTCAGCGGCAGGTCTCTACCAATCAGTTGTTGGTTTGATTCTGGTTATCCTATCAAACTTACTTGCAAGACGAGTTGATCCAAACTCAGCCTTGTTCTAGAAAGGAGGAGAATATGGCAGAAAAGAAAATTAAAAAAGAAAAAATTGATAATGTCGGCATTCACTCCTTCAGTAAGAAAGCAGATATCTTCTTCAGTATTATTTCTGGTTTGATCGCCCTCTCTTGTATCCTACCCTTTGTTTTCGTTATCGTTATTTCGGTGACAGATGAAAAGAGTATCCTCCAAAATGGATATAGCTTCTTCCCATCTCAATTTGGATTAGACGGTTTTGAGTTCTTGGCACAGTTTAAGGATAAAATCCTCCAAGCCCTCTTCATCTCAGTCTTTGTAACAGTGGTAGGGACTATCACAAACGTCTTTATCACAACAACCTATGCCTACGCCATCTCACGGACAACCTTTAAGTATCGCAGATTCTTTACGATTTTTGCCCTTCTTAGTATGTTGTTCAACGCTGGTTTGGTACCGGGCTATATCGTAGTCACTCGTTTGCTTCAACTTGGTGATACAGTTTGGGCCTTGATTGTTCCAATGCTTCTCTCACCATTTAACATCATCTTGATGCGTTCCTTCTTCAAGAAGACCATCCCAGAAGCCATTCTTGAATCCGCTCGTATCGATGGTGCTAGTGAGGCCCGGATCTTCTTCCAAATCTGTTTGCCATTGTCACTACCAGGTATCGCAACCATCACGCTCTTGACAGCACTTGGTTTCTGGAATGACTGGTTCAACGCCCTTCTTTACATCAAGAGTGACAACTTGTATCCATTGCAATATTTGCTCATGCAAATCCAACAAAATATGGATTACATCGCAAAAGCAGTCGGTCTATCTGGTCAACTGGGAGTTGCTCTTCCAAAAGAAACAGGTCGTATGGCCATGGTTGTGGTCGCAACCCTTCCAATCGCGATTTTGTATCCATTCTTCCAACGCTACTTTGTAAAAGGTTTGACTATCGGTGGTGTGAAAGAATAGTGCTTGTTGAGAAAAAAATTCTCGTTTCCAAACTTCCCTTGTGTGAAGTTAATACTCTTCGAAAATCAAATTCAAACCGCGTCAACGTCGCCTTGCCGTACCCAAGTACAGCCTGTGGCTAGTTTCCTAGTTTGCTCTTTGATTTTCATTGAGTATAATATCATTACATTGTTTATAAGTTTAAAAATAAAAAAAGGAGTTTTTGTCATGAAAAACTGGAAAAAATATGCTTTTGCATCTGCTAGTGTAGTCGCTTTGGCTACTGGTCTCGCTGCTTGTGGAAACCTTTCAGGTAACAAGAAAGCTGCTGACTCAGCTTCAGGTGATAAGACTGTTATCAAAATGTACCAAATCGGGGACAAACCAGATAACTTGGATGAATTGCTAGAAAATGCCAACAAAATCATCGGTGAAAAAGTTGGTGCTAAATTGGATATCCAATATCTTGGATGGGGTGACTATGATAAGAAAATGTCAGTTATCACATCATCTGGTGAAAACTACGATATCGCCTTTGCATCTAACTATGTTGTAAATGCTCAAAAAGGTGCCTATGCTGACTTGACTGACTTGTATAAGAAAGAAGGGGCAGAGCTTTACAAAGCACTTGACCCAGCATACATCAAAGGTAACAGCATTAACGGTAAAATTTACGCAGTTCCAGTTGCAGCCAACGTTGCATCATCTCAAAACTTCGCCTTCAACGGAACTCTTCTTGCTAAATACGGTATCGATATTTCAGGTGTCACTTCATACGAAACACTTGAACCAGTCTTGAAACAAATCAAAGAAAAAGCTCCAGATGTAGTGCCATTTGCGGTTACTAAGAACTTCATCCCATCTGATAACTTTGACTACCCAGTTCCAAATGGACTCCCATTCGTTATCGACCTTGAAGGAGACACTACTAAGATCGTAAACCGTTACGAAGTACCTCGTTTCAAAGAACACTTGAAGACTCTTCACAAATTCTATGAAGCTGGCTACATTCCAAAAGACGTAGCAACAAGCGATACTTCATTTGACCTTCAACAAGATACTTGGTTCGTTCGTGAAGAAACAGTAGGACCAGCTGACTACGGTAACAGCTTGCTTTCACGTGTTGCGAACAAAGACATCCAAATTAAACCAATTACTAACTTCATCAAGAAAAACCAAACAACACAAGTTGCTAACTTTGTCATCTCAAACAACTCTAAGAACAAAGAAAAATCAATGGAAGTGTTGAACCTCTTGAACACTAACCCAGAACTTTTGAACGGTCTTGTTTACGGTCCAGAAGGCAAGAACTGGGAAAAACTTGCAGGTAAAGAAAATCGTGTTAAAGTACTTGATGGCTACAAAGGAAACACTCACATGGGTGGATGGAACACTGGTAACAACTGGATCCTTTACATCAACGAAAACGTTACAGATCAACAAATTGCAGATTCTAAGAAACAATTGGCCGAAGCTAAAGAATCTCCAGCGCTTGGATTCATCTTTAACACTGACAATGTGAAATCTGAAATCTCAGCAATCTCTAATACAATGCAACAATTCGATACAGCTATCAACACTGGTACTGTAGACCCAGATAAAGCTATTCCAGAATTGATGGAAAAATTGAAATCTGAAGGTGCTTACGAAAAAGTATTGAACGAAATGCAAAAACAATACGATGAATTCTTGAAAAACAAAAAATCATAAGATTCATTGATTTCGTGTATTCATTCCTAATTCCTAAAAATGTGATCACTGTTTTCCTCAGGCTTGTCTGGGGAAGGCAGTGATTTTTTGAAACAAAGACATAGATATTCCTGTTTACTCCCTATCCCTAGTTTAACCATTCAGGAAATCTTAAGTACCATTTAGGATTGGGAGTAAGGATTTAGGAAAGTATCGCTTATATTAGAGATGTCTCGAGTTTACAAAGGAGAGTTCATATGAAGAAATATCAACTTCTATTCAAAATAAGTGCAGTTTTCTCTTACTTATTTTTCGTATTTGGTCTTTCTCAGCTGACGCTTATTGTTCAAAATTATTGGCAATTTTCTTCCCAGATTGGCAATTTCGTCTGGATTCAAAATCTCTTGAGTCTGCTATTTAGTGGGGTCATGATTTGGATTCTGGTTAAGACAGGGCACGGCTATCTTTTTCGCATTCCAAGAAAAAAATGGCTTTGGTATTCGATTTTGACAATATTAGTGGTAGTGTTCCAGATCTCTTTTAACGTTCAGACAGCTAAACATGTTCAGTCAACTGCTGAAGGTTGGGCTGTATTGATCGGTTATAGTGGGACCAACTTTGCTGAGCTAGGTATCTATATAACTTTGTTCTTTCTGACTCCACTTATGGAAGAGCTAATCTATAGAGGATTACTTCAACACGCCTTCTTTAAACATTCGCGATTTGGCCTTGATTTGCTTCTTCCGTCCATTTTATTTGCTCTTCCTCATTTTTCAAGCCTGCCTAGTCTGTTAGATATTTTCATCTTTGCAACAGTTGGAATCATCTTTGCCGGTTTGACCCGCTATACCAAGAGTATTTATCCATCCTATGCGGTGCATGTGATCAATAATATTTTCGCAACATTACCATTTTTGCTGACTTTTTTACACAGGGTATTTGGGTAAAATATTGGTACGAGAGTTAGGAATGATAGCTTTTCAATTTAAGGAGGAAAATAAGAATGACACCATTAAAGTGGTTTGCTGGAGGAAGCGAAAGGCGTTGTGAAGCCATGACTATCATAAATCATCTATTGGAAGATATAAAGGATACGCCTCAACTGACTCCCTTGAAAAATCAGTTAGTGAGTTATAAAAGGCGATTAGAGGATGATGGGACCTCTACTCCGTTTATATTAAGTCAAATGAATGTGGACATCTCACGTGTGTTGATTGACAATAAGCTGATGTTATCAGAAAGTCAAGCTAGGCAAATCAAAAAATTGAGAGAATTGTCGGCGATTCGCTATGGTTACTGATGAAGTGCAGGGACAGGCCACCTTCTAAAATTTCCAGTCAAATAAATTGCATTCGTTTTCTTAAGCAGGTATACTGGTATAGTCAGATGAAAAATTCTGAAAATTTAAGAATAGAAAAGAGAACAAATCTTATGGCAAAAGATATTCGTGTCTTACTTTACTACCTTTATACTCCAATTGAAAATGCAGAGCAATTTGCTGCAGACCACTTGGCTTTCTGTAAATCAATCGGTCTTAAAGGCCGTATCCTAGTCGCTGACGAGGGAATTAACGGAACAGTTTCAGGGGATTATGAAACAACTCAAAAATACATGGACTACGTTCACAGCCTCCCAGGCATGGAAGACCTATGGTTCAAGATTGACGAAGAAAATGAACAAGCCTTCAAGAAGATGTTTGTTCGCTACAAGAAAGAGATTGTCCACCTTGGTTTGGAAGACAACGACTTTGACAACGACATCAACCCACTTGAAACAACAGGTGCTTACTTGTCTCCAAAAGAGTTCAAAGAAGCCCTTCTTGACGAAGATACCGTTGTCCTTGACACACGTAACGATTACGAGTACGACCTAGGACATTTCCGTGGGGCTATCCGTCCAGACATCCGCAACTTCCGTGAGTTGCCACAATGGGTTCGTGATAACAAAGAAAAATTCATGGACAAGCGTGTCGTGGTTTACTGTACAGGTGGCGTTCGCTGTGAGAAATTCTCAGGCTGGATGGTGCGTGAAGGCTACAAAGATGTCGGTCAATTGCATGGAGGAATTGCAACTTACGGGAAAGACCCAGAAGTCCAAGGCGAGCTTTGGGATGGAAAAATGTACGTCTTTGACGAGCGTATTGCCGTAGATGTTAACCATGTCAACCCAACCATCGTAGGAAAAGACTGGTTTGATGGAACACCATGTGAACGCTATGTCAACTGTGGAAATCCCTTCTGTAACCGTCGTATCTTGACATCAGAAGAAAATGAAGACAAGTACCTTCGTGGATGCTCACACGAGTGCCGTGTCCACCCACGTAACCGCTATGTTTCAGAACATGAATTGACACAAGCTGAAGTTGTCGAGCGCCTAGCCGCTATCGGTGAAAGCTTGGATCAAGCAGCTACTGTATAAGATTAAACAGTCCTTAGGGGCTGTTTTTCTATGCTTTTTACTAAAAAATCTAATACTCAATGAAAATCAAAGAGCAAACTAGGAAGCTAGCCGCAGGCTGTACTTGAGTACGGCAAGGCGAAGCTGACGCGGTTTGAATTTGATTTTCGAAGAGTATAAAGTTTGTTTTTGTATCTTTCAGAAAAATAAGGTATACTATATGTAAACGATTTCAAAGGAGCCCAGTTATGTCGAAAACATTTTTTATTCCAAATAAACAGAGCATTTTAGGAGCACAGGAAATTTTGACTGCCAAGTCTATCTTGGCCTTGGTAGATGGCTTGGAGTCACATAGCTATGATGCTGTCTATCTCCGTCAGCCTCTTAATCGTCTCGAGTATATTGAGTGTGCGATAGTGGGGCAATCACAATTTCTTTTTAAGGTCAGTTATGCTGATGGTCAAAAGGCTTACCGTGTCGATCTTCCTGACCTACTCACGAAGACAGACTGGCAGATTATCAAGTCATTTTTAGAAGCTTTGCTTGCTTATACAGGAACTGAGATTGAAGGGCTAAATGGCTTTGATTTTGAAGCTTATTTCCAAGCAGGTATTCAAGCTCATCTGGTAGACATTGCAGCCCGTTTTACGATTTGCCAAGGAATTTTTAATCCTGTTTTCTTTAGTCATGAGGACTTGAAAAGCTTTTTAGAGGAAGATGGCTTGGCTCAGTTTGAAGCGCGTGTACGTGCGGTTCAAGAGACAGATGCCTACTTTGCAAGAGTTTCCTTCTATCAGGATGGAGAAGGCCAAGTGCACGGTATTTACCATCTAGCTCAAGGCGTCAAGACTGTTTTACCGAGAGAACCATTTGTACCTGCAGCCTATATGGAGCAATTGGTGGATAAGGAAGTGCAGTGGGAGATTGACTTGGTTCAAATCACAGGAGACGGCTCTAAACAAGAAGACTATGAAGCCATTGCCCGCTTGAACTATGCAAAATTCTTAGAGTCACTACCACCAGCATCTTACCACCCACTAGATGCCAATCAATTAGAAGTACAACCCATCCTAGGACAAGATTTTAAAACATTAGCACAAGAAGAGTAAAGCAGAAGCAGGTCAATCGACTTGCTTTTTGGCATAGAAAAATCCTGCCATGAAAGACAGGATTGAAGTTTAAAGAAAGGCCAAGATACGAAGATAATCTCCAATTAGTGCCACTTCAGCTACAAAGAAGAGGAGGATAATGACTCCGTTCACAAGGACAGACAAGAATAATTGATAGAAGGAGTCGGTTTCACTTGATTGACTAGGTCTC
>JAWERV010000037.1:0-18470 GCA_032481955.1 Streptococcus mitis | reverse complement strand
TCAACTGCCGTAACGATTTCTCGTCCCTAGGCTTATGGTTTCGCCTAGCACAAACACTACAGGCATCACAGCCTGTGCTAGCATGGACTTTCCTCATGAGAAGCAATTCTCCTCACGCGATTATCCAAAAATTGCATTTTTCAAATAAGCTCTTATAAATCAGAGTTATCCAAAATTTGTTTACCAAATACTTCTTTTTCGAGACGATTCAAGCGTTTCAAAATATCAAAATTCGTCATAGAACTTGTAGTCGCCACTTCAATAGGCTCTGATTGAACTGGTGAGGATTTCGGTTTACGAGCTAATTCTTCTTTCAACTCAGCAATTTCTTGACGGAGAGACTTGACTAGGGCAGCATAAGTTTCATAGTCCTTGATGACATCGTCCAAAAATTCATCAACTTCAACCTTACTATACCCACGAACTTCACGTCCAAACTCTTGTTCAAAAATATCTTTTGCTGAAAAAATAATACCTGCCATCTCTCTCTCCATTCTCAATTTCTAATAGTATTATTATATAAAAAAAGGCAAACAAAAATCAAGGTCAAAGGCTTACTTTTCAGAAAAATTTTCTACCAGCTCATTTAAGTCTTCAAAGGTTAGCCTTTTTATACGATAGCCTTCCTGATTTGTCATCAGCTTGTCCATAAATTTTAATTTGGTCTCATTTTCTGGGTCATAGAAAAAATAAGCTAAATCAGTATTTTCCAGTAAAAATCGTTGATAATCACGCAGTTGTCCCTTGTTTTCATACTTGGGATAGGCATATTTAACGAAATCTACCTGCTTGAATTGGCTAAGTTTCATCTGATTGTCTTCATTCCAATTTCCCCCGTGCGTTTCAAAATCAAAAATAGTCGCTAGGCTGAAATCATACTCATCTTTCATTTCATTTGCGACATCAAGAACCCAGGATTCAAATCCCAAGCTCCCAGTAAAGACCAGCCATTTAAGCCCCTCTTCTGCTAAGTTTTCTAAATCTCTTCTAATCGCTTTCTTTATAATTTTTAACCTGATATCTTTTTCGTTAAAGACACCCAAATCAAAGCTAGAATAGCCCATAATTAAAGCTCTAGTCATTTTTACACCTTTCTTTATATTTTATGGTATAATAGAGTGATGTTATTGTACCAATAAGGAGAAATATGGTCAACTATCCTCATAAAATTTCATCAAAAAAAAGCCAAACATCTATTTCTCAACCAAAAAATTTCGCAAATCGAGGAATGACTTTTGAAAAGATGATTAACGCTACCAACGACTACTATCTGACACATGGCATGGCAGTTATCCACAAAAAACCGACGCCTGTTCAGATCGTTCGAGTAGACTATCCTCAACGTAGTCGAGCCAAAATTGTAGAGGCCTATTTTAGACAAGCTTCCACAACAGATTACTCTGGCGTGTATAGAGGACATTACATTGACTTTGAAGCCAAGGAAACACGACAAAAAAATGCTATTCCACTAAAAAACTTCCATCTTCATCAGATTCAACATATGGAACAAGTTCTGGAACAGCAGGGCATTTGCTTCGTTCTACTTCATTTTTCTTCTCAACAAGAAACTTACTTGTTACCGGCACTTGATTTGATTCGTTTTTATCATCAAGATAAGGGTCAAAAATCAATGCCACTTGGATATATTCGGGAAAACGGATATTTAGTAAAGCAGGGAGCTTTCCCTCAAATTCCCTATCTCGACATTATCAAAGAACATTTACTAGGTGGTAAAACAAGATGAACAAACAAATTATTCTGCGATTCTTAAAGTATATGGGAATTACATTCCTTACCTTATTTATCGCTTTATTTCTATTAGGTGGTGGTGTCTTCCTCTACTTTGT
Organism: Streptococcus mitis; assembly: GCA_032481955.1. Lineage (GTDB taxonomy): Bacteria > Bacillota > Bacilli > Lactobacillales > Streptococcaceae > Streptococcus > Streptococcus mitis_DQ. The sequence continues at coordinate 16,623 of JAWERV010000037.1, read as the reverse complement.
TAGCAAGGCTCCAGCCTTATCTGAAAGTAAATTGGTTACGACAACTTCCAGCAAGATTTATGACAATAAGAACGAACTGATTGCTGACCTTGGATCTGAACGTCGCGTAAATGCTCAAGCCAATGAAATTCCTACTGATTTGGTTAAAGCTATCGTCTCAATCGAAGATCACCGCTTCTTTGATCATAGAGGTGTTGATACTATTCGTATCATGGGAGCTGCATTGAGAAACCTCCAAGGACAAGGGGGACTCCAAGGGGCTTCAACCTTGACCCAGCAATTGATTAAATTAACTTACTTTTCTACTTCAACTGCTGACCAAACCATATCACGTAAAGCCCAAGAAGCTTGGCTAGCCGTTCAATTAGAGCAAAAAGCAACCAAGCAAGAAATCCTGACCTACTACATCAACAAAGTCTACATGTCTAACGGTAACTATGGAATGCAAACCGCAGCCGAAAATTACTATGGAAAAGACTTGAAGGATTTAAGCCTGCCACAGTTAGCACTCCTAGCCGGAATGCCTCAAGCACCAAACCAATATGATCCATATTCCCACCCAGAAGCTGCTCTAGAGCGTCGTAACTTGGTACTTTCAGAAATGAAAGAGCAAAATTACATCAGTGCAGAACAGTATGAAAAAGCAATTAATACGCCTATCACTAACGGTCTTCAAAGCTTGAAGTCAGCCAATAGTTACCCAGCCTATATGGACAACTACCTCAAAGAAGTAATCGACCAAGTCGAACAAGAAACGGGCTACAACCTTCTTACCACAGGTATGGAAGTCTATACTAATGTCGACAAAGATGTTCAAAAGCGACTTTGGGATGTTTACAACACAGATGAGTACGTTGCTTATCCAGATGATGAAATCCAAGTAGCATCCACTATCGTAGATGTAACAAATGGTAAAGTACTTGCTCAATTAGGTGCCCGTCACCAATCAAGTAATGTATCTTTCGGCATCAACCAAGCTGTTGAAACCAACCGTGACTGGGGTTCTACTATGAAACCAATTACTGACTATGCTCCCGCTTTAGAATATGGAGTCTACGACTCTACTGCAACTATTGTACATGATGTTCCTTATAACTATCCTGGTACCAATACTCCAGTCTACAACTGGGATCATGGCTACTTTGGAAATATTACAATCCAGTATGCTCTTCAACAATCACGTAATGTCACAGCGGTTGAAACTCTTAGTAAGGTTGGTTTAGACAGAGCAAAAACCTTCCTCAACGGCCTTGGTATCGACTATCCAAGCATACACTATGCTAACGCCATTTCAAGTAATACAACAGAATCTAACAAACAATACGGTGCAAGTAGTGAAAAAATGGCTGCTGCTTATGCCGCCTTTGCTAATGGTGGTATTTATCACAAACCAATGTATATCAATAAAATCGTCTTTAGTGATGGTAGTGAAAAAGAATTTTCTGATGCTGGTACACGAGCTATGAAAGAAACCACTGCCTATATGATGACCGAAATGATGAAAACTGTTTTAGCTTACGGAACTGGACGTGGAGCCTACCTACCATGGCTTCCACAAGCAGGTAAGACAGGTACTTCTAACTATACTGACGACGAAATTGAAAAGTATATCAAGAACACTGGCTACGTAGCACCAGATGAAATGTTTGTAGGTTATACTCGTAAATATTCAATGGCTGTTTGGACAGGATACTCAAATCGTCTAACTCCAATCATTGGGGACGGCTTCTATGTTGCAGCTAAGGTTTATCGCTCAATGATAAGCTATCTATCAGAAGATGACCACCCTGGAGATTGGACAATGCCAGAGGGCTTATATAGAAGTGGAGAATTTGTCTTCCAAAATGGAGCAAGAAATAGTTGGAATACTCCAGCCACACAACAAACACAGTCAGTAGAGAATTCCTCTACAACAACTGAAAGTTCTACTACACAGACAAGTACGACGGTTGGTCAACAACCCAATAATGCTCCAGCAACTAATCCTAATCAAGGACAAGCTGGGCAGACTATCCAACCAGTACAACCAACACCACAAAATCCACAAGTTCAACAGCAACCACAACAGTAAGATGAAGAAAATCCTGAGAGTAGAAACTCAGGATTTTTTCTACAAAAATTAGCTTCATTATCTCTGAAAGTGAAGATAGCCATCAATTCATTTTCGAGAAACCAAAAGAAGTTAGCCAAAACTAACTTCTCATTTGATCTATTTCACATGTTTTGCGAGTTCTTCTTGCGCTTTTTTATTGGATTCTGCTTTTTCTTTCATCCATTTTTCTTGCGCTTTTTGGTATTCATCTGCAGTGACTGCCTTGTCTTGAATTTCAAGGTATTTATACAAGAGTGGCTCACTTGTACCTTTATTTCCTGACAATGCAAATGGTATTGTAAATGGTACCATCTTAGACAAGATTGGACGTCCTGTACGAGATGTAGTTGGAATAATCAAGGCACTGTCTGTCAACCAAGCTTGGGCTGCAGCGTATTTATCATATCGTTTAGCAACATCTGTAACCTCATCACCAGCTTCAGTAACCAATTTTTCGTAGTCATATAGACCTACTTTTTTAGCGGCTACATTATCTTTCCCTGAGTCAAACCCTAAATATGTTTTAGTACTTTCTCCTACAGAAGGTTTGATAATATCAAGGTAGGTTGATGGATCGGCAAAGTCTGGACCCCAACCGACATTATCTGATAAATCCCAGTCTTCGCCAGCAGCATTTTCAGCAAAATATGTAATATTATTTACTTCGTCTTTTTGCAATTGTTGGATATCAATAATGACATTATCAGTTCCTAAAGTTGCTTCCAAGGATTGTTTCATAGATTGGACACGTTGAACTTTTGTAGTTGCTGTCTGGTCAACTGGCATATCCAAATGAATTGGGAAAGTCACCCCTTCTGCTTGTAAAGCTGATTTAGCTTTGGCAAATTCAGCCTTGGCTTTTTCTGGATTGTAGAGACCATCTTGGGCATCAGCAAGGTTCACATCCTTCCATTCATCCCCATAAGTCACCAATTTTTCTTTGACCATATCGCCAAAGTTTTTCCCATCTGCTTGAACAAATGTTGGTGGAACAAAAATATTACGCAAGATTTTGCTTGCTCCAGTTTGTCCATTCAGCTGAGAAGCATAAGCTGTACGGTCAAAGCCAAAGGCAATAGCCTGACGGAAATCCTTGTTCAATAATGCTTTTTTAGTAGAAGACTTTTGTTCTTCGCTAGTCTTGGATGTGTATTTATAAGATTGACGGTCAATGTTTGTTCCCACTAGATACGTAGTAGAGTCTTGTTGCGTATAGACAATATTGTCCTTCATCTCTTTCTCAAGTTCTGCGAAACTTGCACTTGTTGGATAGAGACGAGCTGCTGTAAGGCTACCATCTTTAAAGTTTTCTGCAGGTTTACTAGTATCTTGACCATCCCAGAATGACAATTTAACTTTGTCAATATGTACATTGTCTTTATCCCAGTAGTTAGGATTTTTCGCAAATTCGACAGAGGATTTGGTCACAATAGATTTCAACAAATAAGGGCCATTATACAATAGGCTACCTGGATCCGTAGCTTTAGCAAAATCATCCCCTTTTGAATTCAAAAACTCTTCATTGACTGGCGCAAGTACACCCATAGTTGTTTTAGAATTCCAAAAACTTTCAGGTTTGTTCAAGGTGTATTGGACTGTTTGATCGTCAAGCGCTTTAATCCCGACTTGAGCAAAGTCTGTAATTTCACCTTTTGCATATGCATCCAGACCTTTGATTGAATCCTGTACCAAGTAAAGGGCTTCTGCTTTCTTATCTGTTGCATATTTAAGACCCGTCACAAAGTCCTGAGCCTTAACAGGAGCATACTCTTCTCCCTCAGATGTATACCACTTGGCATCCTGACGAATCTTATAAGTATAGGTCAAGCCATCCTTAGAAACTGACCAGTCCTCTGCCATTGAGGGAATAAGGTTCCCATATTTATCATTTTCAAGCAATCCATCAATCACATTACTAGTAATGTCAGCAGTCGCTGCCTTACCAGTTGTTAAGTAGTTGAGATTATCTGGGTGTGTCTCGTAGGTAAATGCAAAGGTCTGCTCACCTTTAGCACCTGAGCCCCCAGAACAAGCAGCTAAGACACCTGCTGCTAATAAAGTTACTCCCGCAAGAGCCAATACTTTTCTTGTTTTCATAGTACTCTCCTTTGTTTTTCTATTCATTATAGACCCTTTTTCAAACCTTGTCAACAGAATTTTCAGAATTTTTGAAAATTATTTTTTAAACAACAAGTTTGCAAAAATATGAATAATATCAAAAAACCTCAACTACATTAGGTAGTCAAGGAATTATTGATCATATTTGTAAAAAGCAACTGGTTAGCAGTTTTAATTCTTTAATCTAACTCATTTCTTACACACTGCAAGGCTGCTCCAATTACTTGGTGCATATCGTAATAACGATAGTGTCCTAAACGACCACCAAAGATAACATTCCCTTGCTCATCAGCCAATTTTTTATACGATTTATACAAATGATTATTCCGATCATTATTAACTGGATAATACGGTTCATCACCTTTTTCCCATGTTTTAGAATGTTCTTTAGTAATGATTGTCTTTGCTTGATTTCCAAACTCAAAATGTTTGTGTTCAATAATACGTGCATATGGAGTTTCTGAATCCGTATAGTTGACAACTGCATTTCCTTGGTAATTCTCCATATCCAAGATCTCGCTTTCAAAACGAAGACTACGATACTCTAGTTCACCCAACTTATAGTCGAAGAATTCATCAATCATACCCGTAAAGACAATCTTAGGGTAGTCCTTCATATATTGTTCTTTATTCTCAAAGAAGTCAACATTTGTTTCTACATCAATGTTTTCATGATCCAACATTTTTTCAACTATTTGAGTGTATCCACCAATTGGAATTCCTTGATAGGTATCATTAAAATAATTGTTATCATAGGTCAGGCGTACTGGCAAACGGCGAATGATAAAGGCTGGAAGTTCCGTAGTTGGTTTGCCCCACTGTTTCTCAGTATAATCTTTAATTAATTTTTCGTAGATGTCTGTACCTACAAGAGAAATCGCCTGTTCTTCCAAATTTTCAGGAGTTTTGCCATTTAAAACAGCACGTTGCTCCTCAATCTTAGCTTGAGCTTCTGCTGGCGTCACAACTCCCCAGAGTTTATTGAAGGTATTCATATTAAAAGGAAGATTATAAATCTCACCCTTATAGTTTGCAACAGGGGAGTTTGTGTAACGGTTAAACTCTGCAAACTGATTTACATAATCCCAAATCTCCTTATCAGAGGTATGGAATATATGAGCACCATACTGATGAACTTGAATTCCTTCCTCTTCACGGGTATAAATATTTCCCGCGATATGATTTCGTTTTTCAATGACTTTTACTTTTTTTCCTTTTAAGGCTGCTTCATGGGCAAAGACTGCACCAAAAAGACCAGCACCAACGATAAGATAATCATACATCTTAAGCTCCTTTGGAGTTTATTATCTGCCTCTTTTATTAGACTAGAAAAATCATTCTATTGCTTATCTTACTTCTTGTTTGTAAAATTCTTTCAAAGCATCTTTCCAAGTTGGAATGACAAATCCAGTAGCTTTAGCTTTAGAAAGGCTCATTGTTGAGTTTAGCGGACGTTTAGCTTTTGCTGGAAATTGACTTGAATCTACTGGCTTGATTTCCACATCTGTATCTTTCAAAATTTCAACTGCAAAATCATACCAAGTTGTGTCTTCTGTTGCATCATTTGACAAATGATAGTAACCAAATTCCTTACGATTTTCAGCTAGGTAGGTCATGAACTCAGCCAAGGTACGAGTCCAAGTCGGACGACCATGCTGGTCATTTACCACTGTTAAGACCTTATGAGTTTTCGCAAGATTTTGCATGGTAAAAACAAAGTTTTTACCATAATTTCCAAATACCCAGGCAGTACGGATAATATAGAAATTAGACACATGCTTCTCAACTAACTCTTCTCCCATACGCTTAGTGCGTCCATATTCTGTCTGTGGATCTGGTCGGTCATCAACTTCCCACTCTTGTCCAACTGGTTTCTTACCATCAAAGACATAGTCCGTAGAAATATAAACTAGAGTTGCACCATGCTTTTCAGATGCTTTTGCGACATTTTCTGTCCCCGTCACATTGATGGCAAAGTCCAATTCTTTCCCTTCATCCTCTGCTGCATCAACAGCGGTGTAGGCTGCACAGTGGTAGACTAAAGTTGGTTTCACCTCTTCAAAAACCTTCTCAACCATCTCTGCATTGGTAATGTCCATCTCAGCCACATCTACTGCTACGTATTCTTCATTACGCTCATCCAATAAATAACGAAGTTCCGTTCCTAATTGACCATTTGCTCCTGTAATTAAAATCATATTTATACCTTTCTAATTTGCAACTCTTCCCAATATAGCAATAAAAAGCAGCGATTTCCTGCTTTTTATACTGTAATAATCTCCTGAGTCTTAGCATAATTGGCTTCAACAGCTTCTTTCTCTGCTTTCCACCATTCTTGGTTATCTGTATACCACTTGATTGTTTCCTTGAGCCCAGCTTCAAAGTTGGTGAATTCTGGTTTCCAGCCCAACTCATCACGGAGTTTGCTTGCATCAATCGCATAGCGAAGGTCATGTCCTGCACGGTCAGTAACATGATCATAGGCATCCTCAGCTTGTCCCATTTCCTTAAGGATAAGTTCCAAAACTTCCTTGTTGTTTTTCTCGCCATCAGCCCCAATCAAGTAGGTTTCACCAATTTGCCCTTTTGTCAAGATTGTCCAAACACCTGAAGAATGGTCATTGGTATGAATCCAGTCACGAACATTCTTACCTTCACCGTAAAGTTTTGGCTTGATTCCACTTAGAATGTTGGTAATCTGACGTGGGATGAATTTTTCAATGTGTTGATAAGGACCGTAGTTATTTGAACAGTTGGAAATCGTTGCCTTGACACCAAATGATCGTACCCAGGCTTTGACAATCAAGTCTGAAGCAGCCTTAGTTGATGAGTACGGAGAACTTGGGTTGTATTTTGTTTCAGCAGTAAATTTCTCATCTGGTCCTTCACCATGACCTGGCAAATCCTCACGTAGAGGGAGATCACCATAAACCTCGTCTGTAGATACATGGTGGAAACGAAGATCGTATTTACGTGCTGCTTCCAAAAGAGTATAGGTTCCGATAAAATTAGTATGGATAAATGGCGATGGATCATTCAGCGAATTGTCATTGTGACTCTCAGCAGCATAGTGAACAATAGCATCTGCTTGAACTGCCAACTTGTCTACCAACTCTGCATCCGCAATGTCACCAACAACTAACTCAACACGATCACCTAAAATTTCCTCAATATTAGCGCGGTTTCCAGCATAAGTCAACTTGTCTAATACTGTCACGTGAACATCTGAAAAGTTCTCGTAAACATAATGGACAAAGTTAGAACCGATAAAACCAGCTCCACCTGTCACGATAATATTTTTGTATTCAGTCATATTCTTTCCTTTTTACAAATCTTCCTTTTTCAAAGGTTTTACATCCTTAAGTAGTGGATGATTTTTATCTGCTTCTGAAACCTCTGCTTCTGCAAGATTTTCCCATTCAATACCAAGGCTTGGATCAGCGTAGTTCACAAAGGCATACTTGGGTTTGAGTTCAAGAGCCCAGTAATCATTAACCAGATAACTATAAGAAACTGTATCTGATAGGACTTGGAAACCATTGGCCACACCTCGAGGAACAAAAATTCCCTTGCTTGCATCAATGACCGTCTGATAAGTATTCCCAAAGGTTTCACCCTCGCGTAGATCAACCCAAGAACCCAGAACTTTCCCACCATCTGCTACAGAAATGTACTTATCCCAAGGTTCTGCGTGGAGACCACGAAGGACATTTTTGCGTGAGAAGGATACATTGTTTTGTAATTTTCCATCTGCAAAGAAAGACTCTGGAAATCCAAGTGGAAGCATTTTTTCCTTTTGGAAATTTTCTTTAAACCAGCCACGATTATCTCCATGAACAGGGATATCAAATTCCAACATGCCTGGAATAGCCTCAACCTTGCGAACCGCAAGCGTCTTGCCGAAAAATTCATCTGTCATCTATGCTTCTCCTATCAAACGGAGCAGATACTGCCCGTATTCATTTTTTTTAAGTGGTTGGGCTAAGGCTAACACATCTTCGCGACTGATATAGCCCATACGGTAAGCAATTTCTTCTAAGTTTGCAACTTGAACATTTTGCATCCGTTGGACTGTTTCGATATACTGTGAAGCCTCTAGTAAACTTTCATGAGTTCCAGTATCTAGCCAAGCAAAGCCACGTCCCATAACCTCAACGGATAGATCTCCACGATCTAAATAAGCCTTGTTAACGTCTGTAATTTCCAATTCACCACGCGGGCTTGGTTTAATACTTTTAGCAATTTCTACTACATCATTATCGTAGAAATAGAGACCTGTAACTGCATAATTTGAACGTGGATGCTCTGGCTTTTCTTCGATAGAAATAGCGTTCATATCCTTGTCAAACTCAACAACGCCAAAGCGTTCTGGATCCTTCACATGATAGCCAAACACAGTTGCTCCTGACTCCTGACTAGCTGCCTTTTGTAGCATTTTAGAAAGGCCAGGCCCATGATAGATATTGTCACCTAAGATCAGAGCAACACTATCATTACCAATAAATTCTTCCCCAATGACAAAGGCTTGTGCCAAACCATCTGGACTCGGTTGCTCTGCATAAGACAATTGAATCCCAAACTCAGAGCCATCTTGAAGAAGCTCTTTGAATCGATGCAAATCCTGTGGAGTTGAGATAATCAAAATATCTCTAATCCCAGCCAACATCAATGTTGAAAGTGGGTAGTAAATCATCGGTTTATCATAAACCGGCATCAGTTGTTTTGATGCAGCTCGAGTCAAAGGATACAAGCGAGTTCCTGAACCACCCGCGAGAATAATACCTTTCATAGTGCGATACCTTTCTTTGTTGATGTACAATAATCAAATTGTTAAAAATGCAAGTTTCAGTAACCAAATTCTTCTGTTACTACACTAAGTGCCCGTTCAATGACTACATGCATGTCGTAGTATTTATAATCTGCTAAACGACCACAGAAAATAACCTTGTCATTTGTTGCCTCTTCTTCCTGATATTTGGCAAATATAGCATTGTTTCTCTCATCATTGATTGGATAATAAGGCTCATCTCCTCGTTTCCAATCAGCTGGGTATTCACGAGTAATAACCGTTTTCTCCTGTGTACCATACTCAAAGTGTTTATGCTCAATAATGCGAGTATAAGGAATTTCACGTTCTGTGTAGTTAACAACTGCGTTTCCTTGATAGTTTTCCTCATCTAGAACTTCATGCTCAAAACGAAGACTACGGTATTCTAACTCACCATGTTTATAATCGAAGTATTGGTCAATCATCCCTGTAAAGACAACCTTTTCAGCAGAAGCTTCTAATTCCTCACGATTGGCAAAAAAGTCAACTCCAAGTTCTACTTCCACATCCTTCAACATATTTTCGATAATGACATTATACCCACCGATTGGAATCCCTTGGTGACGGTCGTTGAAGTAGTTATTATCAAAAGTCAAACGAACTGGTAGACGTTTGATGATAAAGGGTGGAAGGTCAGTCGCAGAACGCCCCCATTGCTTTTCAGTGTATCCTTTAATCAACTTTTCATAAATATCTGGACCGATCAACTTGATAGCCTGTTCTTCCAAGTTTTTAGGTTCAATGTCCTTCATATGAGCCGTTTGATCAGCAATCTTATCTTTGACTTCTTGAGGAGTTTTTGTCCCCCATATAGCATAGAAAGTATTCATATTGAAAGGTAGATTATAAAGGCTACCCTTGTAATTAGCTACAGGCGAGTTGATATAGTTGTTAAATTCAGCAAATTGATTAACATAATCCCACACTTTTTTATTAGAAGTATGGAAGATATGAGCACCATATTTGTGAACGTTGATTCCTTCCACATTCTCACAATAGATATTCCCACCAATGTGGTCACGTTTATCAATTACTTTTACTTTTTTTCCACGCTTAGTCGCCTCATAAGCAAAAATTGCTCCAGACAACCCAGCACCAACGATTAGATAGTCGTACATAGTCTCTTCCTTATCACTTATCTTTACATCTCCTTAACTATAGTAAAAGAGAGAATCTTATACTCTTCAAAAATCTCTTCAAACCACGTCAGCGTCCATCTGCAACCTCAAAACAGTATTTTGAGCTGACTTCGTCAGTTCTATCTACCACCTAAAAGCTGTACTTTGAGCTAACTTCCCAGTTACTCTTTGATTTTCATTGAGTATTCGTTTCAATCTATTTTAGCACAAAACAAATCATTTCTCAGTTTTCAATAGCCGAGTGATTTAAAAAGACAAGCACCAAAACTGATGTTTGTCTTTATGATTTTCCTTAAAAAAGCTATTTTTCATTATTTAACATGATTTTCTGCTTCTTTTTGAGCTTTTTCGATTGCTTTTTTACTTTCTTGCTCCCATTTAGTCTTTGCTTCTTCATACTGTTTGGTCGTAACAGTATCTTTTTGCAGTTTCATATACTTATAGTTATAACCGTCCCCCTTGATACCGACCAATGAGTACCCTCTTGTAAATGGTGTCACTTTTGTCACAGAAGCAGTCCCACCTCCTGACATAGCTGACATAATGAGAGAGTTATCAATCATCCAAGCCTGCGCTTCAGCATATTTCTCGTAACGTTTAGCTACATCTTTATTTTCACTATCCGCATCTTTGAGAATTTTAGTGTAAGTATCCAAACCTAGGCTAGCAATCTTCGCTTTATCTTCCTTGGCATCTAGACCAAAAATCTTGAGATAGAATCCATCCTCTGCATTGAATGGATTGAGGTAAGTAGATGGATCCTGATAATCCGCTACCCAACCATCAAAACTTAAATCATAATCTCTTGCATCGGGAGTAGGAGCTAAGAAGGCTACATTATTATACTCATCTGTAGAGAGTTGTTGAACATCAATGACAATGTTATCAGCACCTAAAACTGACTCAAGAGTCTGCTTAACTGAGTTCATGCCTGTCACGGCATTTTTACTTGTCTGATCAACTGCCACATCCAAGCGAATTGGGAAGGTCACACCTTGACTTGCCAATTCTTTTTTAGCTTCCGCAAATTTTGCTTGGGCTTTTTCTTTGTTGAAATAGGCATCCTGCGCATCCGCTAGGTTCATACCTGCCCACTCTGTGCCATAGTTGACCAATTTAGAAGCGACTACTTCTCCAAAGGTCTTGTCTCCAACTTGGACAAATGTAGGAGGTACTAGGATGTTACGAAGAGTCTTGCTAGCTGCTTCTTCCCCATTTGACTGAGCAGAATAGGCTGTGCGGTCCAAGGCAAAGTTTACTGCTTGACGGAAGTTTTTGTTCAAGACAGCTATCTCAGTTGACTTCTTCTGCTCATCTGTCGTTTTAGCAGTGTGATTGTAAGTCTTACGATTGACATTGAAATTAAAATACCAAGAAGTCTTGTCCTGCAAACTATAGACGATATTATCCTTATATTTTTCCTTGGTCTTAGCAAAGTTTGAACTATTTGGATAAACTCCAGCGATAGAATAGGCTCCACTTTCAAAGTTACGGATGGTCAATTCTTGGTCTGAACCATCAAAGTAAGCCAACTTGACATGTTCAATCGATACTTTGTCATGATCATAGTAATGCGGATTTTTCACATACTCAATAGATGATTTTGATGTGAAATCTTTTAACAAGTAAGGACCACTGTAAAGAATGCTATCTGGAGATAGGGTCCCAAAATCTTTCCCTTTTGAATTTAAAAACTCTTCGTTTACTGGGAAAAGAATACTATTCGTTGTTTTTGAATGCCAGTAAGGCTCTGGGCGTGTCAAAGTATACTCAATAGTCTGGTCATCAATAGCCTTCACCCCAACCTTAGAAAAGTCAGAATCCGCTCCTGTAATATAATCATTCAAGCCCTTGATCGAATTTTGAATCAAGTCAAGCGCCTGTGATTTATTATCCACTGCATACTTGATACCTGTCACAAAATCTTGTGCCTTGACTGGGGCGTACTCTTCACCGTCAGCTGTGAACCATTTGGCATCTTTTCTCAATTTGTAGGTATAAGTCAGACCATCGCTTGAAACAGACCAGTCTTCTGCCAAAGATGGAACTAGATTCCCATAATTGTCATTTTCAAGCAAACCATCAACTAGGTTGGTTATAATCGATGTATTATCGGCGTAGTAGTCTAATAAATAGTTAAATGTAGTTGGATTTCCACTAAAGGTTGATGAGTAAGTTTTTGTATCTGAACCTGATTGACCGCAAGCAGCTAAAAATAAAGCAGTCGCAAAAGTCAACCCTGTACCAAGGACACGCTTTTTTGTATTCATCTTCTTTCTCCTTTATGTTAGTTTTTATAACATAAGCTTATTTTACCAAATTAGTAGGGATTTGTAAAGTTAATTGAATCTGTAGAATGGAAGTTTATAAACTCTAGGCATTAAAAAAACAAAGAATTTCTGTCTTTCATACAGTCTTCCCTTGTTTTTATACGATTTCATTTTTAGATTTTTCTGCAAAAAATGTTTATAGTAATTCCATACAGAAAGCATCCCATGGGGCCAAGCTTTGTTTTTCAAAGGCTTCTTGAGCTGAGGTGTTTTCAATCAAGACAGATTTGACGTTTCCTTCTACGGTCAAGTCTTGTTCTTCATTGGACAAGTTAGCTACGACTAGGAAGCGACGGTCACCATCTTTACGGATATAGGCAAAGACTTTGTCAGCTGTTTCCAATAGTTCAAAGTCAGCTCGAATCGGCCAGCTATTCTCCTTACGGATTTGAACCAGTTTCTGATAAGTATAGAAAATAGAATCTGGATTTGCCAGCGCTTCTTGAACGTTGATTCTTTGATAGTTTGGATTCACTGCCAACCAAGGTTGACCTGTTGAGAAACCAGCATTTTTGCTCTCATCCCATTGCATAGGGGTACGAGCATTGTCACGTCCAATGACACGGATACTGTCCATGATTTCTTCCATAGGAACACCTTTTTCAAGAGCCTCACGCGCATAGTTGAGGGATTCAATATCTTCTACTTGGTCCAGTGTTTCAAACGGATAATTTGTCATCCCAATTTCCTCACCTTGGTAGATATAAGGAGTCCCTCTCATGAGATGAAGTAAGATTGCAAAAGCTTTGGCAGATTTTTCTCGGTATTCTTGGTCATTCCCCCAGATTGAGACAATACGAGGGAGATCATGATTGTTCCAGAAAAGCGAATTCCAGCCATCCTCAACTCCTAACTCTGTCTGCCATTTGTTGAAAATCTCTTTCAACTTAGGGATATTCAGCTCTTTTTGATAGTGCCACTTAGGTTGCCCTTCCTGATACTGAAGACAGATGTGTTCAAACTGGAAGACCATAGACAATTCTTGCCCCTTTGGATCAGAGTAGAGCTTGGCAATTTCTGGTGTTGCCCCCCAGGTTTCCCCTACTGTCAAGAGATTCTTATCTCCAAAGGTCGCCTGATTCATCTCCTTGAGATAGGGGTGGAGCATGGGACCGTTATTGACTACCTTCTCGTCAGGAATTTTGCCAATCATGTCAATGACATCCATGCGGAAACCGCCAATTCCTTTATCAATCCAGAAGTTCATCATCTCATAAATTTTCTGGCGAAGTTTTTCATTCTCCCAGTTGAGATCCGGCTGTTTCTTGCTGAAAAAGTGAAGATAGTATTGACCAGACTTTTCATCGTATTCCCAAGCAGACCCACTAAAGATAGAATCTAGATCATTAGGCTCATCTCGCCAGATATAGTAGTCACGCTCAGGGCTATCAGGATTTTCACAGGCCTCGACAAACCAAGCATGTTCATCCGAGGTATGATTGACCACCAAGTCCATGATGATACGAATATCACGTTTCTTAGCTTCCGCGATTAGTTGGTCCATATCCTCCATGGTCCCAAAAATAACCGCAATCGCTTGATAATCAGCAATATCATAGCCATTATCATCCATGGGACTGTCATAAACGGGAGAAAGCCAAATCTCTGTAATTCCTAACTTGGCTAGATAGTCTAACTTACTGGTAATTCCTGGCAAATCGCCAATTCCATCTCCGTTGCTATCCATAAAGCTCTTAGGATAAACTTGATAGACTACGGCATTATGCCACCATTTTTCTTGCATCTTCTTACCTCATTATTTTCATAATCTATAGTCTATGATAGCGCTTTTCAGAATTTTGTGCAAGCGTTTGCCTAATCTTTTTGATTCCTTTTTTAACTCCATAGTTTCCTAACTTCCAATTTTTTATTATAATAGAGGTCAGAGGTAAAAAAATGAAAAAACAAGCTTTTAGTTCTGAACAATATTTGAATCTACAGCGCGACCACATTTTGGAGCGCATTAACCAATTTGACGGCAAGCTCTACTTGGAGTTTGGTGGCAAAATGTTAGAAGATTTCCACGCTGCTCGTGTTCTTCCTGGCTATGAGCCTGACAACAAAATCAAGCTCTTGCAGGAGTTAAAAGAGCAAGTCGAGGTTGTCATTGCCATTAACGCTAGCAACATCGAGCATTCCAAAGCACGTGGCGACTTGGGCATTTCTTATGACCAAGAAGTTCTTCGTTTGATTGATAAATTCAATGAATTAGGAATTTTTGTTGGCTCAGTGGTCATCACACAGTACGCTGGTCAACCAGCTGCAGATGCCTTCCGCAACCAACTTGAGAAAAACGGAATTGATTCTTATCTTCACTATCCAATCAAAGGATATCCAACGGATATGGATCACATCATTTCTCCAGAAGGAATGGGAAAAAATGACTACATCAAAACCAGTCGTAACTTGATCGTCGTAACTGCTCCTGGACCTGGTTCTGGAAAATTGGCAACTTGTATGTCCAATATGTACCACGACCAAATCAATGGTATCAAGTCTGGTTACGCTAAATTTGAAACCTTCCCAGTTTGGAATCTTCCCCTTCATCACCCAGTCAACTTGGCCTACGAAGCTGCCACAGCTGACCTTGATGATGTCAACATGATTGACCCCTTCCATCTCCAAACCTACGGAGAAACCACTGTCAACTATAACCGTGATATCGAGATTTTCCCAGTGCTCAAGCGCATGTTGGAACGTATCCTTGGTGAATCTCCATACGCTTCTCCGACAGATATGGGTGTCAACATGGTTGGTTTCGCTATTACAGATAATGAGGCTGCTATTGAAGCCTCTAAACAAGAAATCATCCGTCGCTACTATCAGACTGTTCTTGATTTCAAAGCCGAAAAAGTTGGCGAAGCTGCTGTCAAGAAAATCGAGTTGCTTATGAACGACCTCGGTATCACACCAGCAGACCGTAAGGTTGCTGTCGTTGCCCGTCAAAAAGCAGAAGAAACTGGCGGACCAGCCCTAGCCCTTGAATTACCAAATGGGGAAATCGTCACCGGTAAGAACTCAGAACTCTTTGGCCCTACAGCCGCTGCTTTGATCAACGCTATCAAGAAATCAGCTGATATTGCTAAAGAAGTGAAACTAATCGAACCTGAAGTTGTTAAGCCAATCCAAGGTCTTAAAATCGATCATCTCGGTAGCCGCAATCCACGCCTGCATTCAAATGAAATTTTGATTGCCCTTGCTATCACAGCTACGGAAAACCCTGACGCTGCGCATGCCATGGAAGAACTTGGTAACCTCAAAGGAAGCGAAGCTCACTCAACCATCATCTTGACAGATGAAGACAAGAATGTCCTTCGTAAATTGGGTATCAATGTAACCTTTGACCCATACTACCAATACGACCGCTTATATCGTAAGTAACGATTTGAACCTCTCCACTCTCGGAGAGGTTTTCTCTCTGTCTCAGAGCCGGCTTTATGTTATAATGAAAGAAGAAAACTGAAAGGATTTACCATGTCAAAAGAAGTTATTGTCGAAAGTTTTGAACTTGACCACACCATTGTTAAAGCACCCTATGTTCGCTTGATTGGGGAAGAAACAGGGCCAAAGGGAGATGTTATCTCCAACTTTGATATTCGCTTGGTACAACCAAACGAAGACTCGATCCCTACTGCCGGCCTTCACACTATTGAGCACCTCTTAGCCAAACTCATCCGTACCCGCATTGACGGCATGATTGACTGTTCTCCATTTGGGTGCCGTACAGGCTTCCATATGATTATGTGGGGGCGTCACACTAGTGCCGAGATTGCAGCTGTTATCAAGGATTCGCTCAAAGAAATCGCTGAAACCACTACTTGGGAAGATGTCCCTGGAACAACCATCGAATCTTGCGGTAACTACAAGGATCACAGCCTCTTTTCTGCTAAAGAATGGGCAAAACTCATCTTAGAACAAGGAATTTCAGATGATGCCTTTGAACGTCATGTGATCTAAACGTAAAAAAGGAACCGGCTTTTCAGCTGGTTCCTTCTTTTTTTATTCTCAAAATTTTGTCTTATACTCAATGAAAATCAAAGAGCAAACTAGGAAACTAGCCGCAGGCTGTACTTGAGTACGGCAAGGCGACGTTGACGCAGTTTGAATTTGATTTTC
>JAWERV010000036.1:0-18582 GCA_032481955.1 Streptococcus mitis | reverse complement strand
CAATCATCTCCAATAATAGCGCTCTGGACTTATCCATCTCCTCCTGTTTCCAAAGGTGGTAACAATAATTGTATTTTATTTTGATATACAACTCAATTTATTCACGCACACTGGTATCAATTTTTGAAAGGGCTACGGAAACCTGATCATATAGTTGCTCAAATTTCTCCTCATCCTCATCATAGCCTAAGAAAATCAGCAGGGTATTCAAAATATACAAATAATCCACTTTATCAATACTAATCCTACTGAGGATGTCCTCTATTTTTGAAATAGCTAGTTTTAATTGATGTTTACATTGATAGGTTAGAATAGCATCTACCCAGTCCAGATAAATCTTTTCATCAAAAGATAAGGAAGTCTGTTGCTTTCTTTCTCCCTCAAAAGCATATTTCAAAGAGGCATAATCTTGATTTTCCAACCTATATAAACTTTTATTTCTATGTAAAGGATTTTTTAAAAAGGGGTAAGTAATAATCACTTTCGCAACCATCCTCACTCAAATTTGATTAAAGATTTCTAAACAATAGGACAATAACTTATCAATTATTCGGGCGAGAAGTAACCCAGTTGCTCCGCAACATGAATAGCTTCCTGTCTACTGGATACTCCTAATTTTGAAAAGATATTTGCAAGATGATTTGAAACAGTTCTCTTACTCACATAGACTTTTTCACAAATATCATCTATGGTCAGACCATTTCGGACTAGTTCTAACATCTCTATTTCACGGGAAGTCAAGACATCTACCACTACTTCATCTGAAAAAATCTTTCCTCCCTGATAAATCCTTAGCAAGTTTTGAAGTAATTCCTCTGGACCAATACTCTTATCCAAAAAGCCCCAGGCCCCCATTATCTTGGCACGATACTCATACATTCTTTTGCTGTATCCTGTCAAGATAACAATTTTAGCGGAGCAACCATTTTCAATAATCGTTTGAGCTAAAGACAACCCATCCTCCTGATACAAACTCGTCAAATTTATGTCGATGAGCACAATATCATAATCATCATAAGAAAAGTCCAAGACAGAAGAAAAATCATCCATCAAATCCACCCTTTCAATGACCTCTGATAATTCCAAAATCAGTTTGATGCTCTGGCTAAACAATTTATGATCATCAACCAACAAAATTTTCATAACATAGCTCCTTATCAATCGGTAATACAATAATAACACGAAAAATACCATTCTCATCTAAAGTATCCATCTTACCACCTAAAACATTTAATTTATTTGCCATATTTTTCAGTCCGTATCCCAGAGAAGGTTCTTTAGTAGAGACAGATTTATTTTTAGAAACTAGAAAAATAGTATCCTGTTTCACCTCGATTTCCAAAGAAATCTCTCCTCCTTGTGAATATTTGACCGCATTGGTAATTAACTCCTCAACAAAACGGTAGACAAGTTTATCATAGGGAGTCATTAAAGAAAATTTAGGTGGAAAGTGTACCACCACTGAACTTTCTTTCTTATATCTTTTCTCTATTCTATCAATGAGTGCCTGATATTTTTTTGCCAGCGGCTCATCTATCTCACTCATGGGCTGATAATAATCCATTCGCTCTCTGATTCGTTGCACTAGTTCTTCGGTAACAAGATTTATTTGATTACCAAACATCTCATTATTACTGTAAGTATTGAAATTCTTAATAGCCATCACACTTTGTAAAATTTCATTGTGGAGAAATTCTGAAAATTGCTGCTCCACAACCTCGTTAGAAAGAAGATTGTTAACCATTCTATTCCGCTTCAAAAATAGAATCTCCAGATAATCTTTCGCATCTTTCATATTCGATACATGAAACAAGCGAATGCATTCTTCGGCAACGATTCCCATGATAAGCAAGACTAGATTTAGGATTAATACACTCACATTCAAATCTAATTGAAAGACAATAAACGAAAGCAGTAACAATCCTCCTACTACAAAAAATAAGCGTATAAAAGCCTTTAAATAGGATAATTTCAATTCAGCAATCTTCTTTTTAAAGGACGTAAATATTGTCTTGAAATGTAAAAAAGTTAGGATAGACAATACTTCAACATACCAAACTAAATTTAAAACACCCGCTCCTGTCGTATTAACATACGATACAATATATGAAATAGGTAAGACAACCGAAAGGATTATTACATTTCGCCTTTGGAAAGCTAGTACATTTCTCAACTCTTTTCGATACAAGAGTAATAAAATCAAAGGAACAAATGTAAGAAAAAAAGTAGTGAAAAGTGATAGGAATAAAAATAACGGAAAATAAATAAAGTAAGAAAAAACTGTAATAACAGTTAATGCTAATGAAACATCCACTAATTCTTTTCCAACCTGTTCTCCTAATAAAATAATTGAAAGAGAACTATAAACCAATAAAAATGAATTGATGGGATTCAGTATGTCAAAAAAATGCAACAAAGTGTTACTTGTTCCTTGTTGAAAGATGGCTTGCCAACTGACCAAAGCTAGCAAAAAGATAGTCCATAATTTTAATTCACTATGTCGAAAGGTAGTAAAGTTACAAACATAGCTGGACACAATCAACAAAATCACAAGTATTACGGAGAACTTTTGCATGAGACCACTTGCATAATAAATAGGAACTCTATAGTATATGTAGAACATCAAGATCAAGTGATTCAGCAAAGTTAATTGCCACAACCATAATGAATGATTAGAAATGATTTTTACAATTTTTTTCATCATAATCATCTCCCTCTATTTTATAAGTATAGTATAGCATAAAACTAGAATACTATTTAACAGTATCCTAGTTTTATGCTAATTTTTATCAAGAATATGCCAACTTACTTTATAAGTTATAACTAAGTAAACGAGAAAGAGAAGAGCTGCCACTCCAAGATAGGTCACATCAATTGTGATAGTTGTATTGGCAAAGTTTTCAAAGTAACCTAATAAGGAATTGCTTAGAGAAATAGCTAATGGAACAGCAAGTATCAAGGGAACAAGGAAGTAACTCATAATTAGCTGAATCAGTATTCTCTTATTTTGTTTTTTCTTATTTCCCAATAGATATAAGATTCGATAATCATTAATGCTATCTAGTGCACTAGTTGAGATTTGTAGAGATAAAATGCTAAGTGAAATAATAATAAATACAACACTAATAAATATCAATGCTAGTACAATGACTCCCATAACTCCTATATAAAGCTCAGATAATCTCACCTTAGTTTGATAAGTGAAGTCATTTACTTCTGCACCATCCACTGTAAAGTAATGCTTATCAACCCACTCTTTCAAAAATGTTTCAATTTTTCTTTTATCAATATTTTCTTTATATTTAACCACATAAGTTGTAAAGTCTTCGTTCAATTCTTTAATAACTCTATCTGGTACAATAAGAGTTCCTGAATCATTTAATCCTACTGAAGAAACAAAATAAACAGTATCTAATGGTTGGGATGATGCCAATTTTAAAGAATAACCGCCAATCGATAAGTCTTTCATTTGTAGTAAAAATTCTTGGATTTGTTTAATGGTTCCTTTGTAATTGGCATTTACTAGATAGCCATCATCAGCTAAGTCAATATCTTTTTTGCCTTGTAGTTTTCTTAGATGATTATAAGCTGAAATCCCTAAAATACGGACTTTTGAATCAGGTAACTCTTTATCGTGCTCCCATAACTGACTAGTATCTATTATATCTTTATAAGTCAAATCACTCGTATAAGTTGAATAAACATATTCATCTTTTACGACATCAAAATCAAAACCATCCGCTTTTAATCGATCTTTTACACTCTCGTTTCCATAATGAAACTCATTACCTCTATATAAATTGACTTGTAAATCATAAGGGGCATAACGATTCAAATCATGATTCATGGTTGTATATGAACTGCCACCAAACACTAGTAAACTAAGAGCCAAAGTCAAGGTCATAGATAGTACTGCTAGCGTTACAGAATTGCTGTCCGCTTGTTTGGAAAATTGGCGGATTTTAAATGAGTTTAATTTATTATAATAGAATGAAGATACTTTCTTAACAACTCCAAGTAAGAAATTACTTAAGGTGTTGTAAAATAAAATGGCAAAGATCACTAAAATAGATACTAATAAAACTCCCCAGTTTTTCAAAATGGATAAGTGATGATAATCAGAAAAATAAATACTACCAGAGATGATAACAATACTTGAAATAATGAAAATCAACAATTGTAGAATAGAATTTTCTTTAATAATTCGTGATTTTTCAATACCGTTTTCTTGAATTAAGCTAATAATTGTTTTCTTTCTAAATTTCAAAAAGTCCATTAAACCAACTATTAAACTAGTTACCACATAGGAATAACCCAACAGAGAGAGTGACTTAGGATCTAAAAAGAATAGATTTCCAAAATAATTTGCCATAAAAAACTCAGAAGCAATGTGAGCAAGTAAAATAAGTAAGATTAGCCCAAAAGTAAATCCTAGAACTAAAGCAAAGATATTTACTAACATGGTTTCAAAGAAGAGTGTTCCGATAATTTGATATTTTTTCATTCCAAGTGTTGAATATAACCCGAGCTCTTTTTGTCGTCTTCCTAAAACAAAATTCGTTGAGTAAACGATGAGAAAGGCAACGGCGCCTAGTATCAAATAAGATAACAAGCCCATGTACTGGGTCATAACTTTCGTCAGCATTTCTTTCGCACCCGATAAGCTCTGCATGACAGGATGACTTGGAAGAGCATTAAAGGCGTACAAAAGACTATAAATCAAAGCAAGACTTAAAAAATAAATCGTATAGGTTTGTAAGTTTCTAAACACATTGCGTAAAATTAACTTTGGGTACATAGCTCCCCTCCTATCTTGTTCGTCTGTATATTTCTTCTAGGTATAAGTCGTTTGATAGTCCATTCCGCTCAATATCATCTATAATCTGTCCATCACTGAGAAGAACCATTCGAGACGAATATTTAGCAGCAGCAGGATCGTGAGTAACAAGTAGAATAGTTATTTCAAACATTCGATTAATTTCTTGTAAGAGGGACATGAGATTTTCTGAGTTAGCAGAGTCAAGAGCTCCTGTCGGTTCATCTGCAATCAAGAGTTTGGAATCATCTATTAACGCTCTAGCTGTTGCGACACGTTGGCGTTGCCCACCTGATAATTGATTTGGAAATTTATTTTTTAGATTTTGAATAGCCAATTTCTCTATAATATCATCAATTTTCCTCTGATGTTTTCTAATGGATTTCCCTTGAATTTGCAGGGGTAAAATAATATTTTCATAAACTGTTAAGGTCTCTACCAGATTATAAGATTGAAAAATATAAGAGATATTCTTAGCGCGATAATCGGCTAATTGGCTTTCTTTTGCTTGAATCATATCAAAATCTTCAAAAACAATACTACCCGAATCGGGTTTATCAATAGTGGATATACAATTCAATAGAGTTGTCTTTCCACTACCACTCGCCCCCATGATGGCTAAAAATTCACCCTTATTTACTGAAAGGTAAATATCAGATAGGGCATGAACTAAACTTTCGCCCTCTCCAAATGTCTTATTTAATCCTGTTACTACTAGTTGTGGCATAATCGTTTCCTCCATTTCTTTTATACAATTATTATAGCTTGTAGAAAAATCTATTTCATGAGTATTTCGTGCAGAATTGAGTCGTAATTGAGGTTTCTTGTCTTTTTCTAAGGCACAATAAAAACCAATACTCCTCAAGAGCATTGGTTAGAAATAATAGTGATAAAACCAATCTATACACTATTTTTTATCATTTCGTTTTTTCATAAAGTATACAATACCAATGATGACTACTCCTAGTACAAGTACAGGAGCATAAAATTCAAGCGTTCCAATAATTCCTTCCATCCGTTCCTCCTTTATCAAGGTTCAATCAACCTCTTTTAATAACTCTTCTTTTAGCTGGCTTGATAATATCTTTACATCTGTTAATATTTTTTGTTCTATGTTTTTAATAATAAACAAAGGAAATCTATGTTTAGTTTCTAACAGTGAACATGATTTCTAGTACATCCATGAGAACATGTAAAGCATCGACTACATTTTCCAATCTAAGAGACTATCTCCTGAATTAAAAAGTACGAACCTATTCAACTGCTCTTCAACACTAATATTATCACTAAAAAATTTCAGCTAGTTTTAGATATATCACACATAATGTATTCCTCCTTTTTCCATAATTTTAACAAATTTTAGAACATTTAAAATGAGTAATTTGTGCACTTTTTAAATATCTCTGCTATTTAAATACACAAATTTTTCTTTATTTAAGCAATTAATAAACTTATCAAATCTAAATATTACCTCTTCGTAACTATCGCCCTCTAATTCTATATGGATTCTTAACTCATTCAACTCTCTCTCAACAACATCAATGCAAATTTTATCGGTTATATTCAATTTTGAAAGATTTAACTTCATTTCTTGCTTGTTTTCAACTGAAATCAGTAAATATTCTGCTACTTGATTTACCGACGCCATCTAATTTATTTGAAAAACATGATAGATTTTTTGTTACATATTTTTCCACGCAACCAGTTTCAGATGGTATTTTAAATAAACTAATATGCTCTGAAATAGCAGACATATTAACAATAGGATCTGACCCTCTAGGTCTAACAACTTTACTTTCTTTTAGTTTTTGAAATCCATTTTCCTGAGCATAAGAATAAAACTGTTTGATAATTTCAATTGTAACATGATGAAATTTTAAATACAAATTAATAAACCAAAAGATACAGATTATACTATAAACAATGACTAGATAGGTTATTTTTGAAAACCTATCCCTTCTTCTTTTGAAATTTTCTTACTCAAACGATTGATAAACTTATTCACTTTAAATACGATATTCTCATATCTATCGCTCTCTAATGCTATCTGTATACTTAACTCATTCAACTCCTTCTCAACAACATCAATGCCAATTTTTTCAGTTATATTCAATTTTGAAAGATTCAACTTCATTTCTTGCTTGTTTTCAATTGAAGACAGCAAATATTTTGCTACTTGATTTAATATTGATATTCTTTCTTGCAAAACATTAATTCTCAATTCAGACGCTGCTAGTTCACGCACTAGCTCGTCTTTAATCGTGATATAAGATTGATTTTCCACATCCAGCTTAATCAAAGCATCCACTTCTTCAATCTTTTCTTCAATCATCTCCACAATCGTTTTTCTGTGGAATGGAATTGTTTGATTTTCAGAGCTGAATTAGCGAATCAACGTTCTACCTTTCATATAGCGATTTTTCTCTGCGTCATCTTTGTGATAGACATAGTAGGCGCTAGTTTCTCTGATAAAAACCTTCACCTTATCCTCTTCCATATCTAGCTCCATGTTAGGTACAAAGACAAGCCCCTCCTGACGAATACCAAACTTGATCTTGATGTAAATGCCATCATCCACTACTTTTTCGATTTGATTGTACAAAGAATTGCTTTCATTGAAAATAATCAAATAGAAATTTCTATGGGCAATTTTACAGAATTTGAAAATCAAAGAAATAAAAAAGAGTAATATAAAAAATAACAAATTACTCCTTGAAAATTAATTGAATAAATTACTGATTAATCCTTTTTATATTTTTGATAAGTAAAGGGTTTATAAAAACTATCTCCTTGAATCAAATAGAAGCTAAGTTCTGTCCTTGCTCTCACTAGTATACTGCTGCTCAACATACAGCCCAACCAACATTTAACACATGTAATTCAAGCTCATCATCTGAATATTTACTAGTACTCAATGAAAATCAAAGAGCAAACTAGGAAACTAGCCGCAGGTTGCTCAAAGTACAGCGTTGAGGTTACAGATAAAGCTGACGTGGTTTGAAGAGATTTTCGAAGAGTATAGGTAGTTTGCACCAAGTTATAAAAACTACCATAGACTATCAAAAACTCAATTTCAGGAGAATATAAAGTAAATCTTCCCACAAAAAAAAACGCATCATATCAAGATTTTTGTTGAACACTTGATATAATGCGTTTTTCTAATTTTAAAGGCTTTTTGCCCAACCTCTTTACATCTTATTCTGCTAGTTATTTCTTAATACCAACCGTTGTTAAGCCAGAAGTTTTTAGCGGCTGTCCATGAACCGTAACGTCCTGCAACGTAGGCATCTGCTACACGTTCTTGGTTTTCAGCTGAGTAGTCACCGTTCAAGTATGAATCTGTCAATTGGTAACGTCCGATATAACGTCCGTTTGTAGCTGTGTAGCTACCGCCTGATTCTTTTTGAGCGATCCATTCTTTAGCTTCTGCTTCAGATCCGCTTACAGTTGTAGCTGGTGCTGAAACTTCTGTTGAAGTAACTGTTTCACTTACTACTGGAGTTTCTTCCTCTACCTCTGTAGTTTCTACTACTGGAGCTGAAACAGTTTCATCTTGAGTTGCTGGTGCTGCATAAGTAGTTGGCGCTGGTGTTGTAGCAGGCGCTACAGGGCCAGCGATAACCAACTCTTGACCAACATAAATCAAATGAATGTTCTCAATGTGGTTGTTTTCTGCCAATTTTTCAACAGTTGTGTTGTGAGTTTCAGCGATTTCTGAAAGTGTATCACCTTCTTTAACAGTGTAAGTTGACGATTCTTGAGCAGATACAAATGATGGAGCAAATACTGCAAACAAGGCAGCTACTCCTGCAAGAGTTGTTTTAATCTTTTTAGTTGTTGATTTCATATTTGAAAATTCTCCTTCTTTCTATAGTTCTATCATACCCTTTAAATATTACCGTTTCTTGACACTTTTATGTAGAAATATTACAAAATTATTTTTTATTTCCCTAAATAAGGTGTTTT
Source organism: Streptococcus mitis (assembly GCA_032481955.1). Classification (GTDB taxonomy): domain Bacteria; phylum Bacillota; class Bacilli; order Lactobacillales; family Streptococcaceae; genus Streptococcus; species Streptococcus mitis_DQ. The sequence goes on along the minus strand of JAWERV010000036.1, from coordinate 9,800 downwards.
TTGTCATAAAAGTCGCTATTTTATGCTGTTTATGGCATTAAAAAGGTTTTCATCCACAATTAAAGTCAAGACCCTCATTCTTTGATATAATAGAGATAAGAATTTTTATAAGGGGAAACTGATGAAATCACTTCGTTTTCAATCTGTCTTTGATATCATCGGACCAGTTATGATTGGCCCATCTAGTAGTCATACCGCTGGTGCTGTGCGTATTGGGAAGATTGTCTCTTCCATTTTTGATGATACTCCGACAGAAGTCGAATTCCAACTTTTTAACTCATTTGCCAAAACCTATCGTGGTCACGGGACAGATCTAGCCCTTGTTGCTGGTATTTTAGGCATGGATACAGATGATCCTGAAATCCCAAATAGCTTGGAAATTGCCCACAAGCGTGGCATTAAGATTGTCTGGACCATTCAGAAAGACAGTAATGCCCCTCACCCAAACACTACTAAAATTACCGTTAAAAATGCCCACAAGACCATCAGCGTGACGGGTATTTCTATCGGTGGAGGAAATATTCAGGTCACCGAACTCAATGGCTTTGCCGTCTCTCTCAATATGAATACACCAACTATCATCATCGTTCATCAAGATATTCCAGGTATGATTGCCCTCGTAACGGAGGCACTTTCTCGCTATGATATCAATATCGCCCAGATGAACGTTACTCGTGAAAAAGCTGGTGAAAAAGCCATTATGATTATCGAAGTTGACAGTCGCAACTGTGATGAGGCCATCGAAGAAATTCGAAAAATCCCTCATCTCCACAATGTCAATTTCTTTAAATAGGAGGAAGCATGTTTTATTCTATTAAAGAATTGGTCGAGCAAGCAGATCTGGACTTTCAAGGAAATGTCGCAGAACTCATGATTACAACAGAGTTTGAATTGACAGGTCGCGAACGTGAAGAAGTCCTCCTTCTCATGGAACGCAATCTGGAAGTCATGAAAGCCTCTGTCCAACTTGGCCTCAATGAAAATAAATCTCGTAGTGGCCTGACAGGTGGAGATGCTGCTAAACTGGATCACTATATCAAAAGTGGAAAAACTCTGTCAGATTACACGATTCTCTCTGCTGCCCGAAATGCTATCGCAGTCAATGAACACAATGCTAAAATGGGCTTGGTCTGCGCTACTCCGACCGCAGGAAGTGCTGGCTGTCTGCCATCCGTTCTCACTGCTGCTATTGAAAAATTAAACCTCAGCCACGAGCAACAGCTGGATTTCCTCTTTGCTGCGGGTGCCTTTGGACTAGTCATCGCAAACAACGCCTCTATCTCAGGTGCTGAGGGTGGCTGTCAAGCTGAGGTTGGTTCTGCCTCCGCTATGAGTGCTGCCGCCTTGACTCTGGCTGCAGGTGGGACACCCTACCAAGCCAGTCAAGCTATTGCCTTTGTCATTAAAAATATGCTAGGCCTCATCTGTGATCCTGTGGCCGGCTTGGTTGAAGTTCCTTGTGTCAAACGTAATGCCATGGGAGCTAGCTTTGCCTTCATCGCAGCAGACATGGCCCTGGCAGGTATCGAATCTAAAATCCCTGTGGATGAGATTATCGATGCCATGTACCAAGTAGGAGCAAGCATGCCAACTGCCTTTCGTGAAACAGCTGAAGGTGGACTAGCTGCCACCCCTACTGGTCGTCGCCTCCAAAAAGAAATTTTCGGAGAATAAGCTTATCAAATAGGAGAAATCATGACCTCTATCGCAGCTATTTTTTTCGATCTGGATGGAACCCTCGTTGACAGTTCTATCGGGATTCACAATGCCTTTACCCATACCTTTAAGGAGCTGGGAGTGCCTAGCCCTGATGCCAAAACTATTCGTGGTTTTATGGGGCCACCCCTCGAAAGTAGTTTTGCAACCTGCCTGCCCAAAGAACAAATCGCTGAGGCTGTGCAGATATACCGTTCTTACTACAAGGCAAAAGGCATCTATGAAGCTCAACTCTTTCCTCAGATTGTAGACTTGCTTGAGGAGCTATCAAGCAGTTATCCACTCTACATCACCACGACAAAAAATACTCCAACCGCCCAAGACATGGCTAAAAATTTGGGAATCTATCATTTCTTTGATGGCATTTATGGTTCCAGCCCTGAAGCACCCCATAAGGCAGATGTCATTCGCCAAGCCTTGCAGACACATCAACTAGCACCAGAACAAGCCATCATCATCGGAGATACCAAGTTTGATATGCTGGGAGCTCAAGAAACAGGCATTCAGAAATTGGCCGTCACTTGGGGATTTGGAGAGCAAGCAGATTTGCTAAACTATCAACCTGATTATATCGCCCACAAACCCTTAGAAGTTTTGGAGTATTTTCAATAACATAGACTGGGCAATAACTCTATTTCAGAAGAAAATGGAGTAATACTCAATAAAAGTCAAAGAGCAAACTAGGAAACTAGCCGCAGACTGCTCAAAACACTGTTTTGAGGTTGTGGATAGAACTGACGAAGTCAGTAACCATACATACGGCAAGGCGACGTGGACGTGGTTTGAAGAGATTTTCGAAGAGTATAAGTCTCTACATAACAAAACGCATACTACCAAGGTTTCAAGACCTGATAATATGCGTTTTTCTGTTTTTATTCAACGTGGGTTGTTTGATTGGCAAAGGCGATAATGGCTTGCTTCAACTCATCTCCACTGAGAGTTCTGAACTCTTCAATCTTTTGATCGATGGCTTCTAGAGGCATAACATTAACCTTACCAACGAAAATCTTATCCATAACCTGATTATCAACAAGTTCGGTTGATACCAAGAGTTCTTCGTAGAGTTTTTCACCTGGGCGGATTCCAACTTCAACAATTGGAATTTCGCTTTCGGTGTGTCCACTTAGAAGGACCATTTTCTTAGCCAAGTCATAAATTTTGACTGGTTTGCCCATATCAAGGATAAAGACTTCTCCATCCTTGGCATAAGCACCAGCATGGATAACCAAACGGCTAGCTTCTGGAATGGTCATAAAGTAACGAGTCATGCGGAAGTCTGTGACCGTTACAGGACCACCTTCAGCAATCTGCCGTTCAAAGACTGGAATCACACTACCACGGCTACCAAGAACATTCCCAAAACGAACTGCACAGTAGGTCGATTGGCTACGTTGGTTAAAGCCAGTGACAATCAACTCCGCCACGCGCTTGGTTGCTCCCATAACATTTGGTGGATTAACTGCCTTATCTGTCGAAATCATAACCATCTTAGGTACTTTGGCTTCATCAACAGCCTTAGCAACATTGTAGGTTCCACGGATATTGTTTTTGAAGGCTTCTTTTGGATTGCGCTCCATCATAGGAACGTGCTTGTGGGCAGCCGCATGATAAACAATAGCTGGCTTGTACTGTTCAAAGACTTGCAACAGACGGTCATAGTCTTGAATGTCCGCAATCACAGGTACATAATCAATCCCTTGGAACTTACGAATCAATTCATGATAAACAAGGTAGATTGAGTTTTCCCCATGACCGAGCAAGACGATGCGTTCAGGATTGAAACGACTAACTTGGCGACAGATTTCAGAACCGATTGAGCCACCAGCCCCTGTAACCAAGATTGTCTTACCTGTCAGTTCTACGCCTAGACGCGATTCGTCAAGTCGAATTTCCTGGCGGCCCAAAAGGTCTGTAATATCAATCTTCTGGAATCCTCCACCTGCTTGGTGAAGTCCCTGAACAACGGTTTCAACCTTAGGCATCTTGTAACATTTGACTCCCAGCTTATTACACATCTGCAAGATACGTTCATATTCTGACGGATTAAGCGACGGAATCGCAACGATCACACGCTCGATTTGGTGGCGTTTGGCTAATTCAGGCAGATTGTCATAAGAGCCCAAAACAGGGATACCACCAAGTTTTTGACCCTTTTTCTTTTCATCCTTATCCAAAATACCAACAAGTTCCAAATCACTGGTTGGGTGTTGGTAACTGTTCATAAAGAGGGCACCACCATCACCAGCACCAATCAAGAAGGTACGACGATGTTCCCCATCACCACTGCCTTTTTTGCGTTTAGAGTAGATTAACTGCCAAGTAATCCGTGGCAATAAAATCAAGAAGGTACTCAACAAGATAAAGAGCACAATAAAACGGATGGAGAAGAGTGGCAAGAAGGCATAGCAGATACTATATGACAGGATACTGCTGGCAGTCACACCAAAAAAGATTTTCATGAAATCCGTAATCTTGCTGTAACGACTAATACTAGCGTTCAACCCCCAAAATGCAATCATCAATTGATAGAACAAGAAGGCTAAACTCGTATAGATAATGTAGTCAACAGGGGCTGGATTAATCAATCCGTAGAATAAGATATAAGATACAATGATGGAAACCACCATACTCAAAATATCAAATATTCCCCAGAAAACCTGTTTTTGTTGTTTATTTAAAATTTCCACCAGATCAATCACATAATCTGTGAGTTTTTTATTCATAGAAGTTTACTCCTCCTTAAAAGAGTTTTACCATATTGTTATTGTAGCACATTTTAATTTATTTGGCTTATTTTTCCAAATAAATAACTGTTCCCTTATAATCCTTCTTCCATTTAATCCCTCTAATTAAACCTACAATCGTCCCAAGGCCATAAGCAAAGTGAATGGAAAATAAAAGAAAGGGCATCACAATTAGAAATCCATTTTTATGTTTTAATAAAGTCAGAAAAGTGAGCAGTAATAAAAGTAGAAAATAAGCACCTAATAGTAAAGCTATAAATAAGAATGTGAATGGTAACAATGCTAGGCTAAACACAAGACTCAAAACAAATAAACAGGGGACATAGTGAAATAGTGATAAACACTTAGGCTGAACATGAGTTGTCAAGCCAATCCACAAACCATTTGAATACTTTTGATGCAGCATTTTCTTGAATGTTGGTCGAATATACTGATAAGATAGAATACTTGGGCTATAGCGGATTTTATAACCATGTTCTCGAATTCTATAATGAATATCATTATCTTCAGTTCGGCCAAGTTGCTCATTTACTAAACCAACCTTCTGGAAAACCTCTCGTTTATACATCCCATGAAAAATGGAAGAAACATATCTATCCTCAGAACTATTTCGGTAATTGGCAATGCTACTACCAAACATATTTTCCTCAACAAGATGCAAGATCTCTGCCCATTTTCCCTTTCCTTCAACAATCGTCGGTCTAGGTCCCCCACAGACAGATTCACCGTGTTGAATAACAGCCACATTATTCATTACAAAACTCTCAGTAACTTTTGAATGAGCATCAATTTTTAAAATAAGATCCCCTACAGAATGTTTAACTCCCAGGTTAAAACCACTAGCTTGATTTTTCTTAGGATTGTTATACAATCTAATTGAGTTAAACTCTGTGTCTTCTTTTATAAATTGCTGAATGATGGCTGTTGTCCCATCTGTAGACATAGCATTTATAAATAGAATTTCAATATTTTCTTTAGGATAGGTTTGATTTTTTAAGTCTTCAATTAGACCAGGCAGATATTTTTCTTCATTGTATGCACTGATTACAATGGATACGAGAAGACTTTCAACATTTTGAGTCACTACTACTCTCCTGAATTTTTCCTTCCACTATTTTATCATAATTTTCAAGACTTTCCCATTTTTATCTTGAAAGCCAGAAACCTTACTTGACATTATAGGGAAAAAGCCTTAAAATAAGCTGTTATTAAAATCAGCTAGAAGAGGTATTTTATGAAAAAGCAATCACTCTTTTTTGTTCCAGGTATTATCCTGATTGGTGTTTCCTTGCGGACTCCTTTTACTGTTTTACCCATTATTTTAGGAGATATTTCGCAAGGGCTGGGAGTAAAAGTTAGTTCACTTGGTGTCTTGACCAGCCTTCCTCTCCTCATGTTCACCCTCTTCTCGCTCTTTTCTACCCGACTGGCTCAGAAAATTGGCTTGGAGCATCTCTTCACCTACAGCCTTTTCTTCTTGACCATCGGTTCTCTCATTCGACTAATCAATCTGCCCCTGCTCTATCTAGGAACCTTGATGGTTGGGGCAAGTATCGCAGTCATCAATGTGCTGCTTCCTAGTCTTATCCAAGCCAATCAACCAAAGAAAATTGGTTTTCTGACCACCTTATATGTAACCTCTATGGGGATTGCGACGGCTCTGGCTTCCTATCTGGCTGTACCTATTACACAAGCCAGTTCTTGGAAAGGACTTATCATCCTCCTCACCCTGCTCTGTCTAGCAACTTTTTTGGTCTGGCTCCCAAATCACCGCTATAATCACAGACTGGCTCCACAAACCAAACAAAAAAGCCAAACAAAGGTCATGCGTAATAAACAGGTCTGGGCAGTGATTGTCTTTGCAGGTTTTCAATCCTTGCTCTTTTACACTGCTATGACTTGGTTACCGACCATGGCCATCCACGCAGGCCTATCCAGTCACGAAGCTGGCTTACTGACCTCTATCTTCTCTCTGATTAGCATTCCTTTTTCAATGACCATCCCAAGCCTGACAACCAGCTTGTCTACTCGCAACCGTCAGCTCATGCTCACTCTGGTTTCACTAGCTGGTGTGGTCGGCATTTCCATGCTCTTTTTCCCAGTCGGTAATTTCTTTTACTGGCTTGCCATCCATCTCCTCATCGGAACCGCAACCAGCGCCCTCTTCCCTTATCTCATGGTCAACTTTTCACTCAAGACAAGCGCCCCTGAAAAGACTGCCCAATTGTCTGGTTTGTCTCAAACAGGAGGCTATATCCTGGCAGCCTTTGGGCCGACTCTCTTTGGCTACAGTTTTGACTTTTTCCACTCTTGGGTACCAGCTGTAGCTGCTCTCTTGCTCGTCGATATCCTGATGACTGTGGCCCTCTTTACAGTGGACAGAACTGATAAAATCCTCTAAACTTCTAGTTTTGCCTAGAAGTTTTTTATATATAAAAATTTTACACATTTCTCTTGACAGGGCTTTCTTTTAGATGTACAATGTATGTGTAGAAAAATTATATATAAAAATCTTACACATTAGAAAAGGAGGTTTCCCATGTACTTTCCAACATCCTCTGCCTTGATTGAATTTCTCATCTTGGCCGTACTGGAGCAGGGTGATTCTTATGGTTATGAGATTAGCCAAACCATTAAGCTGATCGCTAATATCAAAGAATCTACACTCTATCCCATTCTCAAAAAATTGGAGGGCAATAACTTTCTGACAACCTATTCTAGAGAGTTCCAAGGTCGCATGCGCAAATACTACTCCTTGACAAACGGTGGTATAGAGCAGCTCGTGACCCTAAAAGATGAATGGACACTCTATACAGACACCATCAACGGCATCATAGAAGGGAGTATCCGCCATGACAAGAACTGAATACCTGACTCAGCTAGAACTCTATCTCAAAAAACTGCCTCAGGCTGACCAAATCGAAGCCATGGACTATTTCAGGGAACTCTTTGACGATGCTGGAGTCGAGAGAGAAGAAGAACTCATTGCTAGTTTGGGAACTCCCAAAGAAGCGGCCCACGAAGTTCTCTCCAATCTTCTCGATAAAAAAATCAATGAAGCACCCGCTCAAAAGAATAACCGACAAATTTTGCATATCGCCTTGTTAGCTCTCCTTGCAGCACCCATCGGCATTCCTCTGGGAATCGCCATCCTCGTGGCTCTGTTCGGAATCCTTGTGGCTGCTTTGACTGTCATTCTGGCTTTCTTTGCGGTTTCCATACTAGGTATCATCGGCGGATTCCTATTTTTAGTTGAAAGTTTTACTGTCTTAGCCCAAGCCAAACCAGCCTTTATCTTGATTTTCGGTTCTGGTTTACTGGCCATCGGTGCTTCTTCGCTAGTCTTACTAGGTATTTCCTATGTAGCCCGCTTCTTCGGCCTACTCATTGTTCGCCTGGTACAATTTGTTCTTAAAAAAGGAAAGAGAGGTGACCAGTATGCGTAAATTGACAAAAGGATTTCTCATTTTTGGTGTAGTGACTACCGTTATCGGCTTTATCCTTCTTTTTGTAGGTATCCAATCTGACGGAATCAAGAGCCTACTTGCCATGTCCAAGGAGCCTGTCTATGATAGTCGGATGGAAGAGCTGACCTTTGGCAAGGAAGTCGAAAACCTAGAAATCACGCTCCACCAACACGCACTGACCATCACAGACTCTTTCGATGATCAAATCCACATTTCTTACCATCCATCTCTTTCTGCTCACCATGATCTTATCACAAATCAGAACGATAAAACGCTGAGCCTCACTGATAAGAAACTGTCTGAAACTCCATTTCTCTCTTCTGGAATTGGTGGGATTCTCCATATCGCAAGCAGATACTCGAATCGTTTTGAAGAAGTTATCCTCCAATTGCCAAAAGGGAAAACTCTAAAAGGAATCAACATTTCAGCCAATCGTGGACAAACTACCATCATCAATGCTAGCCTTGAAAATGCGACCCTCAATACCAATAATGGCTATCTCCTCCGAATTGAAGGAAGTCGGATTAAAAACAGTAAACTCACAACACCAAATATTATCAATATCTTTGATACAGACCTTACAGATAGTCAGCTAGAGTCAACAGAAAATCACTTCCACGCTGAAAATATCCAAGTCCATGGTAGGGTGGAATTGGCAGCGAAAACAGACCTACAACTCCTACTTTCCGAAGAAGAAAAACAAAGAATCAACTTAGATCTTTCAACAAAACATGGTTCTATTCTTCATTTTGTGAGAGAAGGAAGACATTCATTTAACAACAAAGAAAACAAAGATGAACGATTAAGCAATCCTTATAAAACAGAAAAAGCTGATGTGAAAGATCAACTCATGGCAAGAGCAGATCAGGATATCTATCTACTCAAAGCAGAGGAACACAAGTCTTCTTCTAGAAATCGTTGACAAAAGCGCTTACATCTGCTAATGTAAAATAAAAAACAACCAAAAAAGGAGGTTCCTCATGAAACAAGAATGGTTTGAAAGTAATGATTTTGTAAAAACAACAAGCAAGAACAAGCCTGATGAACAACCCAAAGATGTTAGAGACAAGGCTGAAGAAACGATAGTCGATCTCGATACATCAATTGAAAAAAATACTCAAGTAGAGGAGGAAGTCTCTCAAGCTGAAGTCGAACTGGAAAGCCAGCAAGAAGAGAAAATTGAAACGCCTGAAGACAGTGAATCGAGAACAGAAATAGAAGAAAAGAAAGCATTAGATTCTACTGAAGAAGAGCCAGACCTTTCTAAAGAAAAAGAAAAAGTCACTATAGCTGAAGAAAATCAAGAAGCACTTCCTCAGCAAAAAACAATCTTGAAAGAGCCTCTTCTTATCAGTCAATCCTTAGAAAGTCCCTATATCCCCGACCAAACTCCAAAATCTACGGATAAATGGAAAGAACAAGTGCTTGATTTTTGGTCTTGGCTAGTGGAAGCAATCAAATCTCCTACAAGCAGTCTTGAAACAAGTAGCACACACAGTTACACAGCCTTTCTCTTGCTCATTCTGTTTTCTGCATCTTCCTTTTTCTTTAGTATCTACCACATCAAACATGCTTACTATGGACATATAGCAACTATGCATAATCACTTCCCTGAACAATTTGCTTCATTAAATCTATTTTCGATTATCTCTATCCTAGTAGCAACAACACTCTTCTTCTTTTCATTCCTCTTGGGTAGTTTCGTTGTGAGACGATTTATCCACCAGGAAAAAGACTGGACGCTAGAAAAGGTTGTCCAACAATATAGTCAACTCTTGGCAATTCCAATCTTCCTCACTGCTATTGCTAGTTTCTTTGCCTTCTTTGACAGCCTACGATTTACAGCCCTCTTGTGTGTGATTAGCATTGGAAT
>JAWERV010000035.1:0-18914 GCA_032481955.1 Streptococcus mitis | reverse complement strand
AAACATTAAATCAGCTATCAAACGCGCTGAATTGAACGTTAAACAAAACGAAAAGAACTCAGCTCAAAAATCAGCTATGCGTACTGCTATCAAAGCTTTCGAAGCAAACCCATCTGAAGAACTTTTCCGTGCTGCTAGCTCAGCTATCGATAAAGCAGAAACTAAAGGTTTGATTCACAAAAACAAAGCAAGCCGCGATAAAGCTCGTCTTTCAGCTAAACTTGCTAAATAAGAAACAGTCCATAGAGGCTGTTTTTTTGTCTCCAAATAGGAAAAGGTAGAAAATGAAAATCGCAATTATCGGATATTCTGGTTCTGGTAAGTCAACTCTAGCAGAAAAATTATCTAACCACTACTCCATCCCAAAACTTCACATGGACACACTCCAATTTCAACCTGGTTGGCAAGACAGTGACCGTGAATGGATGTTGACCGAGATGAAAAACTTTCTCACCAAGCAGGAATCTTGGGTTATTGATGGCAACTACTCTTGGTGTTTCTATGAGGAAAGAATGAAAGAAGCAGATCAAATCATCTTTCTAAATTTCTCTCGATGGAATTGTTTGTTAAGAGCCTTTAAGCGCTATTTAAAATACAAAGGAAAAGTCAGAGAAAGTATGGCCACAGGTTGTCCTGAGCGTTTTGACTGGGAATTTATCCGCTGGATTCTTTGGGATGGACGAACAAAAAATGCTAAAGAAAGATACCAACACTTAAGCAATACTTACCCAGAAAAGTTGCGTATTCTTTATTCTCAAGCAGAGATTGATTGTTTCTTGCAATCTTTAAAAAAGTAAACAATATAGTAGCATTTCATTAAAATCAGCATGTACTGATTGACTAAAAAAGGAAGTTTTTCATCCAGAAAGTCTTCCTTTTTTCCTTTTATTCAACAATTAAAAATAACTCGAGCAATTTATAAATCAACAATAAAATTCCCCTAGAAATGAAGAGAATCTTGTTCATAGTTTCTGAGTTCGTGATACAAAAAAACTGAAGGAAGTATAGTTCTACTTCTTTCAGTTTTTATTGTCTCAATTTAGAAAAAACTTCTCCAATCTTACCTTCGATAACTAAATCAGCTTGGCTGTCTTGAGGAGTGCTGGACTTGTTGATAACGACAAGATTTGACCCTGAAAAATAATTGACTAGGCTAGCTGCAGGGTAAACAACTAAGGAAGTTCCACCAATGATCAACAAATCTGCTTGCTGAATGGCTCGAGCTGCGCAACTAAATACATCCATATCTAGCGCTTCCTCATAAAGGGTCACGTCAGGTTTGACCACCTTGCCACAATCTAAGCAGTAGGGAACTGGACCTTCAAGTTCCAAAAAGGCAGTCAAATCATAAAAGCGATGACAGCCCAAACAATAATTACGATCTGCACTACCATGCAGTTTCAAAACTTTCTGAGATCCTGCCATTTCATGAAGACTATCGATATTTTGCGTCACAATCGCCTTTAATTTACCTGTTTTTTCCAACGACGCTAGATAATCATGTGCTAAATTCGGCTTGGCATCAGGATAGACCAGATACTTTTTGTAAAAATCAAAAAAATCCTCTGGATAGCGCTCAAACATAGTGCGTGAAACCAGTTGCTCGGCAGTAAAATGGCGACCTAGTTTCAGACTATAAACACCATCTGAACTACGAAAATCTGGAATATTAGACTCTGTAGAAACCCCTGCACCACCGAAAAAGACAATTCTCTGACTTTGATCAATAATACCTTGTAATTGTTCAATCTTATCCATTTTGTACTCCTAGGAATTTTCAAGTTAAAAAGTTGAAAGTCTTGACTTCTTGTCAACTTGGCTTCCAACTTTATTTGATTATGATTTAGATATTAAACTGACTAGTCTCAATCCTTTGACACAATTAGGCTTTCTTCACTTTCCTTATTCTTACCTATTTTAGGATTGATTCATTGTTGATAGTTATCATTTTGAGAACAAGGGAAATCATTCTAAATATAGCCTACCTTTAGTCTGCAATCAATGTTTCCAAACCAACCTTCATCATATCGGTGAAGGTATTTTGGCGTTCTTCTGCAGTTGTGTCTTCGTCAGGATTGACCAGGCTATCAGAGATAGTCATAATAGCAAGAGCATCAACATGGTGCTGGGCTGCCAGATAATAAAGTGCTGCCGCTTCCATTTCCACAGCCTTGACTCCCCATTTACCAAGCTCGATGTTCTTTTCAAAGTAGTTTGAATAAAAGACATCAGATGACAAAACGTTCCCAACATGGGTTGTCATGCCAAGTTCTTTAGCGATATGGTAGGCCTTATCAAGTAAATCAAAGCTAGCGATTTGTGGAAAATCGTACTGTGGCCAGTCATTACGGATGATGTTTGAGTTGGTTGCAGCTGCTTGCGCCAAAACCAATTCACGAACATGAACATCTTCATTCAAAGAACCCGCAGTTCCGACACGGATCAATTTCTTTACTCCGTAGTCGACAATCAACTCACGCGCATAAATCGAAATAGATGGCATTCCCATCCCAGTTCCCATGACAGATACACGATGACCCTTGTAAGTACCAGTGTAACCAAACATATTACGAACTTCGTTAAAACAAACAGCATCTTCAAGGAAGTTCTCAGCGATAAATTTCGCACGAAGAGGATCCCCAGGAAGAAGAATTTTATCAGCAATTTCACCCTGCTTAGCAGCAATATGGATAGACATAATATAAGATACCAAACCCGTCAAAAAGCAAAGGGAAAATAGGAGTTGGGTGCAGTGAGCGATGCTCGCTAGACCAACTATCTTTTTCCCACTGCTTTTAGGGTGGGTTCAATTCCTTTCTTTCTTAATTTTGATGATATTGAGAAGATTAGAGCGGATTCAATTCAATCTCGAACTCTCCTTCTCTTCTGAGTTTTTAGAAAAGATTTCCGCTCGTGTTCAAATCTGAACACATGCTCTACCTTTCCTTGTTTTACTTTTTTTGACTATATTTTAGTCTGAGTGATTTTGTTAAATATTATAAATAATTTTTTTCTGAATGACCTAAAGTTGTTCTTAAAAATGCAAATGGCAAAGTGTAAATTGCTTTGTTGTATTGCGATACCATTTCATTATAGTGTAATTTTTGATTAGCAACTAGCACTTCTGACTCCTTAATCTCAGCAATCAGATCCTTTATACTTTGATCCGCGGTAACACTTGTATCTCTTTCAATTTCCTCAATAATTTTATTCTTCGTCTCCTCCATTTTAGTAGAGTATTCGTGTTTTGAAGTATTTCCAGATTCACCATAAAATTTACGCTTAGATTCTGAATGATTGGCTTGATTTTCATCGTTTGTAAAATTGTTAACAGACTTTTTTTCTTCCAACAATTCTGAAACATTTTTCCTAACAGACATTTTTAACTCATGGTCAACAATTTTATCGGTCAATTCACGAAGTTGTACGATTAACTTTTCCACATACTGTTCTTTAATTTCAATTGCACTGTATGAGGATTTAATTAACTCTTTTAAGTTAACAACTTTATGGTATTGAAATAGAAAGACTATTATGATATAGCTTAAAACTGCAAATACGATAGATGCTCCTTGAAACGGTTCATAGTCTATTTCACTACCACTTGTATCTATAGCAGAAAATATAATCAACCAAACAATAGTTAGGAGAGCAACTATAAAAACTCCACGAATGATACGAAATAATGGATTATTCATTAAATTTGACATCAATTTTCCCTTTTATAATTCAGCTAGAATGGCTTTTAGCAAGCCTTTGAAGTCACCTTTGACACGTTCGGTCACTTCTACCACTTCTTCATGGTTGAGCTCTTCTTTAAAACCAGTAGTATAGTTAGTAATACATAAAATTCCTAGAAGTTTCAAACCTGAGTAGGCTACAACAATAACTTCAGGAGCAGTTGACATTCCGACCACATCTGTTCCAAGCATCTTATAGGTACGAATTGCTACTCGTGTTCAAATTAGAACACCTCACTCTACCTTTCTTTTTTTTATATTGAGAAAGATACCAAACCCGTCAAAAAGCAAAGGGAAAATAAGAGTTAGGCGCAGTGAGCGATGCTCGCTAGACCAACTATCTTTTTCTCACCGCTTTTAGGGTGGATTCAATTCCTTTCTTTTTTAATTTTGTTCTTTCACAGAGAGCTACCTAAGTTCCATTAAAACTCAAGTAATGCTTTCCTTATAAGCTAGACAACCTAACTGTCATTGTATCATCAGATTACAAGACATCGTCATCACTCACCTTAGAATTCAATGTTGTTCCCCAGTGAGTGATTTTTCGATGGGCTTGTGCAAGAATTGGTCTATTATCATAGATAGTTTGCCATCTATTCCAAAAAAGACCAGTTCTTTTCTCAATCTTAATTCGAAGATTACGCATATTAGACTTAATTGGGAGATTGAGGATAGAGCCTACGGTCTGATTGCGCCCATTCCCTTCCCAAGAACGACTTCGGACAACTGAATTGCCATCTTTATCTACTGTAACTTCTTCCCACGATATTGAATAACGTGCAATATAAGCACCACTATGTTGGATAGTTAGGGTTTTATCTTTTACAGGAGTATAGTTTAACAATTGTACAGGCTTAGAAACTTGAGTAGTTGCACTATTTTTAACTACAAATCGAAAAATCTCTACTTCTGCAAGACTGAGAGCTTGATTTTTTTGACGCAATTGAATGCGAACACGGCGCCCTAGTTTACCATTCAATTGGAGATCTAAACTGCTTCCTTCTAAGCGAGAAACATATTGTCTAGTAACTTCTTGCCCTCTTTCATCATATAAAATTACATCAAAGTCTGCCAAACGTTTGGAAAGTTCGCCATCCCCACGATTATAAAGTCGGACAAGCCCAACCTGTTCCGTACGACCTAAATCAACTTCCCACCAAGGATGATTTTCAAATTTTGTATGGGTAATTGATTGCTGGCTATAACTACTATTGGTATTGCCATCTAGAGCACGACTAGCATCTCCTCCAAATTCGGTAGAGCTTTGACGTGCTTGTTTTTTCCAAGCAATATTTTCAGCACGAAAAACCTGAACTTCTGCAAGACTGAGAGCATTATATCCATCTAACTCAATGCGTACAAAACGAGCTTTCTTATAATCAATTGAAATCTGAGCGGAACTATCTCGCAAGTATGCAATACGCTTTCTTTCAATTTCTTTTCCAAAACTATCCAAAAGAATCACATTAAAATTAGTCAGTCTATCTTGAGCAGCATCTGTTCGATTGTAAATATTAATCTGGCGAATCGTTTCTTCCTTGTCTAAATCGACTTGCCACCAAGGTTTTGATTGAAAATCTGTATGAGTGACAGAGTTATGTCCATAATTCCCATCTAATTTCCCGTCAACCGCTCTTCTAGCATCTCCTCCAAAAGCTGTCGAACTTTGAGTTACTCGTTTCCCTAGAGCTATATTTTCAAGAGGTTCAGCGCTTGGTTGACTAGACGACAGAGGGACTTGTTGTTTCTTAAAGAAATAAACTTTGTCCAATTTTTGATCACGATATCCCTGTTTATCAAGCGTATCACGTTTTCCAATATTAAAATTCGGGATAGCATTCATTCTACTTTCAAAATAACCACGCGAACGGTGCTTGAAACTAGAGTTACCTGTAAAAGTTACAATATCATTATCATTACGAATCAAAGATGTCACAACATTATCATTATCGACCACATAATGTTTTATTTTACCAGATAAAGCCAACTTACGGCTTTCTAACCCTACATCCCAGAAACCATTTTTAGCATTCCAAATAGTTCGAGAAGTAATTACTTTAGGAGCGCTAAATGTCGTAACTTTTTTCAAAACATTATTATAAAAAGTAGGATATTTTTGATAAGCTTCAACTGCCGCTATTTGAGCTAAGTAGCCTCCTAAAGAATGCCCTGTCATATAAAGATTGGTAATACTTGAATCTAAAGCAAGCTCTCTCACAACATTACGAATATCATCTGCTTGCGCTGGTTTATTTCCTCCTAACAAAACAAAATCTGCACTTAAATCTTTCGCATCATTCAGTCTTGTTCCACGTATAGCCAACATTTGAACAGTATTGTCTTTTAAATAAGGAAGATCACTCTTAGTTTCAAACAAAAAAGCATCCATCCCACTTGCTGTATGATAAGCCTTTTTCATCTTCCAAAATGGGGCTAACTCATTGTGCATCATTTTATATTCTTGACGATCAAGATAAAGACTTGGAAAAGGGTTTTTATGATCTAGAATTTTGTCAATGTAATCATCATCACGATAAGCCAACTCCATAAAAAGGAGGGAATCACGATCTGTGACATACCATTGTTTCTTGTTATCATCTTCTCCGTCTGCTAATCCATCTCCATCACTATCTGCTAGTAATGGATGGCTATGGTAACCTAAATAGTCTTTCCCATCTTTATTGTAAATATACAATTCATCCTTATTTTTTATTCCATCATGATCATCATCTCCATCAGGATCTAAAAATTTTCCACCGTATAAAGAACTATCTACAAGATCCTTCTCTACATGGAGTTCTCCTTTAGAAATTTTGACAAAGTCTGCCTCTGTTACTGGTCGAGAATTTTTCGGCTCATCCTTTAGAATTTCCTCTTTCTTCAATTCCTCATGAGGTACAGCAGATTCTCTTTTATATAATCCTTCTCCTTCTTTTTCTTTCTGATTTTTAACAACTTCTTTTGACTCTAAAGTTGATTGAGTAGCTGTAGTTTTCTCCTCTGTAATAGATATTTCCTGTTTTTTATCAGTACTTTCTTTTACGGGAATATCCTTTGCTACTACTGATACAGAGCCTTCATTTTTCAGACCATGATTTCCTTCATTGGCAGAAACGCCTGTCGGTGCTAAAAAAGCAAAACCAACTGCAACAGACACAACTCCGATACTGAGTTTTTTTATACCAAAACGCATAATTCGTTGATCAATTCTCATTTATTCATATATCTTTCTTTTATTTTTTTCACCCTCTTTACCAACAATATTCTCCAATCAGCTAATCTCCTTTAGCGTCACAGTTTCATTTTTATACTTTGTTAGCAAGAATTTGAAGAGGTTTATAAAAGTATAGGAACCTCATTCATTTTTATATCATACTTCTATATAGAAGTTAATTGTTTCATTCATCTTCCATCTTACAGAAATGCTTTCCTACTTATTTTTCTTTCTCATAGTGCAGCAAGAATCGCTTTAAGCAAGTCTTTGAAATCACCTTTAACACGTTCAGTCACTTCTACAACTTCTTCGTGGTTGAGTTCTTCTTGGAAGCCTGCAGCATGGTTAGTAATACATGAAATACCGAGAACTTTCAAGCCAGAGTGGGCTGCAACAATAACTTCAGGAACTGTAGACATACCGACTGCATCAGCTCCCAGTGTCTTATAGGCACGAATCTCTGCTGGGGTTTCATAAGTCGGACCTGTTACACCAATATAGACACCTTCATCAAGCTTGATACCAAGTTTCTTGGCCACTTCATGGGCAGTAGCACGGTATTCTGGTGTGTAAGCCCTAGACATATCTGGAAAACGAGGACCAAAATCATCCAAGTTTTCACCCATCAATGGATTTTGCCCCGTCATATTGATATGGTCTGAGATAGCCATCAAGGTACCAGGACCAAATCCAATACCACCAGCTGCATTGGTTACAATGACACCTTCACATCCAAGAATTTTCATGACACGTACTGGGAAAGTCACGACTTCTAGAGGATTGCCTTCGTAGAAATGGAAGCGACCTTGAAGAGCCAATACCTTGCGACCTGCAAGGTCACCATATACCAATTTACCAGCGTGACCGACTACTGTTGAACGGCCCCAGTTTGGAATCTCAGCATAATCTACTACAACTGGATTTTCTATTTCTTCTGCCAGTTCTCCCAGTCCTGATCCAAGGATTAGACCGAACTCAGGCGTTTGGATTCCCTTATCCTTCAGGAAAGCAGCTGTTTCATTGATTTTGTCTAAAAATGTCATTGTGTGTCTCCTTTATTATTCTTTAGCATTTGACCGATTTTGTCAAAGGTTTTGGCATTGCGAATGGTGATGTTGCGATAAAAAGGCATCTTGAGCAAGTACTTATGATAGGCAGTTGCATAGTAGGATTCCTCAGAGAATTTCCCCCAGAAAATCCCAAGTTTACCAAAATGAAGAACTTCATCTTCCAGTTTCAAACTGCCTACTTTCTCGACGACTTGCTCCACATCCAAACCCTCCGTGTAAAAGAGGACATCTTTTCGTGCCAAGTCTTCATTCCACCAATCTGGTAGATTCTCCACTTCTGCTTCATAGTCTTCTTGACTCAGTAGGGAAAAGCTCTGAATAAATGGATAATGGACTTCAAAGAAAGTCTCTAATCTTTCAACCAATCGGGCTTTGAGGTCTGTCGAAGTAAAGAAAATATTGCCACTGTTGATGTAGGTCTCAACCTTTTCCAGTCCCAACTCTGTCAGTTCTTGACGAAGTTGCGCCATGACAACCTTGTTTTTCCCACCGACATTAATTCCCCGAACAAGTAAAGCATATCGTGTCATCTTATACCAATTTATCTAAGAAACTTTCCCCAATCATGGCAGTTTCAACACCAAAGTTATCCGCAACAGTCGCTGAAATATCTGCAAAATGTCCAACTGGAATGACACCATTTCCTTTAAAGGCAGGACTGTAAGCCAAAAGTGGAATGTATTCACGAGTGTGGTCAGTTCCTGCATAGGTTGGGTCATTCCCATGGTCCGCAGTAATCAAGAGAAGGTCATTTTCTCTCATGGCTGCGATAATTTCAGGTAATCGCTCATCGAACTCATGCAAGCAATCACGGTAACCGTGAGCGTTGCGACGATGACCATAAAGGGCATCAAAGTCAACTAAGTTTGTGAAGGAGAATCCTTTTTCAAATTCAGCAAGTCCCATGGTCTTCAATAATGTATCAATTCCGTGGCTGTTTGACTTGTTGTGGCCCATGTCATGATTGATACCAGCACCGTTAAAGATATCGTTGATTTTACCAACAGCGTAAGTATCGATACCTGCTTCGTTCAATTTATCCAAAACAGTTGGTGCAAATGGAGAAACGGCCAAGTCACGACGATTTGCCGTACGAGTGAAGTTACCTGGTTCACCTACATAAGGGCGAGCAATGATACGACCTAGAAGGGCAGGACGCTCAAGTGTAATTGAACGAGCGTATTCACAGATACGGTACAATTCATCCAGAGGAATGATGTCTTCGTGGGCAGCAATTTGCAAAACAGGGTCAGCTGAAGTATAGATAATCAACTCTCCAGTTTCCATCTGACGTGGTCCAAAATCATCGATAACAGCCGTTCCTGAGTAAGGTTTGTTAGCTTCACGAATAACCTTGCGTCCTGAAAATTCTTCGATTTTTGTCAAGATTTCTTCTGGGAATCCGTTCCAGAAAGTATCGAAAGGCTCCGTAATGTTGAGCCCCATGATTTCCCAGTGTCCAGTCATAGTATCCTTACCAAGAGATACTTCTTCCAATTTGGTTGCATAACCTGTTGGATTGCTTTCTGCCGCTACAGTCTTAAGGGGAGTTTCACGAGGAATATTTCCTAGACCGATTTTAGCCATGTTTGGCACATTCAAACCAACTGTTTTAGAAATGTGTCCCAGTGTGTCAGAGGCACCATCTGGAACCCCTGCATTAACAAAGTTGTTAGCATCTGGTGCAGCTCCGATTCCTACAGAATCCAATACCACCAAGTGAATACGATTAAATTTTGACATAGTGTATCTCCTTATTATTCTAGTTATCTTGCTTTTGTTGAAGTTAAAATCTGAACCCCATCTCGTCCAGCAACGATCACCTTATCCACCATTTGGTTGAATAAACCGTGCTCTACAACACCAACGACATGGTCCAATTCTTGTCCGAAAGCAATTGGATCTTCAATGACATCTAAGGCAAGGTCAATGATAAAATTTTTCATATCGGTCACAAAACGTTGACCGTCTTTTTCACGGAAACTTGGTTTGTAGCCAGCTCGCTCAAAACGACGAAAGACCTGTTCTGCGCCATATTGAACTACTTCTACTGGCAATTTAAAAGCACCCAGTTTCTCTACTAGCTTGCTTTCATCTACCACCCAAATGTATTCTTTTGAGGGCGTTGCTACAACCTTCTCCATGAGAAGGGCACCACCACCGCCTTTGATTCCGTTAAACTGGCTATCCACTTCATCCGCCCCGTCAACTGTCACATCGACAAAGTCTACTTGGTCAATAGACTTAAGTGGGATATTAAGCCCTTCAGCCTGTTTACTAGTCACACTAGAGGTCGTTACAGCTGTAATTCGTAGTCCTTCTTCCTTGATACGACGACCGATTTCTTCGACAAAATAATAGGCAGTAGAACCCGTTCCCAGTCCGACAACCATGCCATCCTTGACAAACTCAGCAGCCTTGATACCTGCCATTTTCTTCAGATTTTCCACTCAAACACCTCCATTAGAGAGCTACTTTCATTATATCATGTATACCTTTATTATTCAAAAGTTGGAAACATCAAATATTCTATTTTCGGAAACATTAAAACAAGAAAATGAGATTGAAAATATTTTTATTTCAGAAATTCTTTATTATCATTTTTTAAAATTTATAAAATGAATAAAAAAAGCAATTAAATAAGAACATTCATTATCATAAAATTATTTTCGTTTCTTTTTTCCATTTGAACTATCTTTTCCCAAATTTCTCATAATTGACTTCCTGTAATACAAAAAATGATTAAATAGAGCCATAAATAAAATAGGGAACATATTTGGCAAAGTAAAGGTCTTTAAAATTTTTTCAACAACCTATTGAAGTTGCAGTAAAAGGTTTGGATTGAGAATGAATCTGATTATGAAAATGATTGGTTTTAAAAGTAATTAACGTTCCTCAGGATGTCTACTTGAACTAAGATATAGTAAATTGAAGCTAGAGTAGTACAAATTAACTTCTAAAGCATTTTTAGAAATTAATTTGAATACACCAAGTGATTTATCTAAATCTTATTCCAATCTGCTATATTTTTTATTGAATTGTCAACAAAAAGGTACAGTATCATTTTAAATGAGTATAAAAGATCACAGAGATTTCAAAATTATAAAAGCGCATATTATCAGGTATAAAAAACTTGATATTATGCGTTTTATCTTAAAAAATTTTTCTAAATTTCCCACTCAAATTAAATTCTAGCCAAGCCTATTTTGAGACATTTTTCATTACTTCTGGAAGATAATTACTGATTTCCGTCGGCAAGACCACATACTGTTCTTGAGATAGTTCTTGAGCAATAGCTGAGTGAAGATGGGTCGCTACTACCACACGCTCGTAGAGACTGGCTTGTTTAAACTGACCTACAAATCCTGCAATCATTCCAGCCAGAGTATCTCCCATTCCCCCAGTCGCCTGATAGGGACCGCCAACCTGTAACTGGTAAAAATCAGATTGACCAACTTGCCAAATACGAGTAGCTGGACCTTTCTCCACTAAAATCGTTCCTTGAGGGAAGGAAGTTAGGGCACTAGCCGTTGCATCTTTGTTTTGCTTTTCAATAGCAATACCAGACAGTTTTTCCCATTCTTTTTGGTGAGGAGTTAGGATAAGCTGGTTAGATGGCAACGACAAACTTGTTCTAGCAAGAATGGTCAAGGCTCCTCCGTCTACAATCAAAATCTGATTTTGGCTTAAATTAACAAAGACTTGTTTTACTAGATTTTCTCCAAAAGCATCGTCTCCTAAACCAGGCCCTAGCAAGATAACTTCTGCCTTCTCCAATTGCTCTTTTAACAAGTGCTGGTCTTGAAGAGAAAAGGCCATAGCCTCGGGTAAATGGCTGTGCAGAGCTGAGATATTTTCTCTGTCTGTACCAACGGTCACCAATCCTGCACCGCTTTTTACAGCTGCCAAAGCAGCCATGATAATAGCACCACCATAAGGATAGGTCCCACCCAGCAACAGCAGACGACCATAATCTCCTTTATGGCTTATACAAGAACGTTCAATAATGACTTTTTCTAGTAGAGCTTGATCAATCACTTTCATCGTTTTTTCCTCTCGCATTTATTATACAACAAAAAGGAGGCGCAAACCTCCTTTTATAAACTTATTTCTAAAATTTAATATTCATCTCTATCATTTTAGATATAGCTATAGAAAATACACTTTCCTCAGAAAATTTTTCTCTTATTTTCTATCCAATGTCCGAAGTGCCGCCTGATAAGTTTGCTCCATTAGCATGGTAATGGTCATAGGACCGACACCTCCAGGGACTGGAGTGATATGGCTAGCAAGTGGTGCAACAGCCTCATAATCCACATCCCCACAGAGCTTGCCATTTTCATCGCGATTCATCCCAACATCAATGACTACCGCACCTGGTTTGACAAAGTCAGCAGTCACAAACTTGGCACGACCGATTGCTACCACCAGAATATCCGCTTTAGCAGCAACCTTAGCGAGATTATGGGTGCGTGAGTGAGTCAAGGTCACTGTTGCATTCTTGGCCAACAGAAGCTGAGCCATGGGTTTTCCAACAATGTTTGAACGACCGATGACGACCGCATTTTTACCTTCCAAGTCAATCCCATATTCATGAAACATTTCCATAATTCCTGCAGGTGTAGAAGGAATCATGACTGGATGACCAGACCAAAGACGCCCCATGTTTAGCGGATGGAAACCATCTACATCCTTTTCAGGATCAATGGCCAACAAAACCGCCTCTTCATCGATATGTTTGGGTAAAGGTAACTGAACCAAAATCCCATGCCAAGCTAGGTCTTGGTTGTATTTGGCAATCAAATCCAACAATTCCGCTTGGGTAATGGTTTCTGGAACTCGCACAACTTCACTTCGAAATCCTGCCGCAAGGGCTGACCTCTCCTTGTTGCGAACATAGACTTGGCTAGCAGGGTTGTCCCCAACCAAAATCACCACCAAACCAGGTACTAGCCCCGTTTCTGCCTTTAATCTTGCAGTCTTTTCAGCCAGCTGTCCTTGTAATTTAGTTGCTAGAGCCTTCCCATCAATAATCTGTGTCATATCACTTCTCTTTTCTTACAAATATCTTTAATTATACCAAAAAATACAATGTAGCTCTAACACTTCTTTCCTAGGCAACCTTATAGTTTCAAACTATAAGAAAAAGCTCTGGTTGAGCTTTTCACTAATCTTGTCTTGAAATTTTAAAATAGATTATAAAACCTTACTCAAGAAATCCTTAGTCCGTTGTTCTTGGGTTTGTTCAAAAATCTGTTCAGGTGTTCCGTCTTCAACAACCACACCATCTGCCATAAAGATAACACGATCTGCCACCTCACGGGCAAATCCCATCTCATGTGTTACGATAACCATGGTCATTCCTGACTTGGCAAGATCTTGCATAACAGCTAGAACTTCTCCAACCATCTCAGGGTCCAGAGCTGAAGTCGGCTCATCAAAGAGCAAAACGTCAGGTTCCATAGCCAGCCCACGCGCGATGGCAATCCGTTGCTGCTGCCCACCTGACAAACTCTGTGGATAAGCAGTTACCTTATCTGGTAAGCCAACTTTTTCCAAAAGTTCCTGAGCTCTCTTCTCTGCAACTTCCTTACTTTCACCTTTGGTCTTGATAGGTGACAAGGTGATATTTTCCATCACAGTCATATTAGGAAAGAGGTTAAATTGTTGGAAAACCATGCCCATCTTCTCACGCATGGCAAAGAGGTCATTCTTCTTGTCCGTAATATCGACTCCCTCAAAGATAACTTTCCCCTTGGTAGCTTCTTCCAACAAATTCATAGAGCGAAGCAAGGTAGATTTCCCGCTCCCTGAAGGACCGATGATAACGACAACTTCCCCCCTTTTAATCTCGAGGTTGATGCCCTTCAATACTTCATTCTTTCCGAAAGATTTATGTAAATTTTCAATTTTTATCAAGGTTTCTGTCATTATTTCTTATCTCCTTGTCCCATACGTTTTTCAAAAGCTTTCAAGGCTACGGTCAAAATAGAGGTCATAATCAAGTAGTAAAATGCAGCAAATAAAAGTGGTGTTAAAGGTAGATAGGTTGTTGTAGAAACTGTTGTAGCCCCATTCCACAACTCCATGACACCGATAGCTGATAAGAGGGAACTATCCTTGATAATAGTGATAAATTCGTTCCCCAAGGCTGGCAAGATATTTTTGATTGCTTGTGGCAAAATCACATATCGCATCGCATTTTTAGGACGAATTCCTAAAGAATAGGCCGCCTCTAACTGCCCCTTAGGAACCGCATTAATTCCGGCACGCACAGTCTCAGAAACATAGGCACCACTGTTCATAGAGATAATCAAAATCCCTGGAATCAGACGAGAAAGATCAACACCTAAAATTCCAACCTGAATAGTCGGAGCATTGATATGCATAAGGGCAAAGGCAATCATAATCTGAACCATCATCGGTGTCCCACGGAAAATCCAGACGTACAAGTTGGCGAGCCAGACAAGCGGTTTAAACTTTGAACGTTGCCCAAAAGCCAAGACAACACCCAAAATAGTTCCCAAAAAGACAACACAGATAGAAATGAGAACCGTCACGACAGCACCATAGTTAAAATAAGGTAAATACTTAGGTAAAAAAGAAAAATTCATAGTCACACTGCTTTCTAAAATAGAATACTGTATGATTATAACATGAGTTGAATTAAAATTCAAACTTTTTTATCCAATTTATTCAAAAAAGTTTAAGCTGGTAGATTTAGCGAGAAATCTTAGTTTTTTCTAGTCAAGTTGGCCTCCTTTATGGTAAAATAGTAACGATAAGAAATGAAGGAGAATCAAAATGGAATCACATTTGGTTAGAATCATCAACCGCCTTGAAGCAATGGCTAAAGACGGCGGAAATTTAAAACGTAATTTTGAACGCGAAGGAGTTGTTGTTGCAGAAGTTGCATACAGCCACGACGAAGAAAACGGTTCAATCTTTACCCTTCGTGATGTCGAGGCTCGTGAAACTTATACGTTTGACAGTATTGACTTGATTGCAATGGAGATTTACGAACTCCTTTACTAATACAAAACAAGCTGGGATTGTCCCTGCATGTCTAACCAAAATCCTTTTTGTCTCACAAATAGGATTTTTTTATAGTCCAAATCCACAAATATTTTCATTGTAACAACTTCTCAAGCTGCAATCTTTTTACTTGCTTTACACCCCAATCCTGTTATAATGAGAGTATAGAAATTTGACTATTTTTGACCATTAAACAGGTCAGGCTAAAGAAAGAAACGAGGTAGAGGTATGCTTTGTCAAAACTGTAAAATCAATGACTCAACAATTCATCTTTATACCAATCTTAATGGAAAGCAAAAACAAATTGACCTCTGTCAAAACTGCTATAAGATTATCAAGACAGATCCTAACAATAGCCTCTTTAAAGGTATGACGGATCTGAACAATCGTGACTTTGATCCTTTTGGCGATTTCTTCAATGACCTAAACAATTTTAGGCCTTCTAGCAATACTCCTCCGACTCCCCCAACTCAATCAGGTGGAGGTTACGGTGGAAACGGCGGTTATGGTTCCCAAAATCGTGGACCTGCTCAAACTCCTCCACCAAGCCAAGAAAAAGGTCTGCTAGAAGAATTTGGTATCAACGTAACTGAAATTGCCCGTCGTGGAGATATTGACCCCGTTATTGGGCGCGACGATGAGATTATCCGTGTCATCGAAATTCTCAATCGCAGAACCAAGAATAATCCCGTTCTTATCGGTGAACCTGGTGTCGGAAAAACGGCCGTTGTCGAAGGTCTAGCTCAGAAAATCGTTGATGGAGATGTTCCGCATAAACTCCAAGGTAAACAAGTCATCCGCTTGGATGTGGTTAGCCTGGTCCAAGGAACTGGGATTCGAGGACAATTTGAAGAACGCATGCAAAAACTCATGGAAGAAATTCGCAAACGTGAAGACATCATCCTCTTTATCGATGAAATTCATGAAATTGTTGGTGCTGGTTCTGCGGGCGATGGCAATATGGATGCTGGAAATATCCTCAAGCCAGCCCTTGCTCGTGGCGAACTGCAACTGGTCGGTGCAACTACCCTCAATGAATACCGTATCATTGAAAAGGATGCTGCCCTAGAACGCCGTATGCAGCCTGTTAAAGTCGATGAACCAACGGTGGAGGAAACAATCACTATCCTCAAAGGGATTCAAAAAAAATACGAAGACTACCACCACGTTCAATATACCGATGCTGCGATTGAAGCAGCTGCAACTCTTTCCAATCGCTACATCCAAGATCGCTTCTTACCTGACAAGGCCATTGACCTCCTAGATGAAGCTGGTTCTAAGATGAATTTGACCTTGAATTTTGTGGATCCTAAAGTCATTGACCAACGTCTGATTGAGGCCGAAAATCTCAAGTCTCAAGCTACACGAGAGGAAGATTTTGAGAAGGCAGCCTACTTCCGTGATCAGATTGCTAAATATAAGGAAATGCAAAAGAAAAAGGTTACGGACCAAGATACTCCTATTATCAGTGAGAAAACCATTGAGCATATTATCGAGCAGAAAACAAACATTCCTGTTGGTGATTTAAAAGAGAAAGAACAATCTCAACTCATCCATCTAGCCGAAGATCTCAAGTCTCATGTTATTGGACAGGATGATGCTGTCGATAAGATTGCCAAGGCTATTCGCCGTAATCGTGTTGGACTTGGTACGCCAAACCGCCCAATCGGAAGTTTCCTCTTTGTCGGCCCAACTGGTGTCGGTAAGACAGAACTTTCCAAACAACTAGCTATCGAACTCTTTGGTTCTGCTGACAGTATGATTCGCTTCGATATGAGTGAATATATGGAAAAACACAGTGTGGCGAAATTAGTTGGTGCCCCTCCAGGTTATGTCGGCTACGATGAGGCTGGGCAATTAACTGAAAAAGTCCGCCGCAATCCATATTCTCTAATTCTCTTGGATGAAGTAGAGAAAGCCCATCCAGATGTTATGCACATGTTCCTTCAAGTCTTAGACGATGGTCGTTTGACAGATGGGCAAGGACGTACCGTTAGCTTCAAGGACGCCATCATTATCATGACTTCAAATGCAGGTACAGGTAAGGCCGAAGCCAGCGTTGGATTTGGAGCTGCTCGCGAAGGACGTACCAACTCTGTTCTCGGTGAACTCGGTAACTTCTTTAGCCCAGAGTTTATGAACCGTTTTGATGGTATTATCGAATTTAAGGCTCTCAGCAAGGACAACCTGCTCCAAATCGTCGAACTCATGCTGGCAGATGTTAACAAGCGCCTTTCTAGCAACAATATTCATTTAGATGTAACTGACAAGGTCAAGGAAAAATTAGTTGACCTCGGTTATGATCCAAAAATGGGAGCACGCCCACTTCGTCGTACTATTCAAGACTATATTGAAGACGCAATCACTGACTACTACCTTGAAAATCCAAGCGAAAAAGACCTCAAGGCAGTTATGACCAGCAAGGGCAAGATTCAAATTAAGTCTGCCAAAAAAGCTGAAGTTAAAACTTCTGAAAAAGAAGTATAAATCCTATAGAAAAGGAGTAGAAAATGAAAATTTTCTGCTCCTTTTTACAAAAGTAACTATAAGTTCTTGACAGCTCGGCCTTTGTCCATTATGATAATAATAACGATACTAGATAATGAGGAAAATGCAATGGCAAACCAAACTTTCGGAGAAAAAAAAGCGAATACAGACTATGTTGCTCGATATGGCGTATATGCAGTTATCCCTGATGCTGAGAAAAAACAAATTGTTCTTGTTCAGGCACCTAATGGCGCTTGGTTCTTACCAGGTGGAGAAATTGAAACAGGTGAAAACCATCAGGAAGCCCTAAAACGTGAATTGATTGAAGAGCTTGGTTTCACAGCTGAAATTGGTACCTATTACGGACAAGCTGACGAATATTTCTACTCTCGTCATCGTGACACCCACTTCTACAATCCTGCCTACCTCTATGAAGCGACTTCTTTCAAAGAAGTACAAAAGCCACTAGAAGACTTTAATCATATTGCCTGGTTCCCTATTGACGAGGCCATTGAAAACCTCAAACGTGGTAGCCATAAATGGGCCATTGAATCTTGGAAAAAACAACATAAGATTGACTAAATCAAGCTACTTTATTCAAAAAGTGCTATAATAGAATTAGAAAATCGGAGGAAATGTTATGAAGCTTATCAATACGACAAACTCACACTCGCAACTTGTAAAAAGCCAGCTAGAAAGTACAGATGCAACCCTTGTTGAGGTTTATTCTGCAGGTAATACAGATATTATTTTTACCCAAGCTCCGCTTCACTATGAAATCCTCATCTCAAACAAACACCGCGCTATTCGCGAACCTGAAATCGAAACCATCCAAGAATTTTTCTTGAAACGTAAAATTGATAAGGAATCCATTGATGAGGCCAATATCAAAACCCTCTACTCAGAAAAATTAATTGGGATTTCGATTCCAATCAAATAAAATTTTGGAGAGATTAAAAAGTTTTTTGAACCTTATGAAACAAAATTAGGTTTATTTAGCTTTTTAAATCATCTCCAATTTTTTATCTTGAAATCCTATTATACATAGTTTTATAGGTAATCAATAAATCATGACCACCCGTCAAACGGGTGGTTTGTCCCAGGGCTATAAGCCCAAATTACCAGCCAGCGCCTAAAGACGCTAGCTTTCACATTGTTCAAGCCTTATTGCTCTTGACTCGTCACTTGCCTCTCAAAGAGGCTTTAGTATTACTTACCACTATCCCTAAAGGAATCCTCATATTCTTTTACACTCAATTTATCTAATGCTATATCATGCTTTACTCGTTTTCAAATTTTCATACTCGTGAAGAAATCATCCACTGGATAATTTCTTTAATCTTGAATATATTTCTTAATTGTGGCTTC
>JAWERV010000034.1:0-19950 GCA_032481955.1 Streptococcus mitis | reverse complement strand
AGGTTTGAAAGTTTCCTATCAAAAGTATAAAAACAAGAAAGAAAAATTGGTGTATGTCAATCCGCAATTTTATTTTCCAAAAGTCATTCAACTTCAGACCACTATCTTACCAGCCATTGGTCAGTTTGGTGGGGATGAGTTTGAACGAGCAAAACATATTTATGAGTTTTTGAAATCTCAAGGGGCAAGTCCCCAAGCCATTGCGGCAATTTTAGGAAATTGGTCGGTAGAGTCTTCTATTAATCCTAAACGAGCTGAAGGAGATTATTTATCTCCTCCTGTTGGCGCTACCGATTCCTCATGGGATGATGAAAGCTGGTTAGCGATTGGAGGTCCAGCCATTTATAGTGGTGCTTATCCTAATATTCTTCATAGAGGTCTAGGTTTAGGGCAATGGACAGATACCGCAGATGGGTCAACACGGCATACAGCCTTGTTAAATTATGCACGCACCCAAAATAAGAAATGGTATGATTTAGACCTACAACTTGATTTTATGCTTCATGGGGATAGTCCTTACTATCAAAGTTGGTTAAAGGATTTCTTTAAAAATACAGGCAGTGCAGCCAATCTGGCCCAACTCTTTCTGACCTATTGGGAGGGAAATTCTGGTGACAAACTACTGGAAAGACAAACCAGAGCAACGGAATGGTATTACCAAATTGAAAAAGGCTTTAGTCAAACAAATGGAGGACAGGCAAAAAGTGATCCACAATCCCTTGAAGGGGTTCGTGGGGACTTGTATGATCATTCTGTTCCTGGTGGTGGAGATGGTATGGCCTATGCTTATGGACAATGTACATGGGGTGTTGCGGCTCGTATGAACCAGTTAGGCTTAAAATTAAAAGGTAGAAATGGAGAAAAGATTTCAATCATTAATACCATGGGAAATGGTCAAGACTGGGTTGCGACAGCTTCAAGTCTTGGTGGGGAAACGGGCTCTACACCAAGAGCAGGTGCTATTGTTTCTTTTGTAGGAGGTACACATGGTACACCAGCCAGCTATGGTCATGTGGCTTTTGTAGAGAAGGTCTATGATGATGGTTCTTTCCTTGTGTCTGAAACCAACTATGGGGGCAACCCTAACTATACCTTTAGAAAAATCTCTCAAGCAGATAGTGCCATCAGTTTTGCTTATACGACCAAATAGAAGAGTTTACACTTGAAATTGTAGCTATTTAAAGATACAATATGTCTATAAATGAGTGGTCGGCTCATGGTCAATCTGATAGTAATCTTGGACATAAGGGCCAAGCGGTGGCGGACACCAGAACGAAATCCGATAGCAATCTTGGACGTAAGGGCCAAGCGGTGGCAGACACCAGAATAAACCGACTGACTAGGTGGCTTACAGGTTCAGTAAGTCATCTTTTTTATTTGAAACAAAGTATAAATTTCTAATTATCTTTTTATATTTTCTTAAATGCTCGTAAAGCCTTATTCTATGTGCTTTCGAGTATTTTTACTGTAGGAAGATACTTCACGTTTCTTTGCATATTTCCTCATGTCTTAGCTGTCAGAAGTGGTAAATAAGTAGTAAATTCATTTGTACTACTAAGCAACAAGACGCTCCTGTTGCTTCTCTTTATTCAAGCGTTTCATTTCTGCCATTGCAGAATCGAATGTTGCATGTGCGTAATAGTTCAGCGTCATGGCTATATTAGCATGTCCCATAATGTACTGTAATGCCTTTGGATTCATTCCTGCATTTGCATAGTTGGTACAGAATGTATGTCGCAAACTATGTGGAGTGATGTGTGGCAATTTATCCTCGTTATACTTATTGTATTTCTTAACAAGACCTTTCATCATGCCGTTGTAATCACTTGCCACTTTTGGATAGTTCTTTCTATTAAGAAAGAGGAAATCACTATATCCATCAATCTCAACACGCTTATCATTCTTTCGATTCGCTAACACTCGCTTAAATGCTTGATAGGCTTCTTCAACCATAGGAACTTGACGTTCGCCACTTTTGGTCTTTGGTGTTTCAATGTAGTACCCAATTTCAGTATCTCTCAATAGCTGATGGTCTATATTGACAAGACGATTCTCAAAATCTAAATCTGGAAGTGTCAAACCACCAAACTCTGAAATACGAAGACCTGTTTTTAAGAGTATCAGAATTTCATCATAATTTTTGCTGTAGGTTTTATCAGCTTTTGCAAAGGCTAACAGTTTTTCTTCCTGTTCTTCTGTTAGTACGGTCTTAGGGACAGTATCATCATCAAGAACTGCTTTCAGTTGAAAGTCAAATGGATTCTTCCGAACACAATCATCTTGTATAGCAATATAGAATGAAGCCTTTAAAGAACGTTTGTAGTTATTGATGGTTTGATAAGCATAACCATTTTCACTCATTCTAATAGCCCATTCTTTAGCGTCTGATGGCTTAATACTGTCAATACTTCTTATACCTAACTTGTCTTTCTTCAAAATATCCATAAGATATTTGCGTCCAGTTTCAGTGTTTTTTCTAACCTTTGGTCTTTGAGCGTTCTGTTTTGCGTAAAGCTGGCAGAGTGTCATTTTCTTTCCTACAACATCAATACCATCATGAATGTCTTTCTGTAACTCTGCGATTTTCTCTCTAAGTGAGATACAATCACGCTTTCCTGCTGGTACTCGGTCTGTAGCCACAAGTTTCCACGAGTAAACAAATTGCGGTTCTCCAAATGAATCTATATATTTGTATAAGTATCTTCCGTCTTTTCGTTGGCTCTCTCCAGTCTTTAAGATTCGACCTTTATTGTCACGTCTTTTTTCTGACATGGCATTTGCTCCTTTCCTTTATGGAAAGAGCCTTGATACGACTTAATACTATTTTATCATATACAAGACCCTTTGGCGACGCTAGATTGCGTCCAATGTATCTATAATTTTTTCAAATTGTTTTCGTTTAATCTGAATACGATTGCCATTCATAATCAGCCAATTTGCATTTTTATTTTCCTCTGCCAAGCGTCGTAGCTTGTTTTCGCCAATACGAAAATATTTTGACGCTTCTTCAATGGTTAGGGTATAACGTTCCCAAATAGGAATGTCAGTCTGCTTCATAAAATCCTCCTTTCCAAATCACTTATTTGGATTTCATAAAAGTTGTTTTACCAGCAATCGAACAGCTTTAGCAAAGCTCACGGGAGTTCCACCCCTGCATGGTTCTCATGTAGCCATACTCATTGCCTGCGACGGTTTTATCACGCTCGGACTATTGACTGTATGGGAGTATCATTATCACGATAAGAATGTCGTTGCAGGCAATCCTGCTAAAGATTGCTTCTCGGATCACTAACATGAATCGCTCGCTATCTTTATAAGATAGGTCATGGCGGTTAGTTCCGTTGGCTCTTTTCTTATCGAAACGTATTCGATTACTTTTATTCAGTTTTCAAAGAACAATGGCTCGTTAGCCTATCAAAACACATTGAAAGCTCAATATGCTTTGGTGGAATAACAAACCTCCCTGTTCGGGAAGCGTGGAATGGTTTAGCACGCTTCCACGAAAGGAGAGAGGATATTACTTAATTTCAAATGACAAAATCTTTGTAATCAGTCTGGTTTCCATTCTTCCACGTAAGACTTCATCAACGACCATACTTTGATTGCCATATTCATCTTTCATAAGTCGTAGGGAACGCTTCGTTATGTACCCTCTGTAATGATGTAGAATCTGGTTAATCGCTTCGGTATCGCCATCTGTTGCCTTTACAATGAGAGGAAAGGGAATCATAGGATATTGTGTTTTCATTCTTCAAATTCCTCCATAAACTTTTTAATTAAGGCTAGTCCACTGGTTCTATGCCGATAGACAGTAGAACGGTTCAATTTCAACAGGTCTGCAATTTCTGAATCGCTCATGTCCATAAAGTAAAACAGCAGTAGAATTTCACGTTTCTTGTCTGGCAACTCACGTAATGCTTCACTCAACAAATCATTTTCAACGCCTACTGATAACCCATTGAGTGTAAAAATCTGAAAGTCAGTTGAATAGTTATCTGTTGTCGCAAACTGGCTAACAAGATAATCGCCAACATCCGAAAAGGACACCTCACGCTTTGCAATCCTTGAAAGATAAAGCATATAATTCTTTCGCTCGTCTTCCATAGCACGTTTACAGATATAGTCAAACTGATTTTCTATTGTGGTCTGAAAAGAAGATGGTTTCATGTTTCTCACCCCCTTTCTGTCTAGGAAAGGAAGTGAGCCTTGCTCGTTTATCTCCTTTCACTCTTAGTCCCAATGTGAAAGGGGGATTTGTTGCATTACTGATAAATAAACTTTGTAAAAAAGTTCTGAATAGCCAAAAAAGCATATAAACAGATTTATTTCTCTGTTTACATGCTTCTGTTATTCTATCTATATGATTTATAAAACCACATTGGTGGACGTACTTATCTATTGCAGATAGACGACTTTTTTTGACAAGAACCCAATGTAAGGAAATTTATTGTATATGATGTACTTCATGGCGACGTTGACCTCCAACAAACCGCCATTTGGAAGTAATATACAATATTTTAACAGCGTAAATAGCACTACCATATAACGGTTTTTTTTATTGGCGTTTAGTAGTGCTTTTTATTAAATATAAACCTATAAACCATATAACACGTTTTTCTATACCTGTTTTTAATTCAGTAGGAACAATAAAATGTATAGAGGTGGTCTACTATGCGTAAAAAAGAAGATAAATATGATTTTAGAGCCTTTGGTTTAGCCATTAAAGAAGCTCGATTGAAACGAGGTTTAACTCGTGAACAAGTGGGAGCATTGATTGAAATTGACCCACGGTACTTAACTAATATTGAAAATAAAGGGCAACACCCCAGCATACAAGTTCTTTATGACCTTGTATCGTTACTTCATGTTTCCGTTGATGAATTTTTCTTACCTGCTAATAACTTGGTAAAAAGCACCCGACGATTACAGATAGAGAAATACATGGATAGCTTTACAGACAAAGAACTATCCTTAATGGAATCTTTAGCCAGCGGTATCAACGAAGCAAGAAACATCGAAGACTAATTAAAAGAATCCATACATAACGGAAAGAGCCGATAAAATGAGATTGTATTAATCTCATTTTATCGGCTCTGCGTCTTTGCGTCTGGCTCTGTAATCACAGTTACTTTGAACTGCTTTATTTCAATTAAATTTTCTTGTCTGCATTTCGGACAATAGAGGGGGAATTTTTTTAATTCAGTATCTTCCCTTATCTTTAATCGTGTTTTATTTCCACATACAGGACACAATATCCACTTGTAGTTTATAATAACTATCTCCTCCTTTACACTTTAATTCAAATCTTTATTAAAAAATATTTCATCTTATTTAACAAGAAACCATATTTATATAACAACATAAAATACACTAAGTTATTTTATTGAACATATATCGTACTTTATCTATCCGACTATTTGGACGACGGGGCTGGCAAACAGGTTCACCGGTAGTAACATGGTACCCTTTTAACTCTGTTAAACAAACACTACGTCCATTTGTAAAGAAAGTTAAATCACTACGATATTCTTGAATACACCGAGCAGGGATTTCTCCACTAAGAATGACCTCATTATTTTTCAATTGAGTGTCTACGATATTCGCACAATATTTAGGAGCATCGTTGTATGCTCGTGAAAGATATTCCTGTGGCGCATAAATTTTAAAACTAAGATATGGCTCTAACAATTCTGTTCCAGCTTTTTTTAAGACTTGTTCCAATACAATAGGAGCAAGCATCCGAAAATCTGCTGGGGTACTAACAGGGCTATAGTATAAGCCATACTTAAAACAGATTTTACAGTCCGTCACATTCCAACCATACAATCCTTGTTCACAGCCATAGCGTATCCCCTCCATAACTGCATTTTGAAACGATTGATTTAAGTATCCAAGAGAAACCGAGCTCTCATACTGTACTCCGCTCCCTAATGGAAGCTGTGCTACAGATAGACCAATGGAAGCCCAGAAAGGATTCGGTGGAACTTCGATGTGAATGGTATACTCTGCTTTTTTTAACGGTCTTTCCATATAAATGACTGTAGGCTCTTTTATTTCTATCTCCACATGATACTTTTCTTGCAGCAGAGCACAAGTCACTTCCATTTGTACTTTCCCTAAGAAAGAAAGTATGATTTCATGTGTCGCAGAATCCACATAATATCGCAGAAGCGGGTCACTGTCGGAGATTTCTAAAAGTGCATCAAGTAACATTTCCCTTTGTTGAGGTTTGCTCGGTTCAACAGTCGTTTGCAGCAGAGGGAGGGGATTTTCAATTCTCTCTCTCTGTGGCAATAGCTTTGTATCTCCAAGAACACTATTTAACTTCAAAAACTCATTCTGCAAAATAACAATTTCCCCGGAATAAGCCTTATCGATTTTACATAATTCACCATTTATTGAAGTATACATTTCTGTAATTTTTATTTTTTCCTTTTCCGATATTCTAACCGAATCTCGCAAATGCAGTACGCCACTATAAAGACGTATATATGCAAGACGCTGTCTTTTTTCCGAATACTCAATTTTGAAAACTTTTCCGCAAAGTTCAGACTGACCTCGATGTGTTGATGAATAAAATTTATTCGTAATCACTTCTATAAGGTTATCAATCCCTATATTGTTTTTTGCACTTCCGTGATAAACAGGGAACAGAGAACAATTCTGAAATCTTATGCTTTCCTCTTGTTCGAGTTCCAATGCTTCTAATGATTTACCGGACATATATTTCTCTAAAAGGTCATCGTTTCCCTCTATTACCGTATCCCATTGTTCAGATTCGGTAAAGTTCGTCACACACATATTAGGATACAGTTCTACCTTCTGTTTGATTACAATTTCGGCAGAAAGTTTCTCTTTAATATCCTGATAAACCGTTGATAAATCAATTCCATTTTGGTCAATCTTATTGATAAAAAAGATTGTGGGAATCCCCATTTTCCTAAGTGCATGAAATAATATACGAGTTTGTGCTTGTACGCCATCTTTTGCAGAAATCAGTAGAATTGCCCCATCTAAAACTGATAATGAACGATATACTTCTGCTAAGAAATCCATATGTCCTGGCGTGTCTATGATGTTCACCTTCGTATTTTCCCACTGAAAAGAGGTTATTCCTGTCTGAATTGTAATTCCTCTCTGACGTTCTAAAAGCGTATTATCCGTCCTCGTTGTACCTTTGTCCACGCTTCCTAATTCTGTAATCGCTCCACTGTTATATAATAAGCTTTCTGTTAAGGTAGTTTTTCCTGCATCAACATGAGCTAAAACTCCAATATTAATAATTTTCATGTGATTTTCCTCCATTCAAAAACCCAAAAGGGCATAAAAATCCCAGTGATAAATACTTTTATCACTGGGATTTTTATGCATAACCATAGGTATACAAAGCATACAGATATTCTCTGGATACTTTAGAATCACATGATAAAGGTATTCTTAAACTGGGTACAAAAAACTAAGCCCTCCTAAAAAAGGACATCCAATTATTTGTTCCCACTATCAAATTGACAGTTTATTTAAGAATACCTTGCCGCATATTTATTAACTCCTTTTAAATAGATACTTTAATTATAGCACGTAAGAGCATATTTGTAAAGGAATCTCCAATTTTTTATCAAAGAGAGTACGTGATTACAAAATAGCTGTAATAATGTACCAATATTTGTTATTCTATAATCTTCCAATTACTCCCGTTCTTTTCAAGTACCAAATCAAATTGAGATACCTGCGTTGCTTTGGTCTGCTGGTCGATATACTCCACTGTCAGCGATACCGTGACTTGATTATCCTTACGATTGTGAATAGGATTTACCAGTTCTTGAAAGATGTACTCTTTTCCGATTGGTTTTAATATCCCGTCATTCACATAGTAGGAAAGTTCACTGGCTGTCGCTGTAGGATAGAGCTTGAAGAACGTCGTTAAAAACTCATTGATTTCATTGGTTGTAATGGAATCAACCGTCCCCTCACTTTCAATGGCTTTTGGTTTATAACTTGATTTCTTAGGTATGTTGGTAATGGTCGGATTCTTAACCAGTACCATATTTCCAGAACCATCTACATAGACACTCACTATATAAGCAGAGTGGACGGTCTTTGTATTTTCTCCCTCTGTAATGAGCTGGTCTACACTGTAGGTTACATTAAACTCATTGTCGCCAGTTGGCTCTACCGTCCATATCTGAAATCCTCTTACAGAAGACGATACAGGAATATCTTTGCGTACTGTATCAACATTGAGAGCTTGAAGTTCATCTGTCAGATAGCCTTTTAGACTTTCCATTCGATTATCAATGGACTTATCGGATTGCTCCCATGAATAGTAGACTTTCGCAAAGTTCTCTACAAAATTTTCTACATGATGAGTATCAACGTATTCCTTTTCTATGATAGTTGTTTCGTGAATAGTATGAGTATCTATAGCTGTAAAGTGCTTGAATATCGCAAAGCTGAAACTAAGCCCTAAAAGTACCCACAAGGCAATCACAACCTTTTTATGAGGATTGACCTTATAGTAGACACGAGGTTTCTTTTCCTTTGGTATCTGTTTTTCTTTATTCTGATTTTTTCTAAATTTCATCATTAAATCTTCCTTTCTCATTGTTTGATTCGTCCTGCTCCCACTAAATGCTGTTGCCAGTAGGGGCTTGTTAAGTCGGCATAACCGATTGGGTCGCCTGCATGAAACATACGGTTATTGCCAAGGTATATCC
The DNA here is from genome assembly GCA_032481955.1 of Streptococcus mitis. GTDB lineage: Bacteria > Bacillota > Bacilli > Lactobacillales > Streptococcaceae > Streptococcus > Streptococcus mitis_DQ. The sequence goes on along the minus strand of JAWERV010000034.1, from coordinate 11,236 downwards.
CAACATGAGTAATATAAGAGCCAGCGTTATAGGTAGAATGAAAGAAAACCAAATCGCCAGCTTGTGCTTCCGATAGTGGGATATGCTGGGTCACATCATATTGCTGTTGTGCGGTTCGTGGTAAGTTAATTCCAGCTTTTCCATACGTCCATTGTGTCAGTCCGCTACAATCAAAAGAAGTAGTCGGGGAAGCTCCACCGTAAACGTATCGCCAGCCCTCATATTTCAGTGCTTCGTCCATGATGGCTTGTACCGTATCATCATCAAACTCTGTTGTGACAAGATACTGCGTTACCAGTTGCACATAAAACATATTGCCATAGTTGTATCGCCAGCCCCCATTGATAGGTATGGCTATGGGATTGGGGTAAGACACTTTTTCGCCACCTGAATACTCTTTTGAGAAACTTTGAGCCAGTTCAAAGGTATATTTATTTCCACGATTAGCCACATACCCTAAGAAACCACCACCATAATTGTAGGACTGGATAACCGATTCTAAATCTACACTGAGCCTTTCGCTACTGGCTAATAATTCACTGAAATACTTCACACCTTGCTTAATGGATTCTTCTGTACTCAATGAATTAGGTGGAAGACCGAGGGATTCCGAGGACTGCATAACATCTTCCGCAGTACCGCCCGATTCCACCTGTATAATCGCAAGAAGTATGTTGACATATTCTTCAACGCCATATTCTTTGGCATATTTTTCTACCATAGGCTTATGAGCCAGCACTTCTGCGGAAACATTCACACCTCCATAATGAATATTGGAAATTCCGCTGTCCTGTTCATCTGAAAATAAAATGGCAACAAACAGAAGCAGTGAGAAGACCATCAAGAATAATCCAGAACCACCAATCACTAAAGTTTTCAACTTCATGGTTTCTTACCGACTTTCTTAATGGTGGCGGTTTTGATTGGTGGTCTACTTCTTGTATTTTGTAGTGGTACTCTTTGAACAGTAGACGGACGTTCTTTTGTGATTGGACGTTGTGAAGTTCTATCTGCTGTAGTGGTTGAAGTTGCTGGCTTTTGAACGGTTTTTTCTTGAACGGTATTGCCTTGGCGTTCCACTTTTGGACTTGAAAAATCGGACTTAACTGCTGGACGCTCTTGTTTGGCTTGTTGAGATTCCTTATATGAAGTCTGAATATTAGACTGTTTTGAGGTCTGTTCATCATGATATTGTTCTTGTCTTGTAGTCGGTCTTTCATGAACAGAAGAAGCAGGCTGTTTTTTCTGTTTGACCTGTTCCATTTCAGAGCGACGCTTCGCAATGGTTTTTCGCCTTTGTTCCTGCTGTTCCTTGCGTCCACTGGCTCTGTCCGCTTTGGTTTGAGAAATACTACTGGTTAAATCACGGACATTCTCTTTTACTTTGGATTTTCCTTGATATACTGCATATCTTGCATTGGTCGGCAAATCTTTAACCTGTTCTTTCAAACCACTAGCAGTGTCTACCATTCTGTCTTTGGTATCAGCTACTGTACCGATGGTTTGACCGATACGTTTTCCAAGTGTTGATTTTTCCTTTCCGTCTGGTCGGGAGTGATCTGCTTGTGTCCTTGCAGAACTCCCCGAACCCGACTGTCCTTTTTTACCTGTAACAATGGCAGACCCAGCCCCTAGAGTAGTCATGGAACGTCCAAGTTTCCGCTGTAGACGGTGCATGTGAGCGTGCATAAGCATACGAGGTTTTCTCATCACACGACTTCCCACACTTTGAGAATCGTTACTCTGTAGAGAAAACATACTCATTAAATCGCCCAGCTTGAAGTAGATTCCTGCAAAGGTCACAATCTGTAGAAAAGCAATCAAAAAGAACGGATAACCAGCCGATAAGGTATAGAGCATGGTTGAAATACTAAATGCTGTCGTAATAATCAATGTGATTCCAGCTCGTGTCAAAATGGTATTAAAGAGCTTTGTTATGGCTCGTTTTGACATACCATCAAATGATGGAATCATGCTTAAAATAAAGCTCACAGGCAGAAACATAGCATAGATGATAAAAAGTACCTGCGAGAAAATCATGATTCCTGTTAATAGGAATACAAATATGGAAATCCCAATATTGAAGACAAATAGGAAGAAGACTGTACCTAAACGGTTAATGGTCTTTGTAATGGTTAGATTGGTATTGCTTCTGTCTTCAATTTCTTCCGCAACAATTTTTTCTCTGTCTTCGCCATTGTTGGAATCTGGGCTGGTGGAGAGCAGGCTTTCCACACGGTCAATACCGATACTTTCAATGTCTGAACTGTTGTATTGAAGCAGTAGCCACGGTTGCAGAACCTGTATGGAAAACAGGCTATCTCTGATTAAGTCCACGCTGTCCTTGCCTTGACTATCGGAATGGGGCATGACAATCTTCGTGCCAAGTGATAAACTGGCATTACTGATGTCTGATGAAAAGTCATTGATTTTTTTAATGTAGTCGGGAGCGTAGGCAATAAAGGAAGCCGATAGGATAAACACCAGCACAAAATTCATAATGGCATGAATTGCCTTTGTGGTTTCTCTCTTTATCAGTCCCGTATAGGCAACATAAACCCCAAGAACCAAAATCAAGAGTAAGAGGAATCCAACATAGAAACCCTCTGTTGAAAATCCGTTTGCACTCACACCAGCTAAGGTCTGCATATTCTTACCAATGGAATCTGCTGTAGCGGAAATGAAGTCTAAGGAATAGGCTTCCTGTACTAAGTAACCTGTCGCATTGGAAACATACAAACTGATTGTCCAAATAAAATTGGTAATGGCATATAGTCCATACATGACCTGTTTTCCAATCCCGTCCGACCAGTTCCACGGAAGCCAGCCCCAGCTATTATCCACATAAAAATCCAGTTGATAGTTTTCAAGTGGGTATCGGCTGTATTCATTTGCCACATTGACCGTATCATCTACCAAGCCCGCAGCTTGAACCACCGTTCCCAGCATGGCTAAAAGAAAAATGGCAATCACAAGTGTGAAAGCCACTGTCATTGCCACTTTACCTAGACGTTTCAGCGTCCAGTTTGATTTTATTCTGTTTACTATTGATGGTTTCACATTTACACCTCTTTTCGCACAGGTGGTCTGGTATCAAAGGCATGGAGCAGTTCTTCAAATACAGGGTGGAACTGTATCACACCGACACGACCATATAAATCACTGATAAGGCATTGCCCGTTTTCCAAATCACGCAATCGCTTCTGATTGTTTTCGTCCTCTGGGTCTACACCAAAAAAGGCTAAGGTCTTTTTAATCTCGTTAAGGTCAGTGGAACGAAATGCAAATTTTAAGCCGAGGTTATTTTTCAGTTTTTCATCTAAGAGGTCGTCTGTATTTTGGGTCACGAAATATACCCCAGCGTTCATAGCACGACCAGCCCGAACCAGCTTCATAGATAGTGTTTTTCCTTGTGCTACCTGTAAAAAGCTCCATGCTTCGTCTAAATCTACAATCTTGAAAATGCTTCGGTCTGTATGGATAAAGTCTAAAGCAAAGGTACTAATGACAATCAGCATAGCAACGGATAAAAGCTCCATAGTGGTATATTCCTCAAAGGAAGTTTCCTTGTCGGGAAGTACCAAGTCCGCAACCTGTATAATGTTCAGTTGTTTTTCTAAGCTGATAGACTGCTCCACATAACCATTACTGAATAATAAATGTGCAAAGTCATAGTCTGTAAAACTTTCGATATGGTCGGCTATACTGGTACTTAGTGGCGTATTCTCAACCCGTAATTCCTCAATCACTTTCATCAACCCTCGTACTTCACTATTGGTTACTGCACGAATGGCTTTTCTAAGGATTGGGAAGCGTTCCCCATCACGAGAGGAAATCCCCGTAAGGAATGTCAGAATATCAATAGCCAGTGATTCAGAATCTTTGGGATTTTTCATAATCACATAAGGGTCAAGTAAGCCTTTGTTTTTCTCATCAGAAGTCAGAGTGACGATATTGATTTCATGGGAAATCTCTGGCAAGGTTTCTTTCCATCTGCCACGTTCTGCTTTTGGGTCTACAATCACTGCTTGTGCCCCATAAAGCACCGCATAATAGACGATAAGCTTATTCGCAAAGGATTTACCACCACCCAGCGAACCAACAAAAGCCGACGCTAACGCATTGGTTACTGAACCCTTAACCCCTTGACTGGCAAGAGCAGGTTTCAGATAGACATTGCGTCCAGTATCTAAGCTGTAGCCAACATAAATCCCCTCATTTTCCCCCAGCATTTGAGTAGCACCAAAACCTAAACCAGCGAGGAAATCAGAGGTCACGTATTGAATATAATCATTCATATAACGCTTTCTGGCAGGTAAAAATTCTTCATGTAAGCCGAGCATATCCCCAAATGGTCGTACCAGTTTTACGCTTAAATCGTCATAAAAATCTTTCACTTCATTACAACGACGTTTGAGTTCGTCAAGATCATTTGCTGATACCCTTACCACATAAGACAGCTTGTACATAGATTCCTTGCTTTGGTCTAAATTGGTTTCCAGCTCATTCACACTTTCCAGAGCTTCCGCCACATTGGAGCTGGTTTCATTATCACTTTGCCAAGCGTGGTTATCCAAGTCTTTCAGTTCTTTCTTTTTATTGCGGACAGTAGATAGGGCTTTACGATTCGCTACAATTTCCACATTCATTGACGTATCAATCGGGAATGTAAATTGCTGTTGCTGGTAGTAGAAGATTTCAGAGGACGGGAAGTCCAGTTCTCCGACAATGCTGTTAATGGTAAAGTAAGCTACATAGACGGTTTCATCTTCCTGCTGGATTTTCAAATATCGCTGTTTTTCTTCCACCAAACAGCGAGTAGGCTTAATCAAGTCATAGTATTTAATCAGCGTTTCATTATCCAGCTTTTTCTTTGATAGATGGTACTCATACTCTTCATAGGCAGTGCCTGTCTGTCCGTAAAGGTGTTCAATCAGATAGCCGAAGTCGTCCTTATCTAACCTGCGGATTTTGAAACGACGAGAGATTTTATTTTCTAAGAGCTTTTCCATCTTCTGAAAACGCAGGATTTCATCATTACTCATACTAACAAAATCGTCCATCAGCTTATGGTTCACATCATAGACAAAATCAGACAAAGCATTTTTTGCTTCAACGGTAAGACTTTTCATAGAAAACTCCTGATCGTTGAGAAGCAACTTAAAGCCGATAAAGAAACGGTAGTTCACTTGATTTTCGCCAATCATGGATATTAAAGCGTCTGTCTGTTGGTCGATTTTGTCATAGGCAACCGCTTTGAGCTTGCCAGTGACTTCATTTTTGGAACGCTCTTGTGCAGAACGTATGCTGGATTCTGTACTGATTTGTAAAGCATGAATTTTGCCATCACGATTTTGTGCGATAAGCTGTCTGAAAGAATCATGCACTTGTATTTTCTGTTCTGGACTTAGAAATGAGTAATTGTAAGGAACAAGCTCATAGTAAGCATAACATTCCCCGTCTTTATTCCAGACGAGATTGTTTTCAATGTATTTAATTGGATATGCCATAAAATTCACTCCTAACTGCTGTAATGGCTTCTTGTGGCTGGTTTCTGCCAAGCGTTACTTTTTTTCCTGCATAGGTCAGCTTTGGTCGCAGTGCATAAGCAATGACAGACTTCAAAAATCCATAAGGCTTTTTACCATCAAAAGTTTTTGTAGACATAAACCATGTGAAAGCCACAGGAATCCCAAAGTATTTGAGAAATGCTCCCTCTATCATGGAAAGAGGGGGCAAGTTGCCAAGTATCATCACTGCAAAGAGTGACACGACAAACCATGTCATTTGCGTAAAGGTTATGGGAAACGGAAGTCTAAAATCATTGATAGAATACAGTACCTTTTCCACAGACCAGATACTGGTATAGCTTCGTATTTTCTTCATGTAATCAATCCTTTCATAAAAAATAGGGGTAGCTGATTGAGCCACCCCGTAAAATAGAAAATCTGCCAGTAGTAATGTACCGACAGATTTAATAGACGATTTCAAAAATCCCATGATTGGTTGAGATAAACGTTCCTGAAAGGTCTAAATCCCGACCATAGGCTTGATAATCAATATAGTTTTGAAGACTAGCTGGTACTTCGCCTAAAGCACCCGTTTCTTCAATGTAGTAGCGTGCCACGTCATACATATCATCACAATCGGAATGAATGATAATATCCTCTTGATGTTCGCTTAGTTCTTCAATGCTTGAAAAATGAGTGAGCAGAGCAGATAGCTCCGATTGTAATTCTTCGGGTAATTCCGATACCATTTCCCATAGTCGATTGAGTTCGCCAATGGAAGTGTATTCGTCAACCGTAAAGGGTAACTCGTAGTCATGAATGGCGTATTCCTCATATTCATCATTCAAGCCGATTTTCTCTTTGACTTCCTCAAAGTCAATGGGAAAGGTAAACCACGCACCGACCAATTCGCCCTCATTGTATTTGCCTAAATTCGCAATATAGACTTGCATATCGTCCATATATTCACGTCCTTTCTTTGTAGAGATTCAAAAATCCCTACCGCACTTCGTTTGGTGTACCATTCCTTTGCGGAACATAAGAAAACCACTTATATTCCACAAAAGAACGGTTTTATTTAAGCACCAATAATGCGATTGAATAGCTCTAGTAAAATGTCTTTTACTCCAGCAGCGTTGAAGACTAAGCCAACCGCAATAATCGCAATAATTAAAAAGCCAATCAGTTTGCTAAACTCACGCTTGAAGCCAAGATACAAGCCAATCACAACGATTGCTAAAAGCACCAGTGATTGAGCGTTTGATAGAAACCAGTTATAAAGGTTTTGTCCAAAATTCATAAAAATGTTCTCCTCTCTATATTCAATGAATTTGTATTTGAGTTATTTTTTTGTTGTTATCACGTCCTGTTCTTTTACTGACTGTTGCTTCAAAATCTGCTTGTGTCGGTCTGTCAGTTTCGCATGGTCGAGAATGTCTTTTACAACCTGCGTCTGGTTGATTTCATCAAGTTTAATCGCAACCTTTAAGGTCGGGGCAACTTGATGAGATAGCCAGTTCAGCGTCCTTTGGAAGGAGTAAGGCTCTGGTTTTGTGGTTAGTTTTAATCGTTCACGATTGTTCCCAATAAACCAAGCCCATTCTTCATTCAGTTTCCAATCAGAACGAGGTTTGGAATCGTCTTTATCTACAAAACGGATATACCGATTGATAATTTTAAAGGCGGTATGCTCTGGATTGTCATAGACGAGTAAATCACGGACTGCATAATAGGCACGCTCATTTTTCAATCGAATCTCAAAACGGTTTTTTACTTCTGCGTCTTCAATGGGAATATCATTTTTCTTGTACTGCTCGTAGTCCTTTTCATAGATACAGAAATAAACTTCACTTTGTAATGAACCGATATAGAGGGTGTTTCCCATACATTCCTTTTCCTCTTTGCGTACCAGTTCGCCACTGCGATAGCTTTTAAAACTGCGGAAGACGGAGATACATTCTTCCTGTTGGCACTTTTCAGTGAGTACAGGGATATTCAAAATCCCTGTCTTATCGTTAATGGCAAGGTCAAGGCGTTTCATCACACCGCCAGCCACCAAAACGTCCATAAAGAACTCATACCAGCTTCTTTGTTGTGCCAGAAGATAGCTTTCAAATTGTCTGCACCCACGACCTTTCAATTCCACCAGAACTCCTTTGTCCAGTTCATGGGAGCAAAGGACGAATATGTCGCCTAAAGCATAATGCTCTGAATAAGAATAGAAACCATAGTCCTCATGAAGAAAATAGGACAGTTTCAGTTGTAAGATGTTTTCGACCACCTGCTGTACGTCTGTTGTCGGAAAGCGAATCCTTACATAATCAAACAGCATTTCAAGGGGAGCGTCGGGATTGAAGCGTTCCAGAGCTTCCCAAAGGGACTGCTGTAAATCCTCTGATGGCTTGACTTTTCCTGTTTCAATATCGCTTAGATACTGCCTTGTAATACCAGTCGCAACAGCTAAACGGTTTTGAGATAGTCCATAAGCCAAGCGTTTTTCTTTTAAATGCTGTAACCAAGTTTGTTCATTCAGTAAAAATCCCTCCAATCAAAAAGGCGTATGTCAACTTTTAAAGCCCATTTGACATACGCTGAAATTTTGTAAATCCCTTGTAACCAAAGGATTTTCTAATGTTTTTTTGACTGTTTCCTGTCGATTTGTACCCCCCTGTTAGATACGGGGGGTTAAGTGCTGGCGTGGCTATTGCCACACCAGCCAGCAAGATCAGTCCACACCTGCGACTTCCGCTTCGCACGTCGCCTGCGTGGACTGTCTGCTGTTGGATAACTTTTTAATTTCCTCCAAGAAATCATATCCTTTTGGTACAAGGGGAGTATAAAACTCTGATATGACACTTGTTCCTACATCAACATAGCCACGACCTTTGATTCGCTTTAAGAAGAAATCCTTTTGTACGTCACTGCCAAACATCATGCCATAGCCCATTTCAGACATACGACCTAAAGCCACTCTGAAATTAAACTGATCACGGATTCCGTCGCCTAAATATTTTGCGTCTGGACGTTGACAAGCCAGTATTAGAAAGAAGCCAGCTTGACGACCTAACATGACAATCTGTTTCAGCTTATTCATAACTGCGGTGTTTTCTTTTGTTCCCAGCATTTCCATGAAAGCGACGTATTCATCAAAGATTAAGAAGTGTGCCGGGAGACCTAAGTAAGCATAATTTTTGCCAGTCTTATAGTTCTTCATCTGCTTCATTTCCTCACTACGTTTCATCATTTCTTCATAGAATGTTTCAATGCAAGAAAGCAAGTCTTCTTTTCTATAGTAGACATTTGCCATCACAGAACCTAAGTCCGCAAGGTCAGCATTTTTCGGGTCAAGAATATACAGTTTTGAATCTGTATGAAGCAAGGCTTCAATCAGTGTCAGTATAAAGTAAGTTTTACCGCCACCTGTACCACCAGCAATCAACATATGAGGGAGCTTATCATATTCCCACCATACGTTTTTCATTAAGCGAAGTTTACCATCTTTAGCTTCTACTTCATCAATAGAAATACGACTGGCTATGGTGTCATAGAGCAAAGTATATTCCACATAGGAATCCTTTAACTCTTTATCCGTCAGCTCACAGTACAAGCCACTCTCTAATTTCTTTTCCAAGTGTAAGAGTTGGTCTTGATATTTTCCCAGCGTGATTTCCACCCGTATCTGTATCAAGCCATTTTTAAGTCGATAATACATTTTAGGGAAGTAGGTTATCTTTTCCTTTGTACGACCAGCACTATCTTTAAAGAAACCCTCTGTTTTGACCTGTTCAGATTCATACCACTTGTTTTCAAGTATCATCTTTGCCAGTTTTTGACGGTGGTAAAGTTGTTTAACCGTATCATAGCGAACCCGTTTGAATACAAACGCTACCAGCAAGCAGATAAGAATTGCGACACTGAAACTGATAATTAAATAGGGAATGTCAATCTTATCTGCTTGTGATAGGTTAAAATCCTGCCAGTTGATCTGCTGGATTGTCTTCACATGAAACAGTCCGACAACCAGCAGGAAAACAGGCAGGAGTGACGCTATCGTAAAATGAAAGACTAAATCTTTACCAGATGGGCGAATCCTTTTACCACGCTGTTTCATGCGAAAAAGTCTCCTTTCTACCTAGCGACTATTTGTCTTGTGTCGGTTCTTTCTTTGCTTGTGGTTGAGCTTTGAATGAACTAGAATCCTTTGTCAGCACAATATCGTCTGCCTTGATATACCAGTCAACATCTGCTCCTTGATAGGTGGCAGTAGCAACGGTGTCCGCAATGGGATTGATAAGTTCCACCCGTGCGTTATAATCAAACTCTTTCAAAGGCACGCTGGCAGGAATACTTACTTGAATCATGCGTCCTTGTCCTTTGGATTTTAAGTCATAGGTACGTTCCTTGATTTCATCTGAAACCGACCCGTCTTCATTTTGGATTCTCACTTCACGACGTAGAGCAGAGAATTTCAATTCTCCAAAAGTCGTGTCTTTATCTAATACAATGCCATTTGCTAATCTCATCATTTTTCCTCTCTTTCTTTATTCTTTTATCATGTCGTCAGCATGTAAAAGGTAATTTGTAAAACCACGAGTGCCGATTTTGTAGCCCTCTGCGGTAATACGTGGATTGACTAACTTCACACGTTCCTCAAAGCCGAAATGTTTTTCGCCAGCTTCAGCAGGAAGCACCACCACAATATCATCTGCTCTTTGAACATCAGAATAGAGATTATAGCTTCTTGATAAGACAGTTAGCCGTCCGTTGATTCTTCGCTGAACGACTTTATCCTCGCCAGCAAATTCTAAATTGCCGAATGTTTTTTCCATGTTGGGAATCACAAATTTAAGTTCCATATTTTTACCTATCCTTTCTTTTTTATTGGCTGAATGAATGTTTGATGGTCTTAAAGAGTGGGGAACGACCTTTTGATTCTTGATTTTTTGTTTTCATAAGTTCACTTCCTTTCAAAATCGGGTAAAAAAATAGACACCTCATTTTTTGAAGTGTCTACCTATTAAATATTCAAATTTTATTGGAAGTATCTTTATATCTTCACTTTTCAAGGATAAATCGTCGTATCAAAGCTCATTCATAAGTAGTAAATTAGTAGTAAATTGAGTGGTTTTGACCTTGATAAAGTGTGATAAGTCCAGTTTTTATGCGGATAACTAGATTTTTATGCTATTTTTTTCTAAAAAAACAGTAAGAAAGCGTAAAAAATCAATTCCTGTACTAGCGTGTAATTGAAATTTTTTAGTTTTGGCGTTAGAACTGTTTCCTCAGTCCTAGCCCCTTCTCTTTTTGATAAGTATGCTTGGCAGAAAGTAGTTTGTAAATGATTCTGAGAATCTTATGAGCATAAGCAATGACGGCCTTCATCTTGCTTACTCTTTGGGAAATTCGATTATAAAAAAAAGAAAAAGCTGGATCCTTGGAATGTGCTGCAATTAATCCCGACATGGTCAAAGCCTGTTTTATTTAGCGATTTCCTTGCGTGATGTGTGAGGATTTTTTAATGCCAGCACTATAGGCTAAACATCTTTTTCTGTCATGAGTTAGCAGGCTCTGCCTGATTAGAGTTTTACATGTAATCTATTTTAATAGTAATGTTTTATCATTTTCAGGAGAACGCAGTTTTGGCTCGTTCTCTTTTTTGTTGTGATACTTCTTTCAAGGAATATTTGGTAGGATTGGAGTGAAAAAAGATTAACTAGGAAAGAAGG
>JAWERV010000033.1:0-20777 GCA_032481955.1 Streptococcus mitis | reverse complement strand
CCGTCTTGGTCTTGCGACTACTCGTCGTCAAGCTCGTCAATTCGTAAACCACGGTCACATCCTTGTTGACGGAAAACGCGTTGATATCCCATCATACCGCGTAACTCCAGGTCAGGTGATCTCAGTTCGTGAAAAATCATTGAAAGTTCCAGCTATCCTTGAAGCAGTAGAAGCTACTCTTGGACGTCCAGCATTCGTATCATTCGACGCTGAAAAATTGGAAGGTTCATTGACTCGCTTGCCAGAACGCGACGAAATCAACCCAGAAATCAACGAAGCACTTGTCGTTGAATTCTACAACAAAATGTTGTAATTTTAAGAAATATCTTACAGAAAGCCTACAACAGTGGGCTTTTTGCTTTGTCTTAAAATGTTGATTTCTGGGTTTGTTTAGAGATTTGCTAGTAAGGTTATTTGTGTATCTAAGTCCATCTATGCCAAAAATTAAGCGATATTGATGATATAAATCTGTTATAATATAATGTTTTGGCCCCCCTCACTTTAAGGAAGGGAGGTATTATATATGCTAGAATTATTTTCCCTTTTTCTAGCTCCGTTACTTGTTAACGTACTATCTGAGCTTTTCAAGCTATGGATAAAGAGACGTAGCAAGTAGCATTTAACCCTTTTAGAGGGTAGCAAAAAACCCCATCGGTGGCACGTTGGGGCTTTTTAGTTATATATGCTAGAAGCATTATTTTCCCTTTATGCTTTCATTCTAACACACTACCCCCGATATTTCAAGTTTTTGTTTTGGTACTTCCTAAGTGATCATTTTATTTTGCGAGTAAGTCATTGAAGAATCTTTCAAATAAAAGAATACTTGAATGGCATGACAATAGCAAGCAAGATAGAAATCAATACTATACATTGGTTAAGTAAAGTGCAGTAGAGTGCTAAAATTACCTGATTCAAATCAGTTTTACAAAAAAGATTGTAGGACGAGTAGAGTTTGAATTGAAATATAAGATAATTAACCAAAAGAAAAAACGCTTGAGCAGCGTTTTTCTTCTGTATTGATTCGTATTGAATGCTTACTTAACTTCTGTAAGGAATACTTAAAATCTATTTTAGTTGTGATAAACCCTATTAAATCAATGTTTATAAGCTATTGATTTGGATAAAACTGTCAGAGGTTGCCAAAAAGGTTGCCATGAATTTTATGAGGTTAGCTCCGCAATTTTATTTAGATAAATATCTACCGCTTGTGTTTGATTTTTAGGGGCAAGCTCGGCATATATGTCCATAGTAGTTTTGATAGACTTATGTCCCATGCGAACCTGTAACTCTTTCCAATTCATACCAGCATTTAACATCATAGAAGCGTGTGTATGACGGAATAAGTGAAAACCATAGTCAGGTAGATCAACTTCCTGTAATCGTCTTTTGAGTGTAGCACGTTCATTCCTATCGCACATATAGTTTCCGTAAATTGTTGGGAAAATCAACTTGCTTTTTGAAAGACCGTTCTTCTTGAAATAAAGATTCATTTCATCATGGAAGTTTTGAAGTTGCTCAATAATTTGGTACGGAACAGCTATTTTTCTATTGCCCGAATCAGATTTAGGAGTATTTTTACAAACAACCTTTCCTTTTAATCCTAACTTAGGGTTTGCATTTTTCCATACAAGAGTTTTAGTGACTAATATTTCAGAACTTTCAAAATCAAGGTCATATATAGTCAAAGCTAATAGCTCATTGATTCTCATTCCTGAAGCAAGTAGACTGTCGCAGATAACTTTAAATCGCCGATTAGCCCTAGTATTAGGTAAAGTATCGACGAAATTTAGCCAGATAGTTAAATCTTCATCATGAAGAACCATAATGCGTTTTTGATTGCTTTTTGGTTTTGGTGGAATCTTGATAGATTGAACAGGATTATATTTGAGTTCAAAATGCGTTATTCCAAAATTAAAAATCTCTCTTAACTTGTGGGCGATTGCTCCAAAATCTTTTGCACTTCCTTTTTTAGCTCGTTTATTACCGGCATCGACAGATTCTTTAGATTTTTGGGCAAGCTCGTTAATCCATTTTTGTATATCGGAAGAAGTGATTTTATCTGGTTGATAGTGTCCGAATTTGGGGAGGATATAGGTGTCTAGATAGTTCCTCACTCGGTTTAGAGTGTTATCTGAGCTGACCCAAGTTTCGTAGTTGGAGAACCACATTTCAGCTAGATCTGACAAGGTAGCAATGCTAAAAGTTTCTTTCCTTGTTGAACCACTTTCTTCCCAATCAATTTTAGCTTGAATAATTTTACGATCTAAGGATCGTAGGTTTTTAGCTGTTACAGTTGTTTTTACAGGTTTTCCAGTCTTTATATCTAAGCCTAGATAGACGCTCTTTACTGAATAACTAATCTCGCCATTCTCCTTTACTTTTTTGAGGACTGTTTTGCCTTTATGGATGATTTTTTCTATATTCATAGTTGCTCTCCTCAATCAATCGAAGAATTGAAAAAAGCTAAAATAGATAGTATCTCACTTTCTTTCTTTTTTGATACTTCTATTCTAGCACATTTCACTTTTAGTTGTGGCTTAAAAACTCTAAAACAGTATCAATATGATAGTAAACGGTTCTAGTACCCTCAATAGGTGGTTCTAAACGTTTTAGACCTCTATTTTCCCATGACTTTAATGTGTTAGGGGAAATACTGAGCAGATCTAAAATCTCTTTTTGTGTGTAGATGCATGAACTTCTTTTTTCGCTGTTCAAATTCTTTAGCATTTCAATGATAGTGTGAAGCAGGAGTTCTATTTGCTTCATTTCAAGGTAATCTTGTGACATACTATTCTCTCTTTCTTTGCAACAATAATTGAAATGTGGCATAATAGTAGTAGAGATTAGCCGTAGCTTATCTCAGAATACTTATTTGCTATTACTTTCTGATTTGGATGGTTTGGAAGTAGTAGCTTTTTTTCTTCGATTGTTGCTTGGGTTCATAGAACTGTGAAATGCATCCTTTCCGTAGTCATAGTTTGATACACTTGAATTAAACTTATCGAATAGGTATGCAAATTTTTCAATTTGTTCCCTGCTGTATCTATCGAACTCTTCAGGTGTAAATGTAATGGTTTTATACTTGAAGCTACCATCATTTTCTTTAGTTTTAAAATGAAAGATAACCTCAGTAAGTCTCCGTTGTAACTGTTTATAGCTATCAACTTCTCGTTGACCCTCTGATACCATTAAGTCATAAGCTTGTTTTGGAGTGAAAATTGATGTGATGTGGATTTCATTCCAAAGAGCGATTGTATTTGTGTAACGGGCGTGTAGCTGAATAGGGTAAACGTCTGTCACCTTAAGAAATTCTTTGTATGGCATGCCCTTGAATTCATCCATAAAAAGTATAGATTCAGCGCAATATAGGTCAAGCCCACCATTGTCAAAGTCAGTCCAGATATATACATTATCCCGACCATGCTTTTTCTTTAAATCAACTTGCGTGTGCGATTTTCCATCTCCAGAATCTCCCACATGCCAGTATACTGCCATTTCTTTTTCGTCTGGAGTATGAGAAAGTCGATACTGAAAGAAGTGTTCACGAATCATTTTAGAGTATTTACGGAACTCAAAGTTACTCCCCATAATTTCTTCAGGAGTAGCTCCGTTTTCTATTTGTTTTTGAATGTAATCAAATTCACTTCGGTAACCTTGATTTCCAGCTCTAAGCTCACCGTGAATCTTCATAGGCACTACAATAGTATGTGCCTTTTCTTCATGCTCTCCGCTTTTTTCAAGGTAAGCAATGACTTGTTCTTTTGTCCCGCGTGTAACTTCTATATGTATAGTGGGATAGAGTTTTTGAAGAGCCGAGAATCGGAAAGCTTGTTTATCTTCAAGTACCATGTGACAATGATGAGTACCATTGTCTCCTATCTCGTAATTAACAGCACACACAACGCTATCATTACGTGCAATCCACCGTCCCATTAAGAAATCGACAATTTCCTCGGGACTGAGGGGATCATCGGTATCTGGAAGGAGCTCGCGAAACTCTTGAATTCTTTTTTTAGTTTTTTCATTGTATGTATCGCTATCGAAAAAATCTGATTTCTTATCGAATAACTTATCAACGTTGTTCAGAACACAACAGAAACTACGAGCGCGAAAGTCAGATGAAACGTTATAATTTGTCATTAGTATTCTCCTTTGTCATTTACTTATTGTGACAATGTTATAGTCAATTATACTAGGTATAGTAATGTTTTAGTTAGTTTGTCATGTTGTCATGAAGTTCGGGGTAATACTATCCCGAACTCAGCCAGCTAAAGCTGGCGAGGCTGTAAGCCAAACCTCCGCCTAAGGGCTACGGGCAACAGCCTCATCAGTTAGTGGAAGTCCTCGACTAAGTAAGTCAGTAATTAATCGCTCCGCCTTATCCATATCCCTGATGGTATATGTTCTAGCTTCAATAACGTGTTGACCATCAAATTGAATGTTAACCTCTCCCTGTCCTTTGTTCCGATTAACCTCATCATCGGGGAACAGCATCTGTTTGGCTTGAGGACTTAATCGCCCTATGGAGACTTTAGTAGAGAAGTTCTCGCGACTTCCAGCAGGAAAGGAGGAAGAATCTCCTCTTTGACAAATACAGATTAGGTGGTAATTAACCTGCCTAGATAGACGTAGCAAATTTCCTACTTTTTGCAAGAATGCTTCCTTATCCGCTTTCTTGGAAATACTTTCTACCGTGCTCTGATACTCTTCAAAAATCAAAAAGAACGGAGGGTACTTTTTATCAGGATTGGTTCTGCGGTTTTCAAAGATACTATAGGCTTTTTGGAAACCGTCATAGACAAAATCCCCAAGAAAAACATTGTCATAGTCACGCCATTGCCAGTAGTCACTTCCTTGTTTGTAATCAAGTATCATGATAGAAGCATCATCTGAATGAATTGTTAATATACTTAATATATATTTAATGAAGTAAGATTTCCCGCTATTTGTGGGTGCTGAAATGAGGAGATGTGGAAAGCGGTTGCAGTTCCATTCAATAGGTTCGTTGCTGCTTTCTTTTCTCAGTACATTCAATTTAAGTGTCATCAAATTTCTCCTTCGTCACTGTAGAGGGGTTTAGCCTGACTATGTTTAAGACGATTTAAATCTTCCTTAGTGATCAGATTAATTTTGAGTTTTAAATAAGGTTCTTCCTCTACCATGTTAAATATAACATCAAGGTTATCATTGTAACTACGTACCGTTTGACGTAGCTGAATTTTCCAATCATCAAAGTCTTGTTGAACTGGCATTTTTGATAACCAGAGATAGAAATCTTGACCCTCTCGTTGTATCCCATTTGGAAAATGAATTGTGTTCAGATATATGCTGAG
This sequence comes from Streptococcus mitis, assembly GCA_032481955.1. Taxonomy (GTDB): domain Bacteria; phylum Bacillota; class Bacilli; order Lactobacillales; family Streptococcaceae; genus Streptococcus; species Streptococcus mitis_DQ. Next base: position 15,444 of record JAWERV010000033.1, on the reverse strand, counting down.
CTTTGAAGCTTGATGTATAAGCTCAGCATGAAAATCTGAATAATAGTTTTGTTCTTCTTGAGAGTCAATAAATAACTTTAACAAATGTTGAATTTGCAAGTTTGTGTTTTTGATAGCTTTCGGAAGTAGCTCTTCGCTAGGCAATGTATAGATAAGAATAATCATATTAACAAATACAAACCCTGAGTATAGTATTGAAAAGATGGATATTAAGTAGAGTACTAACTGTAAAATGTATATCATTAAAGTTTATCTCCTGTTAAACGCATCGTTATACTCTAACGTAATGTTCAAACGTAACTTATCATCCGTCCACGCTTCAAAATCGTAATAAATTATCATCCCATAGGGGTAGCTATTCGTTTTATAAGAAACCAAATCATATAGTTTTTGAGCATGCTGTTGTTGAGCTGTTGTGATAAAAGGATTTTCTCTGTGTTTTAATAGCAGAGAGTCTTTTTTTACAGCATAACTAGGGACAAGTGCTTGTAAGTGTAGATATCCTTTGCTCTCATAAGATATATATTCAAACTTACTCACTAGATTCAAACGATCTTCTAGACTTAAGTTAACTAGTTGATCGCTCCCCAGTATTCCTAGCAACTTTTCACACTCTTTGACACATCGATCAAAAGTAATAGAAGGATTTTGTCTGATTGCTTCTTCAAAAATTGTTTTCATTTTTGCTCTCCTTGTAAATATTTTTTTGTCAGCACGAAATAACTTAAGCAGTTGGTGATCTAGCTCTTTTTAGAATCATACTTATTCCTCTACCGTTGCTTTCTCAGCTTTAATAGATAACGCTGCTCTATTATTAGATAGATAAGCTGAGAATGTTACATTTTGTAATCTCAGATTGATTTTTTCATCTAGATACGAAGTGTATTCTGAAACTGTCGAGTTGTTAACTTTTATGACTCTAGTAATATATTTTCCAGTATCATTTCGAAAACCAACGTCCAGTTTTACGTTTCCAGTTGCCTGCTTCGTTTCAAAGTCTAGTTCTTGACTCAAACCTAATAAAGTTACAGTTACAACAACCTCTTCACAAGAAATCATTCTTTTATTCCTTTCGCCGCAATCTTTAAATACTATTGCTTTGTGGGACTTGTTAAGCAATAATAATCACTAAGTAACAGAGTGTTAGGCTATTTTACATTGGAATCACCCCCTTTATAATCATTTTATATTTGAATTAGTTAGCTAACTTATGACACTATTTTATACCAATAAAAACATTTATTCAATAAGGTTTTGTTATTGTTTGGTGTCGTAAAATACACTACTTTTGACACTTTTTTAAAAAGATGTTATAATGGTGAAAAAGGAGGAGATATATGTTTCATTTTTCTGATTTAAAGAAAGAAAAACAGATAGACTTTATCTCTAAAAATCTATCTGAAATTTTATTTAAGCAACGACATGAACTTAATCTATCACAAGAACAATTTTTAAAAAAATTCTTTGATTATAATATCTATACTAAAAAATCTGGTTATTTATCCTTATCACAATTAAAACGATATGAAAAAGAATATAAAAAGCAAGTTCCTTTCACTGTACCTAAAAAAAATAGTAAAATATTTGATATAATTCTAAATTTCTCTGTTGTAGATACGATATATAAAGAAAAAATATTTCAGGATTATTTAAAAGAAGATTCACTTAGATTTGCTAAGCAATTAGAAGAACTAGGTTTATTAGATTGTCTAGAAAAAGCAACTAGTGGGATAGTTGCAATGAATTATTACAATTCTCTAACAGGTAAAAATTATGATAAATATTTTCTATTGGATTGGTTATTCAATAATGCGAGACAAGGCTTGGCTGGGGAGCAGATACCTGAACTAATTTACGATGGTATTAAAACAAGGCATGATATAAAGGGAGCAACTAAAAACTAAATTAGCAAATTTAAAAAAAGCCAAGTTCAAAAATGCTTGGCTTAATTTATTTGTTTCAATATATCTCTGAGAGCTTTTATAGTAGGTTCTCTTTTTTCTGTTGGTAGGTTTCTAATGTCTTCAATGAGTTGTGAAAACTCTCCGCTTTGATTTTGATTTTCAATATTAAAAAAAGTATTCATATCAACTTCAAGCGCTTGTATGATTTTTTCAATAGTTTCCAGCTTAACGTTTAATTGTTTATTTTCTAACCTATAAATATAGTTGAATCCCAGATCAGCTTTTTCTGCTAGATATTCTTGTGTCATTCCGCTTTTCAGTCTTAAAAGTCTGATTTGTTTTGCAACAAATTCTCTTAAATTTATTTTTTCAGTCATGATAGTACCTCATAACTATCATACAAGTTTATCTCATTGAATAAATCATTATCAAAAGACTGAAATTCTTTAAAAAATAATATTTAAAAGACTGTAAAATATGGTATAATATTATTCATAAAACAGTCTTTTAAGACATAAAGGAGTTTACATGCTAGAATCAAACACACAAGGTCACGGAACCATCAAAAAATTGCGCACAGGCGCAGTTATTTCAACGCTTGCAATCTCGGCTCTAGGGGTATCTACTGGGGTATCTGCTAATGAGACTGATGTAGCCGTTAACGAGCCTGCAACTAGGGTAGTTGCTAAGGATGAGGTAGTCCCTAAAGTTCCGAGTCAATCGGACGTTGACAAGGCTAAGGCTGAATCGGACAAGGCTAATCAGGATGTAGCTAAACAGAAAGAAGTTGTTTCAAATACAGAAACTAAGATTGCCAATGCTGAAAAGACTATCTCTGACACTACTAAGAAGGTAGAAGAAGCTAAGACTGTTACACCTGAAAAGGTAGCTGAAGCTAAGGCTGATGCTGACAAGAAAGCCAGTGAGCTTGCTACAGCTGAAAAGACTGTAGCTGATGCTGATAAGTCTGTTTCGACTACTGCTGAGAAGGTAGCCGACCAAACTAAGGTAGTATCGAATGCTGAGAAAACTGCCACTGCTACAGCTAATAAGGTAGCTGACGCTCAAAAGAAAGTAGATTCTCTTTCATCTACTACTGATGTTGCTCCCCTTGAAAAAGAGGTAGCTACGCTTACTAACCAAGTCAAGACTGACACTCAAGCCGTAGAGACTGCTCAGACTAACCTTGACAATGGTAAAAAAGCTCAATCTGACAAAGACCAAGCTATCAAAGACGCTCAAACTGGGGTATCTCAAGCTGAATCTAACCTCAGCCAAGCTACTACAGCCCTTGCTAATGCTAAGGCTAACCAATCTAACAAAGATAAGGCAGTTACTTCTGCTAAATCAGCTCTTGAGGTAGCTAAACAGGGTGTCACTGAAACAACTACATCTTCTGAAACAATGTACGATGTTCCTAAAGCAACTTACGCTCCAGCTCTTTCACAAGGGTATATCGATGCAATCAAGGCTCTTGCCAAAGGTACAGGTACCGCAGATGCAGTTCGTAAAGCAGCCCTTAAGACCCCTTACATGGACGAAGAAACTGGGGTAGGTTCTAAATCACTTAAAGACTTCAACTCAACTGGAGAGTTAAACGGAGTTCCTTACGGTTCAGAAGACACTGATATAACTGAAATTGCCGATTTCCAACACCTAACTAAAGACCAACAAATCCGATTGGCAACTTATGCAGCATCAATTATCAATGAGTTGCGTGCTAAGGTTGGTACTAAGCCTGTTAAAGTAAGTGACAGTTCTCTTAAATTGGCTGAAGCCTTTAACAACTATGCTAATGCTTTTGTCAGTGCTAACAGTGGTGAGTATTCAGAACATAACACTAAAGGTATCAAAGAGAAGTACGAACTTGCTAAGAAAGAATCTAATGTAGATGTACCATCTCTTGCAATTCGTTCTAAAATGATTCCAGACTTCCTAGGTCTTGATAAGAAATTAACCACTATGGCTCACGTTAAGCAGGTCATGTATCAGGGTATCGTAAATGCCTTGATGGGGGTTAATGAAAATACCTCAAGCGAAGAGCGTTATAGCAGTGCACTTTCTCTTCTAGGGTTGCGTGACGCTGATAAATCTAACCTTGGGGTGGGTATCGGTCTAATGGGTAGTTACACTACTAAAGGTTACGAAACATCTATCACGTTGTCAGCCCCTCAATCAACTAGTACAACTACTAAGAAGGTAGACGCTAAGGCAGTTGAAACTGCACAAAAAGCCTATGAAGACGCCCTCAAAGCCTCTCAAGAAGCTAAATCAACTGTCCAATCAGCCCAAACTGCCTACACCAACGCTGAAACAGCTCTTGCTAATGCTCGTACTCATTTGTCAGATTTGTTGGGTAACAAGATTGACGTTCCAGCTCTTGAAAAGGCTCTTGCTGACGCTAAAGATAAACTAGCACAAGACACTAAAGCTTTGCAAACTGCTAAGGAATCACTTGCTTTAGCTAAATCAAACGCTACTGACAAGGCTAAGGCTCTTGCTGATGCTAAAACAGCTCTTGAGACTGATAAAGTTGAACAATCAAACGCAGACAAGGCTCTTGCAACTGCTAAAGGTGAATTGGAAGTTCTTACTAAGGCTCATGATGTAGCAGTCTTGGCTCATAAGTCAGCTGGTGCAGACCTTTCTCGCAAACGTGAAGCATCTAAAGAAGCCAGCGATACTCATACAGTTCTTGAACTTGCCCTTACTAAACGTAATGAAGTCCTTAAGGCTTTGGAAACAGAGCTTACTGGTGTTAACTCTAAGCTTGGAGTACTCCGTGCTGAGTTGGAAACTGCTAAGGACGAGTTGGCTCGCCTAGAGGGTATCGCTGAAGCTAAGGCTCGTGGGTATGAGAACTTTAAGCAACTCAAAGCCGACCATGACGCATACCTTGCTGAACAACAACGTTTGCAGGCTTTGAAAGACAGAGCAGAAGAAATCCGTAACGCAGGTGGTCAACCTAAAGAAGTTACTGACGCTAACGGTAAAGTAGTTGATGTTGTGGATGGGAAGGCTAAGGATAAGGATAAAGTAGTTGTTGATACTGTAGATGCTAAGGCTAAGGATAAAGATAAAGTAGTTGTTGCGACAGTAGGAACTAAAGACGATAAAACATATCAAGCTCCTGCACAAGCTACAAATACAAAAGCAGAACCTAAGAAACAACTTCCAAATACAGGAACTAAGGAATCGATGCTAGGCTTATTAGGTTTTAGTTTATTAGCAAGTTTAGGGTTAGGGTATACCAAAAAGAACTTAAGAAAGTAAAAAATAAAAAATCTTCTTACTTATTGTAGGAAGATTTTTTTGGATTCCTAAAATTTATTGAAAAGACTGCGCTATTCCAACAATTTTTAGGAATGAAAAAAGTCCTAGAAAATTCTTAGGACTTTACATTCTTCGATTGTTGACTTTCTTTTTTATTTCAAAAAAGGTTGCCAAAAAGGTTGCCATAGAACTGATTTCAAATGATTTGTAATGAATTTCAATATTTCAAAAATCGCATGAAATCAAGGTTTTCAGCATGTACTGAAATGTAATGAAACCTTATTTAACTTCTGTAAAGGTTGTGAATGTTATTTTAGCATCCTTTAAACGTCGTCATATCAACGTTTTTAGATTGTTCTTTAGAAAATGTAGTCATAAATATAGTCATTTTGCTAAGCCGTCAATTTTGCAATTTCTTTGAGGTAGATTTCAACTGCTTCTGCTTTCTTTTTCGGTGCCAATTCAGCATAAGTGTCCATTGTCGTTTTGATCGACTTATGACCCATTCTTATCTGGATCTCTTTCCAGTTTGCACCAGCATTCAGCATCAAAGAAGCATGTGTATGACGGAAAAGGTGGAAACCATAGTTTGGTAGTCCCAACTCAGTCAAACGCTTTTTAAGCGTTGCACGTTCATTTCTGTCACACATATAGTTTCCGTAAATTGTCGGGAAAATTAGATCCACAGTTGGTAAATCATGACTCACAAAGTAATCACTCATCTCAGCATGAAAAGCTTTCAAGTCATCTAAGATTTGTCTCGGGACTGCAACTCTTCTGTTACCAGAATCAGTTTTGGCACTGTTCTTACAAACAATCTCACCCTTGATCCCAAGTTTCTTATTTCCAACTTTCCACATTAGCGTCTTGTTAACGATGATCTCATTGGAATCAAAATCGAGATCATGATTTGATAAAGCAAGAAGTTCATTGATTCGAAGCGCAGAAGCTAACAGCGTATCGCAGATAACTTTAAATCTTCGATTAGCTCGTGTGTCAGGAAGAGTATCAAGATAGTTCAGCCAAGTGCCCAAATCCTCTCCGTGCAATACCATAATTCTCTCCTTTACCACCTTTGGTTTTGGAGGGATTTTTACTGTCCGAGCTGGATTATGAGAAAGTTCGAAATTTGTAATCCCATAATCGAAAATATCACTGAGTTTATAGATAACTGCACCGAAATCTTTTGCGTGTCCCTTTTTGGATTTTTTAACACCTGATTCAACAGACTTTTTAGATTGTTGAGCTAATTTATTAACCCAAATCTGAATATCTGCAGATTTTATTTCTTCAGGCCTATATTCTCCAAACTTAGGGATAATGTAGGTATCAAGATAGCTTCGAACCCGATTGATAGTATTCTGAGAAGTGACCCAAGTTACAAAACTGACAAACCAGGCTTCAGCTAACTCCTCGAAGTTATTAATCAACAAAGTCTCTTTTAAAGTTGAACCCTTCGCTTCAAATTCAAGTCGAGCTTGAATGATTTTCCTATCAAGACTTTTTAGAGTTTTAGCAGTTATAGATGATGTAACTTTTTTACCAGTTTTAACATCTACACCAATATATACCCCACGTTGCGTATAGCTAATAGACCCGTTACTCTTGGTAGTTTTAATGACTTTTCGATTGTTGTGAATGATAGTTTCTTTCTGCATAGTAGCCTTTCACGTTCGGATATATATAAAAGGCTAAAATAACAACCTCACATTATTCTATGTGATATTACTATTTTAGCACATTTTTCAGAATCAAGGAGTTAAATAGGTCAGCACATCCTCCATTCTATAGTAAACAGTTCGAGTTCCCTCGATGGGTGGTTCCAATCGTTTAAGCCCTGTATTCTCCCAAGACTTCAAGGTGTTTGGTGAAATCTTAAGTATCGAAAGCAGCTCTTTCTGAGTAAGTATACTTACATGCTTTTGAGTATTTTCTTGTTTCTGCATCAAAGCAAGTAAACAATTCAAAATCTGTTCAATTTGATTCAATTTTATGAGCTCATTATTCGTCATTTTTCACTCTCCTTTCTATGACTTGAGTGTCTACGAGAATCCAGATATTTTGCGAAAAAGTACGTCTTATCAATAATGAGATTCAAAAGTGACGGATTCTCAACTCGTGCATATCTAACAAGATTGTTAAACTCAGTAAAGTTGTGTTCTTCGATAATATCAATCACAGTTGAAAGAAATTGATCGTTATTGTTAGTGATTAGAAATTGCTCCAATTCAAAACCACAACCAGATTCAATCTCATCCATATTGTAAAGTGTTTTGTCAGGATTCTCTGCGTGTATGAAATAATCATACATTCCCTTTGGTGACATGACTACCTCTACATGAGAAGGTGTATGTAGTTTTTCAGTTAGTAACTCTGAAACCTGCGTATAGCTTTTAAGTGATTCGAAAAATAGGACTCCGTGCTTATGCGCTTTTTTAAATTCTCCAGTTTCTTTGTTAACATCTTTGTCGTGCCATGGACTTAATACAAATGGAATATGCATCCCCTCTAGAATATCAAGATAGTTTTCCGGCGCGCTTTCTTGATAAATCAGGAATGCCCACTTATTCGAACGTTTATCTTTAGCCATGACTACCTCCCTTCAACTAGCATTTTCAAATTGTTTGCAATTCATGTGATTATTGATTATTGATACACTGGGGGTCGTAGTAGCCCCAGTGTATCTGCCAATTAGATTTCATGACAAGGCAGTACTTCTGGTCTTCACTACGTGAACCAAGCACTGCCAATTTATTATCTTTTTGTAGATTTAAACCAAAGCTTATTACCTCGCCGGTTTGGTGCAGAAAAATAATATTCTGGATTGCGACTAGAAATTTCTTCTTTGATATAGTTTTCCATTTCTCTTAGTAATTTCTGAGACTGCTGGGTTTTCGGATACTTAATCAAAATCGTCACAGAATCATTTCTTACATCAACAACACACTTAGATGTTGCTCTATTAAATTTCCTTAAAATAGGATTGAATCTTGTCACAGTAGAAGAGTTATCAATTGAAAATGCTAGTTGAGAATTCTCATCTTGTCTCAAAAACTGAATGAGGCGAATCGTTTGATAAGCGGATCTAAAATAATTAGCCGGCTTGTCATAAATAGCGCGTAGAACCAACTCAATTATGATTAAAAATAAGGCGATTAACGACAATAAAATTGCTAGGGTTTTTGTATAGTATTCACCTTTACTAGCCCATTGATTCATCATCTCAAACAGATGAGATAAGTATGTACTTTGAGCATTTGCCATTAAATTCTGTAGCAATCTGAGACCAATTGTCAAACAAAAGAAAAACAAACCATATATAAGTAACGTTACTGTAAAATTAAAAGTTCTCTGAAAGAAATTCTTTTTGTCATTCATAAAATACCTTTCTTAGTGTAATAAGTTGGACATAACAAGGGAAGAACTTGATAAGGATGCTCATTATCAATGATTTGGATCAAGCCTGTACCCTTTCCAATTGGAATGACTATCCCCTCTGGATCCAAATCTGGGAACAGAAATTGTGTTGTCTTCTTATTAATGTTCCCAATTTGAATAAGTACATTCAGTTGTTCTCGAACAGAAATAGGGATTGTATTGTGATCAAAACGCTGACTAACTAATAAAAGATGCACTCTGGTCGCTCGCCCGAGAAGTGCAACTTGTGATAAGAGTGAAAAGAAAGACTCTTTTATCGTTTTATTGACACCTTCTGAAAGCGCGAGAACTTCGTCTATTACAATAGTTAAATGCTTAAACTCTTGATTAGGATTGTCATAGAGAATTTCTTGACGTACTTGGATAAGATTCAAACATGAGCTTAGATTTTCATTTATCTCTGAAACAAAATCAGACTTTGAACGATTACGTTTAGGGTGGATAACTGAAATACCATTTTCACGTGCCCACCTGGAAGGTGTATCAAATTTTGGATCCACAATAATTAAATCCGAAAAAATCTTCAGCAAGCTTAAAAAGTACGTCAAAGCATAAGATTTTCCAGACCCACTATTTCCTGCGATAGCTACAGAAGTTACTTTATTAAAATCCAGAGTTAAATTTTTCATGATCGGAATAATATTTTTTTCTCGTTCCAACGCAAATCGATCTAAATCTGAAATTACAAGTCTTTCAGAAATTCCTTCTTTCCAGGGAAAAAACAAGCCTCGTTGCACATGTATATCATCCGTTTCAAGAGCAAGAAAGTAAGCAGAGTTCTGTTTCAATACCGTATACCTTGGAAAGAGAGCTGCATTAGCAATCAGAAAAATCTTCTGATAAAGATTATCATCAATGATGTACCCAGCTGGTAATCGTGGGATAAATAGAAAACCATCTTGCAAAATTTTAATATCAAAACTATTTGTGTAGCTAGTTTCTCCCTGCATAATATTGCCAAGCCCCATATTTAGGGCTTGGAGCAAGTATTGAGCAAGCTCTTTATCCGTCATTATTTAACCTCTTTGATGTTATTGGCACGGAAATAGACATTATAGCCAACTTCACAGGCTTCTAATCCATCAAAATCAACCATCGCTAAATATGCTGGTAGAGCAACTTCAGATTCAAACTTCACTTGAAATGGTGGCAAACCTTTTTGAGAGAACCAAGCTTTGTGGCCAATAATCTCACCAGTTGGCTGACCATCTTCAAACTTAATTTGCGCTTCGAATTCAGTACTTAAGCAATGAATAGCTTGCTTCTGATCAACATATTGTTTAGCTGTATTGGCTGAATAGCCGTTCTTACGATTTTTTGTTTTCATGTGATTTACCTCTTTCTTATTTATCGTACTCCAGTTGTATTCTTCGATTTCTTGCATTAAACAATCATAGGAACCACCTCCTTATCTATAAGGAGAAAAAAACAGGAAATTGGTAATTCCTGCTAATTTTTTTAAAAATATTTTTCTAATTCCTCCTTTAAAAATTTTAAAATATTCTCATAGCGCTTTTTAATTGTTTTATGACTTTTGAAAGAAGTTTCTTTTGTCAATTGCAACGCAGAAGTCCCATTGAGTGTCATTTCCAATAAGATATGGAGATCATCTTTTGATAGTTTAGATAGTGCATTCATAAGAAGTTCATTACGTTCTTTGATAAGCAATAGTTCAATTGGATTATATGTATTATCTGAATATAAATCTAAGATTTCCGTTTTTCTTCCCTCATTCGAAATAGTTAGATTGAGACTTATTACTCCATAATAACGTTCTTTACGTTCGAGGTTATTAAATGGTTGTGCTAATAAGCGTGTTACTGTTTCCCAGTTATTATTTTCAACAGCTTCAATAAGTTTACGACTACGACGTTGTTCCACTTTAGACATACATGCCTCTCTTCTAACAGCCCAATGGAATAGGTTGAAAGAAACATATATGAGCATAAATTGAGTATCGAAATATGGTAAAAAGCACACCAAACAAACGGTAAAAACAATTTTATGCAAGATATGATCGTTATCATCATATCGTCATATTTGTTTCAATCCGTCTATTTGATGCGCATCAGATAGGACTGTAAGTTTTTTGAAGTTTAATAACTTCTAATCAATATTATATATATAAAATCATGGTATAATTATGGTTAAATGCAACAGATTTTGCTTGAAAAATACCACGTTTTTTGGAGAAAAAATGGAATTCAAAAATACAAAAAAATTTTTAATAGAATTAGCATCGATAAGACTTGATTGTAAAATCCATGCAATTAACAACGAACGCAAAGAATATGGCAACAACGAACATTATTGGAAATATGGCAATAATAAAATTAAGACAAAACCAAAATATCATATGTTATCTAATAGAGAAATTTGCCCTAGCAACCCCCCACTAATAGGACAAATTCGCAAGGGAAAAATAAATAAAAAAAATCCTCATCTATTTACTCCTACTACACTTATAGATATTTACAATAATTGTAAATTTAGCCCCTACGACTCTGCTGAAGGATTAAATAATGATGAAACGATTAAATTTCGAGCAAGAAATATGATGTATAAATCATATGATGAAATTTTTTTTGGCAATTATAGCGAACAAAATATTCTGCAAACATTTTTTCCAACGGCTTTAATTTTAGATATTCTTTACGAAGAATACGATGAAAATTTATGGAGAATAGTTTTAGGATACATACCATTGAATATACTATTTGAAAGAATGAAAATGAATATAAACGATGTGAAAAAAATTTACCAAATCCTCATTAGAGATAATTGGGAACTTCTAATGACTGGAATTTTTAGAGCAACTGAACGCTTATATTTTGGAACAGGCGACTGGGCAATAGACTGGGAAAATTATAAGTCCTTTTCGCTAGAAATCAAGCATTTTATAGAATTTTATAACGAGAACTTCCCTGTTGAATTTGAAGGACAGAATCGACTTATTAAAATAGAATGCGCATTAACAGAATTTTATAACAAAGTGTTAAAAGAAAAATTCAAACAGTTTGTAAATGAACACAAAAGTTTTGAATATCAGAACTTAGAATCAATTATATTTATAAAAAAAACAATGCAAGAAGAGCAGAAAAATATGATTGATGGTGGAGTGTTGGAAGATTTGAAGCTTCGAGCTTTCCCGTGGGAAGATAATTTTTTGTCAACACTTGAAGATAAAAATAAAAAAGATGAATTTCATGATGAACAGACAGAATTACTTCATACAACTAGAGTAATAAATAAGATAGATGACCTTTTAGAAGAATTAATAGTATATCAGTGTAGACATGAGAATGATGATCACTGGGGTGGAAATGCTCTTGGATATATTAAAAAATATCAAAAAGGAAAGGAAATACTTGATTATTTTCAAAATGGAGATCTTGATGGTTTAAGGTCACTAATTGAGGAAAGAATTAAATTTAATTCTGAGTTTCAAATCCTAAATGAAAAGATGTATATAAAAAAGCATCCAAATAGCTGGGCTGCGATAAGAGAAAGGAAATTATGGGAAAAAATTGAAAAAAGTCGAGCAAGAAATAAGAAATAATATTAAGTCAAACCTATTATTTATTTTTTCATCACAGACTATCGAAATTATTTAGGGTGCAAAAAAAAGTGGACAGGGGTCCACTTTAATTTTACGAAATGCTAAAATGACATATCTGAGTTTTACCGATTTTACGATTAGAACTACTTTACTATTTTTATTTATTTTTTCGCTTATTTACTGATAAACCTAATACACTAATAATTGAAACTCCAATCAATCCAAGAACACTTGATTTTTCACCTGTATTTGGCAATGATTTATCCTGTTTCTTATTTAATGCACCATTATAGGACGCAGGTGATTGAGAAACAGTCTTAGGTTTAACTTGGTAAGATACAAGTTTTCCAGTTTCATCATAGACTTCAATAGGTGTGTTACCTGATTCAAGGATCGCTTTCTTTTGCGCTTCAAGGTCAGCTAAACGCTTAGCTTCTACCTGCGCGCTATATAAGGCGAAGAGTTTATCATAAGCCTCTTGGTCGATTTTCTGTTCTTTCAACAACTTGTCAAGGTTCGCTTCTGCCTCTTTCAAAGCAGTCACTTTCTCTTTAAGAGTAGTTTCTTTTTGAGCAAGGACTTCCTTAGCTTTAGCTAAGTTAGGTTCTGCATTGAGCAAGTTTTCAAGGTCAGCCTTGGCTTGTTCAAGCGTCTTATTAGCTAGTGCTACTTTTTCTTTAGCAAGTTCAAGATTGTTTTCAGCAATCTGTACTAGTTGTTTAAGTTTAAGCAATTTATCTTGTTCAGTTGCTAGGTTGTTCTTAGCATTAGTAAGATTACGCTCTTTTTGAGCAAGGACTTCCTTAGCTTTAGCAAGATTATCTTGTTTCAGTTTCACATCAGCAGTTAGAGCATCTAGTGCCTTTTTAGCGTTTTTAAGGCGCGTATTAGCATTAGCAAAGATATCTTGCGCTTTTTCAAGATTGCTTTGAGCAGTTGGTGTTTTCAAAGGTGTAGCTTTAAGAGAATCCAATCGTTTTTGAATTGTCTCCTGCTCCCCTTTAGCCTTGATATTCGCAAGCGAAGCACTTGTTTTTTCACGTTGTGCCTGAGAGTTTACAGTCTGAGCATTTAATAAGGCAGAATTTGCAACATTATAGGCTTTTACAATACTTTCTGCTGTATTATTGTTAGGTACTTCAGTCTTATCCAACTTGTTTCCAGTAACTTGATTATCAAAAACTGATATGAAGTGTGCGCTTGTACGTCCTAGACTCTTAGAAATATCTAAAGCAAAATATTCTTTAGTAGCACCTCGAACAGAAGATACACCTGTTAGGTTTTGAGCGTGCATCCACTCCCAACCATTAAATAGCAAGTCAGAAATACTTTCATAAACCCATTTTTTAGCATCATACATGGTATGAATTTCATCACCACTATTGACACTGTTTAAGTTTTCAAGGTATTGTTGAGTATCATCCTCATAAGTAGGCAATCCATATTTACGAGCCACGTTGTTTACTGCTTTGTTATCGTGACCTTTTCCGAATCCCCAATCATCAGCTACGTAACCGTCAGTCACTTCGTCAGCAACTTGAACCATACCTTTTGTTACAACAGTCTTAGGTGTTCCAAAACGCTCACGGATTTGGTTAAGTAGATCGCTCGCAAATAGAGAAAGTTCTGTCATTTGTTCGGTTGTCAAGTTATTAGCATCAACACTGATAGCTTTATCAGTGACATTTCCTTTGAATTTATTCAAATCCAAATTTTCTTGGTTGACCGATTTTAAGATAGACTCTACTTTCTCTCTATGTTCTTTCCACTTATCACGTTCATTCAAAATGTCATGAGGATTATTTACATAGGATTTCAAGGCGTTAACATATTCATCAGTAACTTGGAAAGTGTTAATAGACTTATAGCTAGCTTCAGCCACAGTAAAGGTATCCTGTGCTTTTTCAAGAGCAGTTTGTGTCTGGTCAGCTTTATTAGTAGCATCAGTCAACTTAGATTCTGTGCTTACTACTACCTTACTAGCTTTTGTCAACTCGTTTTGGACGCTTGAAATTGCATCTGCAAGATTCTTGTCGTCTGACTTAGCTTGTTCCAAGACCTCCTCTGCATTCGTCAACTGTGCCTGTGCTTGTTTTTGGAAAGCCTCAGCATTTTCCTTTTCTTCGACAACTTTCGCTTGACCTGTACCGTCCAAAATAGCTTGGGCATTATCTACATCATTCTGAGCATCTTTAACCTCATTTAAAGCATACGCTACTTTTTTCTCAGACTTATGAACTACATGTTCTTGGTCTGCGACAACTTCTTTTGCTTTGTTAAGGTCTTTTTCAGCATTCTTCTCTTGGTTTTCTGCGTCAGTTTTACCTTTTTCAGCACCAGTAACTTCTTGATTTTGCTTTTCAATGTTTTCTGGAGTCGCTTTATCCTTGGCTTGTTGAGCATTATCTACTTCAGATTGAGCATTACCTACTTCAGTCTGCGCTTGGTCTTTTTCAGTCTGCGCTTGGCTTTTCTTGGCTTGTGCATCTTCTACTGCTTGGGTAGATTTATCAAGTTTATCCTTAGCCACGTCAACTTGTTCTTTAGTGACTTCCTTAGTAGGAACTTTCACTTCAGTTTTCTTAGGCGCTTCTTTCTCTACCAAAGCTGGTTCGGTTTGAGCAGTTGTAGGCAATGGAACCTCTACTGTATCTGCGTGAGCAGTTCCGATTGTGCCGACAAGACTTGCAGTTGCTGCGATGGCAGAAATAACCGTACCCGTATACAATTTTTTAGCAGTACTATGACTATTTTCCGTAGCTTTTGACATTTATAAACTCCTTTTGTACAATGCCCTATGCATTTTATTAAACTATAGTACTATTTTACCATACTTTTATCGTTTTTGGATAGTTTATTATACTTATTTTTAGAGAAAACAGATAGTAAAATGGTAGATAACATGAAATATAATAAATTACAAAAGCATATCGCTTTTCGCATACGTGAGTGTAGAAAAGCACAGGGATTAAGTCAAGAAAAATTATCTGAAATCGCTGGCCTAGGTGTTAAAGCGATTCAAAATATAGAGAACATGAAGTATGATTTTAAGATAAAAACTCTTGAATCCGTAATCAAAGCCCTAAATCTAACGGTCGAGGAGTTCTTCAACCTACAATCATTTGAATCAGATCGAGAAGATTCTTCAGAAGTACTTTTTGAAAACTTAACAAAATTACCCAAAGATAAGCAAGGAAAAATTATATCTTCATTTAATGAGATTGTAAAGAATATCAAATAAACCCAGCCAAAATAAATTTTGGTTGGGTT
>JAWERV010000032.1:0-23882 GCA_032481955.1 Streptococcus mitis | reverse complement strand
AACTTGGCTAACGCTATTTAGCAAATCTTCAAATTCGTTCATCTAAAAAATCCTCCAACAATCAAGTTTTTCTTAAACTTGACATACTTATAATTTTTTTCCTAAGCACCCGCAAGGACATGTTTATATCGTTCACGTCTTTCAATTATAAAAATAAAATACCCTAAGATATTTTGCTTTTTATCTTGATCATTACCTAAGAACTGGGGTAGCTGGATTCGAACCAACGCATGAGGGAGTCAAAGTCCCTTGCCTTACCGCTTGGCTATACCCCATTGATGAAATGGAGAGAGAGGGATTCGAACCCCCGAACCCGAAGGAGCGGATTTACAGTCCGCCGCGTTTAGCCTCTTCGCTATCTCTCCTACAATCAACATGGACTATTATATCATGAAAATTTCAAAAAAACAAGACTTATTTTGCTAAATTATAATTTTCAATCAAAATTTCCACAGCTTTTTCCAATTTTTTATAAAAACTATCGACATTCCCATTCTTTATGATGGCAAATTGTCCATCTAATTCGGCAATTTCTCCAATTACTTTCTTGCCAATGGTCAATACATAACCTTCAAAGCTATCTTTTCCTACACTAACTTTGGCATCTGCCACTTGAATTTCGATTTTTTTATCTTTCTTACTCATTTCATACCTCTCTTCACTTTTTCTATTTTACAAGAAAATCCTAAAACTAGCAAGAAAAAACTCTATATCAGGCTTGTCTGATATAGAGTTTTCCACTTTATTTAATGTGTTTTTCTAGTTCTTTTTGGTACTTACCGTTTGATTCCAATTTTTCTTTTTGCCATTTTTTCAGTGCTTCTTCATATTCTTTTGTTGTAACGATATCTTTTTGCAATTTCATTCCTTTAAAGATATATGGGTCACCTTTAATACCAACTTGTGAGTATGGTTTTGAGAATGGCACGACATTACTTACAACTGGAGAACCACCAGATGAGGCTGTTGGCATCAATAATGAGCTATCTGTCAACCAAGCTTGAGCCTTGGCATATTTTTCATAGCGCTCTTCAAGATTTGTAGTCTCTGAATCGGCATCATCCAATAATTTCTTATATTGGTCCAAACCAAGTTTCGCTACAACATCCTTATCTTTCCCTTTAGTAATACCAAGGTGTTTCATAGCAGAACCTGATTTAGGATCCATGATATTCAAGTAAGATGCTGGGTCTTGATAACTTGGAGCCCATCCTGTACTGTTCAAATCATAGTCTTTTTGAGAAGGAACACGCGCTTGTGAAGTGATTGTTTCCTTTTCATTATCTGTCATTTGAAGAACGTCGATAACAACATTTTCAGCACCAAGAGTTGATTCGATAGACTGTTTGAAAGAGTTACTTTGTTGAACGGCGATGGTATCTGTTTGTTCAACTGGGACATCCAAGTGAATTGGGAAAGTTACCCCTTTAGATTCCAAGTCTTTCTTAGCTTTTTCGAAAGCTGCTTTAGCCTTGTCAGGGTTGTAGATAGAATCCTTACCGTCAACTAGCTCAACACCCTTCCATTGGTCACCATAGTTCACCAACTCTGCTTGAGCGATTTGACCAAAGTTCTTACCACCTGCTTGCACAAAGTTATCAGGAACGAGGCTGTTACGAATAATCTTGTCCGCACCGTCTTCACCATTTAGCTGTGCAGCATAAGAATGGCGGTTGAAGGCAAAGTTGATAGCCTGACGGAAGTCCTTATTAAGCATAGCTTCTTTAGTTGAAGTCTTTTGCTCCTCACTTGTTTTCGCAGTTTTATTGTATGACTGACGATTTACGTTAAATGTGAAGTAATAACTACTTGAGTCCTGTGGGCTATAAGTGATTTTATCTCCGTATTGCTCTAAAGTTGAAGCAAAGTTTGAACTACTTGGGAAGAGACGAGCTGTCGTATAGGCACCAGAAGAGAAACTACGGATCAAGGATTCCTGATCAGAACCATCATAGTAAGTCAATTTAATCTTCTCGATTTTTACCTTTTCTTTATCCCAATAATTTGGGTTTTTCTCATATTCAATCAACGATTTAGAAGTCAAGGTCTTCAAGATATAAGGACCATTGTAGAGAATCCCTGCTGGAGTAACTGCTCCATAATCTTTACCTGATGCCTTCAAAAACTCTTCATTTACAGGCAACATCGTTGCTGTTGTGACCTTAGAGTTCCAGAAGCTTTCTGGTTTGTTTAGAGTATATTCAACTGTGTAATCGTCCAAGGCTTTGACACCAACTGTAGAGAAATCATTCGTTTCACCAGTCATGTAGGCATCCAATCCCTTGATTGAATTCTGGATGAGAGAGACACCGTCTGACTTGCCGTCAGCTACGTGTTTTAGTCCTGTCACAAAGTCATGGGCTGTTACTTCGGCATATTCTTCACCCTCAGAAGTGTACCATTTCACTCCTTTACGAAGTTTGTAGGTATAAGTCAAACCATCTTTTGACACAGACCAATCTTCAGCCAAGGAAGGAATAACATTTCCGTATTGGTCGTTTTCCATCAAGCCATCAACCACGTTCCCGATGACATCTGTTGTCGATGTACGAGTCGCTATACTATAGTCCAAAGATGCAGGATCTACTGCATAGACATATGAAAATGTTGTCGGTGCATCTGCTTCTTTATCAGCTTTTCCACAAGCTACTAAAAGAGCTGCTGTGCTCAGGACCACTCCTGCTGTTAAGAGCCACTTTTTCGATTTCATCAAAAATCTCCTTTTGTTTATTTTAATCTACTTTTACAATCCAACCTTCTGGCGCTTCAATATCACCAAACTGAATACCTGTCAATTCATCATAGAGTTTACGAGTCACAGGACCAACTTCTGTTTCGCTATAGAATACATGGAAATCATCACCGTGCTGAATTCCACCAATTGGTGAAATAACTGCTGCTGTACCACAGGCACCTGCCTCTACAAAACGGTCAAGGTTATCAATTGGGACATCTCCCTCAATAGGAGTCAAGCCCAAGCGGTGTTCTGCCAAATAAAGCAAAGAATACTTAGTAATAGATGGCAAGATAGATGGACTCAATGGTGTTACAAACTCATTGTCAGCTGTAATTCCAAAGAAGTTAGCTGAACCGACTTCTTCAATCTTTGTATGAGTTGATGGGTCTAGATAGATAACATCTGAGAAGTGGCGTGATTTCGCCAATTTCCCTGGCAAGAGACTTGCAGCATAGTTCCCACCAACCTTAGCCGCACCTGTACCATTTGGAGCGGCACGGTCGTATTCATCCTGAATCAAGAAGTTGGTTGGAACCAAACCACCCTTAAAGTAATTTCCAACTGGCATAGCAAAGATGGTGAAAATGTATTCCTCTGCTGGTTTAACCCCGATAATATCTCCAACACCAATCAAAAGAGGGCGAAGATATAGGGTTCCACCTGTTCCGTATGGTGGTACGTATTCTTCATTTGCGCGGACAACTGCTTTACAAGCCTCAACAAACATTTCTGTTGGAACTTGTGGCATCAAGAGACGGTCACAGGTACGTTGCAAGCGTTTAGCATTTTCATCAGGACGGAAAAGTTGAACACTGCCATCCTTAGTACGATAAGCTTTCAAACCTTCAAATGCTTGTTGTCCATAGTGAAGACTTGGAGAAGACTCAGAAATATGCAAAGTTGCATCTTCTGTAAGCTCTCCTTGACCCCATTGTCCATTTTTAAAATGAGCAATATAGCGATAAGGTAATTTCATATAGGAGAAACCAAGGTTTTCCCAATCAATCGTTACTGTCATATTCCACTCCTTATTCTAAAAACCTATTTCTTATATTCTACACTATTTTTCTAAAATAGCAAGTATATTTTGTAATTTTCAGAAAATTTCTTCAATAAAAAGAACCAGCTTTTAGAACTGATTCCTTTTACAAGTGAAAAAATTAGTTGTTTTCAACTTTTTCATCGTATTTTGGTCTGATTGTTGTACCTGAGTTAACAATGGTACGTTTTTGAACAAGAGGCAAATCACTACGGTTATATACTGTACGCCATGGTTCCCAAACAAGACCTGTTTTTTCTTGAATCTTCACGCGTATATTACGCACATTTCCTCTAAATTGAATTTCAGTTTGGAAACCAGCTGTTCTACTTTTACCATTATCTTCCCACTGACGTGAGCGGATGCTTTCGATGCCATCCTTGTCATAAGTTACTTCATCCCAGTAAACATAGTAACGAGCGATATAGGCTCCCTTATGATGTAAATTGAGGAAACCATTTTTGTATGAAGTGACTTTCGTTTCAATGTAGTCTGTATTGCTTTGAATTGTGGCCACTTGATTATCTTTCAAGAATGCAGTCTTATAAGAAATTGGAACAGCAGGGTTTTGTGTACTAAAAGTAGCTCCTTCTTGAATCAAACTCTTCAAATCTTCTACTGTACCTGTCACAACACGTCCAGCTCTATCAGCATTTCCTCCTACGATTGATACTGTTACCTTGGTATCCTTCAATACACGCGCCCATTCAGATTCGGCTTTAATCGGTACTCCCTTAATTACAGCATCGATAGCTGCTTTCAACTCTGTACTCTTGCTTGTTGTTTCAAATTTGACATACATTTGACGTCCGTATGAGACACTTGACACATATACAGGAGGTGTCTTTTCATCAATTCCACGTGCTTTCAATTGATCAACCGTTACTCCTTGGGCAAATACATCTGACGGATTTTTTGGAGCATCAAAGTTTGCAGTATAGTAAATTTGTTTAAAATCGACGACCTCAATTTGTTTCTCACCCTTGTTCACAGCCTCAAAGTCAATTTTTAAATTAACTCCAATCTTTTCAAAATCACTTCCAAATTTTGCTTTCAACTGATTCATGCTGTAAGCAGAAGTTGATTCGTATTGCATACGTGCTGGAGCAGGATTTTTCGCAGCATATTTTTCATGCCAACGATTTAACAAGGTATTCACACCTTCCTGCATACCACTTACAGTTGGATTAGCATCTACATAGCTATCTCCGCCTACCATTCCTGGTAAATCAACACTAATTCTACCTTTGCTTCGATCTAAACTAATTTGCTGTGGTTTATTTTCTAGAAGGTCTTGATTTGCTTTAAACAAAGCACCTAGGTAAATATCCCCATTGCTATTAATGGCAACATCAGAAGAACCATTGGAAAGACTCTTCTTCACTTTCTCTACAACCACAAACTCATTCCCTTGTTGCCTTGTGCTTGTATTCGTGTAATTTTCTAGCGCCTCACCTCGTCTAGTTAAAATATCTGTTTTATCATAATTCAAATCAAACAAATAGTGATTGAGTTCAGCAGTAAAATCTGTTTTTGATCTATTTTCTGATTTATTGCTTGTTGCACTCTTGTCTTTTACAGTGCGATACACTTCGACTTCTGCTAAGCTAAGTGGTGTTTTTGAATTATTTAGCTCCACTTTAACATATCGTGCATTAATTCCTGAGAATTGAACATCAATTGTTGGTTGATTGTTTAAGCTATCGATATGTTGACGAGTTACTTCATTTCCAGCTTTATCCAACAAAATAACATCAAAATTAGATAAACGCTTTGCTACATCCCCATCTCCACGATTGTAGATACGAACAGTTCCTACTGATTCTTCTTTCTCTAAATCAACTTTCCACCAAGAATGATCTTGAAAATCTGTATGGGTAACTGAACGGTGGCTCCATGCGTTATCACGATTGCCATCAACCGCTCTAGACGCTTCTCCTCCATACGCAATTGAACTTTGACTTGCAGGTTTGTGAGCAGCAATGTTTTCACCCGAAACTGCAGCTACACTTTGCTCTGTAGCTTTTACTACATTTGATTGAAAAATCAGTCCAGAACCTAGTAAAAATGTTGCAATGGCAACGCCACATACTCCAACACTACGCTTACAAATAGAAAAATGAAATCCTTTATCTTGCTTATTTTGAGACATACAAAACTCCTTTAGCATTAAAACTACGCTTAAAACATGTTCATTGTAACATAAATACAGATGTTAAACAATCATTTTCTTGTCTATTTCACAATTATATAAGCGTCAAAAACTTCTTCATCTGAAATCGTGTCAGAAATGAAGCTTCCGTTACTAGTCCGTTCTGACAGATTCAAGTCTTGCAATCGGCTTTCATAGATTGTTCCTTTGTTGGATTGAACAAGCAGAGTTTGGTCGTTCTCTTCTACTTCTGTACTGAAGAGATCACCTACAAATCCTTGTTCTGCAACTGCTCCTGCTAAGAAGACACGATGCGGTTTGTTTTTCAACTCACGCAAGACTTGTAAGCCTCGTTTGGCACGGCTGGTTGCCGGAATTTCGTCAATAGAAACACGTTTTAAACTTCCACGCTGTGTCAAGAGATAGAAGGAGGATGTATTACAGATAAAGGCCGATTGGAGGACATCATCTTCTTTCAGGTTCATAGCCTTGACACCTGCAGCCTTGGCACCGACAACTGGAACCTCTTCGATATTGAAACGAAGCGCATAACCATTTAGACTAATCAAGAGTACATCATCCAGTTTAATCGGAGCTACTGCCACAATTTGATCTGTCTCATCTTTGAGCTTAGCATACTTGACAGACTTAGATTTATAGGTCCGCCATGGAGAGAATTCTTTGCGTTCTACGCGTTTGATTTGACCAAGACGAGTCGCTGCAAAATAAGTTGTCGCATCATCAAACTGATCCACGACTTCCACATAAAGGATTTCTTCGTTCGTTTCGAAGTTTGTAATGGTTTGGCTCAAATGCTCTCCGATATCCTTCCAACGAATATCTGCTAATTCATGGATTGGTCGATAAATAATATTTCCAAGAGTCGTGAACATCAAGAGATGCTGGGTAGTCTTGGCAGATTGAACAAAGATCAAGCGGTCATCATCACGTTTGCCAACTTCTTCCAGAGTGGAAGCCGCAAAGGAACGTGGGCTGGTACGCTTGATATAACCTGCCTTGGTCACGCTGACATAGGTATCCTCCTCAGCAATCAAACTAGCTGTATCAATCTCGATTGCTTTTGCAGTGTCTTCTAAAGTACTCAAACGCGGAGTCGCAAACTTCTTCTTAACCTCACGAAGTTCTTTCTTCATGAGATTGTACATAGTCCGCTCATCACCAATGATCGCTGCAAGCATGGCAATCTTTTCACGAAGTTCTGCTTCTTCTTCCTGCAAGACAACCACGTCTGTATTGGTCAAACGGTACAGTTGCAAGGTTACGATAGCCTCAGCCTGCTCTTCTGTAAAATCATAGCTAACTTTGAGGTTTTCCTTGGCGTCAGCCTTATTCTCAGATGCACGAATAAGCGCAATGACTTCATCCAAAATCGAAATCACGCGAATCAAACCTTCGACGATATGGAGACGTTTCTCAGCCTTTTCCTTGTCAAAGCGTGAACGCGCCAAAATCACTTCACGACGGTGGGCAATATAGCTAGACAAGATTGGGACAATCCCGACCTGACGAGGGGTGAAATTGTCAATCGCCACCATGTTAAAGTTGTAGTTGATTTGTAGGTCGGTGTACTTAAATAGGTAGTTAAGAACAAGCTCCGTATTGGCGTCTTTTTTTAGCTCAATAGCGATTCGAAGACCGTCACGGTCAGACTCATCCCGAACCTCAGCAATGCCTGCCACCTTGTTATTGACACGAACATCATCGATTTTCTTGACTAGATTGGCCTTGTTGATTTCATAAGGAATCTCAGTAATAACGATTTGTTCCTTACCACCTTTTAGCTTTTCAATTTCGGTCTTAGAACGAACAACCACGCGCCCCTTACCAGTTTCGTAGGCCTTCTTGATTTCATCACGACCCTGAATGATTCCTCCTGTAGGGAAGTCTGGTCCCGGCAAGAATTCCATGAGTTTATCAACCTTTGCAGTTGGGTGGTCAATCATGTAAACTGCCGCATCAATAACCTCAGCCAAATTATGGGGAGGAATGTCTGTGGCATAACCAGCCGAAATCCCAGTCGAACCATTGACCAAAAGATTTGGAAAGGCTGCCGGCAGAACAGTTGGCTCTTTCTCGGTATCGTCAAAGTTCCAAGCAAAAGGAACGGTCTTTTTCTCGATATCTTGAAGAAGATAGCCAGCAATTTCAGACAAACGCGCCTCAGTATAACGCATAGCCGCAGGCGGATCACCGTCCATAGAACCATTGTTACCATGCATTTCGACTAGAATCTCACGATTTTTCCAGTCCTGTGACATACGAACCATGGCATCATAGATAGAACTGTCACCGTGTGGGTGAAAATTCCCCATGATATTCCCGACAGACTTGGCCGACTTGCGGTAGCTCTTGTCAAAAGTATTGCCATCCTTATTCATAGAATAAAGAATGCGACGCTGAACCGGCTTCAATCCATCACGAATATCTGGCAAGGCCCGGTCTTGAATAATATACTTGGAGTAGCGACCAAAGCGCTCTCCCATGATGTCCTCCAGGGACATATTTTGAATGTTAGACATAATAATTCTCTTTTTAGTGTTTTATTGTAAAGTAAATCTATATTTTTAAATTTAACTGTTTCTTTGTAGGTAGTGAGAAAAGAAGAGCAATCCTACTAATCCTAGAATGAACAAAAGATTAATTTTAATAACAAATAAGCTAAGTAGGGTATTAATTAGGCCGTGAAAAATGGCGCAAAAAAGTACCGACTTAGTCTTTTTGAAAACAGCTGCTAGAAGAATACTGAGATAAATTGCAAATAGACTGAATAATATAAAAGGCATCCCACTTTGGGAACTTCCAATCACAAACCATAAAGGTACATGCCATATTGCCCAAATACAACCTGTTATCAAACCGGAAATCCAAAAGGAGAATCTAGTTTCCAAAATTGGTTGCAAGATGCCTCGCCATCCCAATTCTTCTTCGCCACCATAAACACAGACTGCACTCAAAAAAACAACAAACAAATTTCTTAGTGGAAAAGCCGTATTAAGCTCCTTAGATGAGAAAGCAATGACACCTGTCTGCACGAAAATTAGTAAAAGAAATAACAAAATATGTTTCTTTGAGTCCCCTAAGATAAAAGAGACTATGCTTTTAATGGATTTTTGAGGCAAACAAGAAATGGCTGCAATGGTAGGACCGAAACCTCCTAGTAAATGGAGAAAAACTCCTAGTGGACTTGTTAGACTTAAGAGGTTCATTTGCGTCAGAAAAGCGAGCAATCCCCAACCAAATCCCCAAGAAATGAGAAAACTAATCAGTAAAAATTTTGTTATCCTATTATTTTGTAAATGTTTCATTTTTTTCGAGTCTCTCCTCAGCATACTGAATCATCTTCTCAGCCACTTCCTTATCGTAGTAAAAGCCCATCTTGTGAGCAAAGAATTGAGCTTCTTGATGAAAAAGTTGCATCGTAGCAAACAAAGACTGAGTGATTTTCTCTATATTTGAAAAATCAAGCAGATTTGAGAATTCTTTCTCTTTCTCAGTAGGGAAATAGTTAAAGAGATACTTGTAGTTCTTGCCGATGTCAACTGCTCCCTTTTCACTTGCGACCTGCCAAGATAAGACTTTCAGGAGTTCTTGTTGACAAATGCCATAGAGATGGTCAGTCGCATAAATAACTTGCTTACGACAGATTCCTTTGACCACGTAAGCTGATACCCACCAAAATTCATTGCAGGCTTTTTCAAAATCTGTCTGACTAGCTGGATTCGTCCAGTAGCGCTTCGGACTAGGCGGATAAGATTCAAACAAACCTTTATCATCTTTCAAAACTGTATAATCAGCCTCACTATCCACCCACTCTTGAATTTGTTGTTTTGGACAGAGGGTTAGATCAATTCTATTTCCATCTTCAAAGAGCATGAGAAATAGACGGCGTTGACCAAGACCAACTTCTTGCTCGATAATGCGTTTGCCAAACTGGTCCAACCAAGACAAGTCTGAAATTAGGTTTTCAAGATTATCAACAAGATAAACAACATCATAGTCTTGAAATTCATCTTTCGGAGCATGATCATTTGTTCTAGAACCCGATAAAGCAACAGCATCGACTTTTAAACTTTCAGCTATTTGTAAAATCAGATTCATCATTTCTGTTTCAGTTCTCATGGGAATACCTGCCTTTTTAGTGAAAACTCTTGATTCTGTAAAGGATATGTCTATAAAGAGGACTGACTGCTGGAACTTTTTCATTATCAAATTCTTTGACAAATTCCATACTCAATTGTTGGCTTCCATATAAGAAATTCTTTATGTTAAATATTTTGTTTTAGGAGAAAAGAAGAAAATAAATTCAATCGAAATGATCTAATTTGAACGCATTTAGTTTTGTTTTAGAATTATACTGAACTATAGCAATTTTTTTATGAAGCTTATCTAGTTTACCATTATCCAGTTTCTCGTTGGTTGCCGCATTAATAAATCTATTAATTGTGTCACTATCAGACTCTTTATTGCTATTGTAATTATAAATAATCAACTCAGCATCTGTCTCCAAAAGTGAGTTAAGAATATTATTCCACCACCAAAAATCACTGCTACCTATTGACATGCCATAAATAATGAACAGATGAGTGTCATTAAAATACGATTTATATCTTTTATCATTTTGGGCCCAATAAGGTTTTAGAAATTTTTTAGCCAAAAACCTTTTCTTTTTATTTGTTCTTCATTATCAAACCCGAATAACATTGATTTTGGAACATTCTGATAACCATGAGGATGGTTGATATTACTCATTAAATAACTGGAGTAATTAGTTTCTTCATTTAAATGTGAATCTACCAAATAAGAGCCTTGTGACCATTCTTTTGTTTCCAAGTCCATTCCCCAACCGGGCAAATCAATCGGTGTACCATCAGGATTTGGATAGAATTGAATCTGCCTATCTGCAAACTTATGGGGATGCGGATCAAATTGTCCTTTATCAAGCAATAAAATATTATCTAACATCGAAGTATAGTTGAAATTTAAAATTTCCCAGTTAAATAAAGAATAATGTTTGGTTTTACGAGGAAAAGCCAATTTATTGAAATTTTTCGTATCTAAATCACCTAAAAAACGGGTAAAAGAATTAAGAGCAATCCCTTTTTCTGTGCTATCATTCCCTAACCTAGCAAGCATATTAGGAATAATTATTTCATTTAAAAAATTTGAGAACTCGATTTGAAATTGAGTGAAATCGTTAGCCAATTTCTCTTCGTCCAGCCAGCTAGGTTGATTAAAGATCTCAATTAAACTATTCTCAAAGTCACTCCAGTTTTTCTTAATATTAGGATCTTTTTCATTATCTTTCTTATCCTCAGTCATTTTGATAAAGATCATATTATCTTTATCAAAATTCTTATAGCAAAGATAATTGTAGAAATTTTGATAAGATGTTCGATACGGAGAACCTAGATATTCCATGAGTTGAATATCAACTCCATTACCAAACAAAGCCATAATATTTATTTGAGCATCATTTTCTAATGCCTCAAATTCCTGATCTGTGTATTTGGTATAACCCATATTCTCTCCTTCATCCTTTCAAAACACCCCACTCTCTTCCAGCGTAAACTTGACATTATCTTCAATCCACTTACGGCGTGGTTCTACCTTGTCTCCCATAAGGACATTGACTCGGCGTTCTGCTCGTGCTAGGTCCTCAATAGTAACACGAATGAGGGTACGAGTTTCTGGGTTCATAGTTGTTTCCCATAGCTGATCCGCATTCATCTCACCAAGTCCCTTGTAACGTTGGAGGGTAGCGCCTTTACCGAACTGCTTGCGGAGTTCTTCTAGTTCTCCGTCCGTCCATGCATAGGCCACTTCTTCTTTCTTTCCTTTTCCTTTAGACATCTTGTAAAGAGGGGGAAGGGCGATATAGACATGTCCTGTCTCAACTAGGGGACGCATGTAGCGATAAAAGAATGTTAAAAGAAGAGTCTGGATATGGGCACCGTCAGTATCCGCATCGGTCATGATAATGATCTTGTCATAGTTGGCATCTTCAAGGGAGAAGTCTGCTCCCACACCTGCACCAATAGTATAAATCATGGTGTTAATTTCTTCATTTTTGAGAATATCCGACATCTTGGCCTTGGCTGTATTGATAACCTTACCACGTAGAGGTAGAATAGCCTGGAACTTACGGTCACGGCCTTGCTTGGCAGAGCCACCGGCAGAGTCCCCCTCAACCAGATAGAGTTCATTCTTAGCAGGATTCTTAGATTGGGCTGGCGTTAATTTACCAGAAAGTAAGCCCTTGTCTTTCTTATTCTTTTTGCCATTTCGGCTTTCATCACGCGCCTTACGTGCTGCTTCACGAGCATCACGCGCCTTGATAGCCTTGCGGATGAGGTTAGAAGCCAATTCCCCATTTTCCATAAGGAAAAAGGTCAACTTATCAGCCACAATTCCATCCACAACAGGACGAGCCAGTGGGCTTCCTAGTTTGTCCTTGGTCTGACCTTCAAACTGGAGGTGTTCTTCAGGAACCAAGATAGAAAGAACAGCTGCTAACCCTTCACGGTAATCTGACCCTTCAAGGTTTTTATCTTTTTCCTTGAGAAGCCCCGTCTTACGCGCATAGTCATTCATAACCTTGGTAATGGCAGACTTAAGTCCTGTCTCGTGCGTACCACCATCTTTGGTGCGAACGTTATTGACAAAGGACAAAATATTATCTGAAAATCCATCATTGTACTGAAGAGCTACTTCCACTTGGAAACCGTTGTCTTCACCTTCAAAGTAGAGGACTGGCGTCAAGGTTTCCTTGTCTTCATTAAGGTAGGAAACAAAGTCCTGCACCCCGTTCTCATAGTGGAACTCAATCGCTTCATCTGTTCGCTTATCTGTTAGAGACAAGGTCACATTTTTCAAGAGGAAGGCTGATTCATTGAGGCGCTCTGAGATGGTATTGTACTTGAAGTCTGTCGTAGAAAAGATCGTCGCATCAGGCATAAACGTAACCTTGGTACCTGTCTTAGACTTAGGCGCTGTACCAATTTTCTTCAAGGTCGTGACAGGTTTTCCACCATTTTCAAAACGTTGCTTATAGATTGCCCCATCACGGGTAATTTCAACTTCCAGCCAACTTGAAAGAGCGTTAACAACGGAAGAACCCACCCCGTGAAGACCCCCAGATGTCTTGTAGCCACCCTGACCGAATTTCCCTCCGGCGTGAAGAATGGTAAAGATAACCTCAACTGTTGGGATTCCCATAGCGTGCATTCCAGTCGGCATCCCACGTCCGTGGTCTTGAACCGTTAAACTGCCATCTTTATTGATTGTCACATCAATACGGTCACCAAATCCAGACAAGGCCTCATCGACTGCATTGTCGACGATTTCCCAGACTAGATGATGGAGACCAGCACCATCGGTCGATCCGATATACATCCCTGGACGTTTTCGGACCGCATCCAACCCTTCTAGCACCTGAATGGCATCATCATTATAATTATTAATATTGATTTCCTTTTTTGACACAAGGAACCTCCTATTCGTTCATCTTTACTATTCTACAGGTTTTCTAAGGATTTTGCAAAATTTTTCTTTCTCCGGTGTGACAATTTCAGAAGAGATTCTCTGCCTTTCTTCTCCATTTCATGATATAATAGGAGTATGATTACAATAGTTTTATTAATCCTAGCTTATCTGCTGGGTTCGATTCCGTCTGGTCTCTGGATTGGACAAGTATTCTTTCAAATCAATCTGCGCGAACATGGTTCTGGTAATACTGGAACGACCAATACCTTCCGCATTTTAGGTAAAAAAGCTGGCATAGCGACCTTTGTGATTGACTTTTTCAAAGGAACCCTAGCAACGCTTCTTCCGATTATGTTTCATCTGCAAGGCGTTTCGCCTCTCATCTTTGGACTTTTGGCTGTTATTGGCCATACCTTCCCTATCTTTGCAGGATTTAAAGGTGGTAAGGCTGTCGCAACCAGTGCGGGAGTGATTTTCGGATTTGCGCCTGTTTTCTGTCTCTACCTTGCAGTTGTTTTCTTTGGAACTCTCTATCTGGGTAGCATGATTTCACTCTCTAGTGTCACAGCATCGGTTGCAGCTGTCATCGGTGTTCTACTCTTTCCACTTTTTGGTTTTATCCTGAGTAACTATGACTCTCTCTTCATCGCTATTATCCTAGCTCTTGCTAGCTTGATTATCATTCGTCATAAGGACAATATCACACGTATCACAAATAAAACTGAAAATCTTGTCCCTTGGGGACTGAACTTGACCCACCAACATCCTAAAAAATAAAACGCCAGTTTTGAATGAACTGACGTTTTTTTGTATGCTTATTTTGATTTGATATAGTTGATACCATCTGCTTTTGGTGCGACTGCTTTTCCAAAGAAGGCTGCCAAGACAAGAATTGTCAAAACATAAGGTGCGATTTGAAGGTAAACTGCAGGAACTCCTTGTAGGAACGGCAATTGAGATCCGATAACAGCCAAACTTTGTGAAAGTCCAAAGAAGAGACTAGATAGCATGGCTCCGATTGGATTCCATTTTCCGAAAATCATCGCAGCAAGGGCGATAAATCCAGGTCCAACAATAGTTGTCACTGAGAAGTTAACTGAGATGGATTGAGCATAAATCGCTCCGCCAATTCCACCTAGGAAACCTGAAATAATAACCCCTAAATATCTCATCTTGTAGACATTGATTCCTAAAGTATCTGCTGCTTGAGGGTGTTCACCAACAGAGCGGAGACGAAGACCAAAGCGAGTCTTGAAGAGGATAAACCAAGCAAGGAACGAGAAGGCAATCGCTAGATAACCAAGTAGACTAGTTGACTTGAAGAAGATATCACCAATCACTGGGATATTTGCCAAGACTGGGAAATCAAAGCGTCCAAAAGTCTGACTTAGGTTGTCGGTTTGACCTTTGTTATAAAGAACTTTCACTAAGAAAACAGCCAAGGCTGGCGCCATCAAGTTCAATACCGTACCGCTGACAACATGGTCTGCACGGAAATGAACCGTCGCTGCTGCGTGGATGATAGAGAAGAGACCACCAACCAATCCTGCCACAAGCAAGGATAACCAAGGAGTTGCTGCTCCAAATTGTTCTGCAAATTCAAGGTTAAA
Organism: Streptococcus mitis; assembly: GCA_032481955.1. Lineage (GTDB taxonomy): Bacteria > Bacillota > Bacilli > Lactobacillales > Streptococcaceae > Streptococcus > Streptococcus mitis_DQ. The sequence continues at coordinate 8,841 of JAWERV010000032.1, read as the reverse complement.
GACAACTCCAGAAAAGGCACCCATAACCATAATTCCTTCAAGGCCGACGTTTACGACACCACCACGTTCAGAGAAAACACCACCAATACTTGTAAAGATGAGGGGAGCTGAGTAAATCAGCATAGAAGACACCAAGAGGGTGAGCAAGGTTGTAATGGACATCTTTACTTACCTCCTTTAACTTGTTTTTTCGGTTTGACAAAGCGTTCGATAAGGTAATGAACACTGACAAAGAAGATAATAGACGCTGTTACAATGCTGACAAGCTCAGATGGTACCTGCGCCGCATTCATACCTGGGGCTCCAACTTGGAGAACACCAAATAGGAAGGCTGCAAAGAGAATACCGATTGGTGAGTTGGCCGCAAGCAGACTAACCGCCATCCCGTTAAATCCAACAGCTAATGACGCCCCTTGAACATAGACGTTCTGGAAGGTTCCAAGCCCTTCAACAGCTCCACCAAGACCTGCCAAGGCGCCTGAAATAATCATTGAGAGGATAATCGTTCGTTTTGCAGAAATACCAGCGTATTCTGAAGCATGGGGATTCAGACCAACCGCACGGATTTCAAAACCAAGAGTAGTTTTCTTGAGCATGAACCAAATGACTGCAACGGCAATGATGGCAAAGAAAATACCAATATTCATCCGTGAGTTACCAGTCAACTCAGACAACCAAGGTGTCTGGTAGGTTGCATTAGCCCCAACACGAATGGTTGAATCTGTACTTTGCATGAAGTCTTTAGGGAAGGCATGGATAAAGGCATTCCCTACATACAAAACGATGTAGTTCATCATGATGGTTACAATAACCTCTGACGTCCCTAGATAGGCTCTCAGAATACCTGGAATAGCTCCGACAATTCCACCAGCAATCAAGGCAATCACGATGGTTGCTAGAATCATCAAGGGGCGTGGCATATCTGGATGCGACAAGGCAAACCAACCACTGAGAATCCAACCTGCCAAAGCCTGACCAGGAAGCCCAACGTTAAAGAAACCTGCACGACTGGCAACGGCAAAGCCAAGACCAATCAAGACCAAAGGCCCCATGGCGCGGAAGATTTCTCCAATCCCACGCAGACTACCAAAGGCTGTATAGAACAATTCTTCGTAGCCCCAAATAGCGTCATAACCGAAGATCCACATGACAATGGCTCCGAGTAAAATTCCTAGGAAGACAGAAATCAAGGGAACCGAAATTTGTTGTAATTTTTTAGACATCACTCTTCTCCTTTCCCAAGTTTCCACCAGCCATCAAGACACCTAGTTCTTGTTTATTGGTTGTTTCTGGTGATACAATACCTTGAATCTTACCATCGTGGATAACGGCAATACGGTCTGAGACGTTTAAAATCTCATCCAATTCAAAGCTGACAACAAGGACAGCTTTCCCATTATCCCGCTCTTCAATCAAGCGCTTGTGGATATACTCAATGGCACCGACATCCAAACCACGAGTTGGTTGGCTGACGATAAGGAGATCAGGATCTCGATCAATTTCACGAGCAATAATTGCTTTTTGTTGATTTCCTCCTGAGAGTGCAGCTGCAGGAACAAACTCACTAGCAGCACGAACATCAAATTCTTTCATTAGCTTTTTAGCATAAGAAGTAATATTCGCATAGTTCAAAATTCCATTTTTACTATGTGGTTCTTTATAGTAGGTTTGAAGGGCAATATTTTCAGAAATCATCATTTCCAAAATCAAACCATCACGATGACGGTCTTCTGGAACGTGCCCAACACTCAACTCTGTAATCTGACGTGGGTGTAATCCTACAATTGAATCTCCTTTTAGCTCGATGCTACCAGATTCAACCTTGCGAAGACCTGTAATGGCTTGAATCAGTTCAGACTGACCATTTCCATCAATCCCTGCAATACCAACAATCTCTCCAGCACGAACATCCAAGGACAGATTTTTCACAGCTGGAACACCGCGGTTTTCATTGACCACCAAGTCTTTAATAGACAAGACCACTTCTTTGGGTTGAGAGGCTTGCTTCTCTGTTTTAAAGGAAACAGAACGACCTACCATCATTTCTGCCAAATCAGCATTGGTAGCCCCTGCAATTTCGACGGTTTCAATTGATTTCCCACGACGGATAACTGTAACGCGGTCAGAAACTGCGCGAATCTCGTCCAACTTGTGGGTAATCAAGATAATTGATTTTCCTTCTTTGACAAGATTTTTCATAATAGCCATCAACTCATCAATTTCTGATGGAGTCAAGACAGCCGTTGGTTCGTCAAAGATAAGGATATCAGCCCCCCGATAAAGGGTTTTTAAAATTTCTACACGTTGTTGGGCTCCAACTGAGATGTCTGCCACTTTAGCAGAAGGATCAACAGCTAAGCCATAACGTTCAGAAAGAGCCTTGATTTCTTTGCTAGCTCCAGCGATATCTAACACACCATTTTTAGTTAATTCACTACCTAAAATGATGTTTTCAGCCACTGTGAAGGCTTCTACCAACATAAAATGCTGGTGAACCATTCCGATTCCCAAGCTAGCCGCTTTTGATGGTGAATCGAGATTGACAACTTGACCGTTGACCACAATTTCACCACTGGTTGGTTCAAGAAGCCCTGCTAACATGTTCATGAGCGTGGACTTACCAGCCCCATTTTCTCCCAAAAGTGCATGAATTTCACCTTTTCGTAGGTGCAGGTTGATTTTGTCGTTGGCAACAAATTCACCAAACACCTTGGTAATATCACGCATCTCAATGACATTTTCGTGTGCCATGTGCTCTTCCTTTCAGAGTCTTATTTTATTTCAATAAAACTTGCTAATTTGTCTAGTAGCAAGCTTTACTGAGACAAAATGACTTTGTCTCAACTCTTAAAAAAGCGGCCAAGGGCCGCTTCCTAAGAAATGACTTCCATCCATTATTTTTCAGGAACTTTTACGCTTCCATCAAGGATTTTAGCTTTAGCAGATTCAACAGCTTTTTTACCTTCTTCTGAAAGGTTTGTCACTGCCAAGTCAACCCCTTTATCTTTCAATGAGTAAACGATCACTTGACCGCCAGGGAATTCACCTTTTTCTGCCTTGTTCGCAATATCTTTTACAGTTGTACCAACTTGTTTCAAAGTAGATACAAGAACAAAGTTTGATTCTTTACCATCTTTAGAAGTGTATTTACCTTCTGCTACTTGGTCACGGTCAACACCGATAACCCAAACTTTTTCACTCTCAGGACGGCTTTCGTTGAGTGATTTTGCTTCTGCAAAGACACCAGCACCTGTTCCACCTGCTGCTTGGTAAACAACGTCTGCACCAGCTGCGTATTGTGCTGCTGCAATTGTTTTACCTTTAGCAGCATCACCAAATGAACCAGCGTAGTCTACTTGAACTTTGATAGATGGGTCTACCGACTCAACACCAGCTTTAAATCCAGCTGCAAAACGTGAGATAACTTCAGACTCAATACCACCTACAAAACCAACTTGTTTTGTTTTAGTTGTTTTAGCTGCTGCAACACCTGCAAGGTAAGCAGCCTCGTTATCAGCAAATGTTACGCTAGCAACGTTCTTTTGATCTTTAATCACATCATCAATCAAGACATAGTTCAAATCAGAGTGGTCTTTCGCTGCTTCTTCAACCGCATTGTGAAGGGCAAAACCAACACCGAAGATTAGGTTGTAACTTCCAGCCGCTTGTTGCAAGTTGTTAGCATAGTCAGCTTCACTTGTTGATTGGAAGTAAGTAAAACCTTTATCTTTTGAAAGATTGTGTTCTTTACCCCAGTCTTGCAAACCTTCCCAAGCTGATTGGTTGAATGATTTGTCATCAACACCACCAGTATCAGTGACGATTGCTGCTTTTGTCTTCACATCAGAAGATGAAGCTGCGTTACGAGAAGAGCGGTTACCACATGCAGCAAGTCCAACTGCTGCCACTGCAACTAGACCAAGGCCTAGCCATTGTTTCTTGTTCATTACTGAACCTCCTAAATAAGATATGCAACGATGTTGCAAGTATGGATTGGTTGGCCACAAGGACCGTGCCACTCAGAGAGTGACTCAGACTAGTTTAAGTCTGTAAAAGAGTATGGAAGTAATTCCCCGACCGTCATCTCGACCGTCGATTTATCTTTTGCGACTAAGGTCACTTTTAAATCTTGTTCAAAAAATTCAGCCATCACTTGGCGACAAGCACCACATGGTGAAATTGGTTTTTCAGTCCGTCCATAGACAATTAATTCTGAAAACTCTCTTTGACCTTCGGAAACTGCTTTAAAAATGGCTGTACGCTCTCCACAGTTGGTCAAAGGGTAGCTAGCATTTTCGATATTGACACCTGTATAAATGCTACCATCTTTCGCCACTAAAACAGCTCCGACTGGAAAATGAGAATAGGGCACATAGGCTTGCTTGCTGGTTTCAATTGCCAGTTCAATCAACTCAGTAGTCGCCATCAGCCAATTCTCCTTTTAGAATTGCTACCCCAGCTGACGTTCCAATACGGGTCGCCCCAGCTTCCACAAAGGCAAGAGCATCTGCATAAGAACGAGCTCCGCCAGCAGCCTTGACTCCCATATCAGGTCCAACTGTTTCACGCATTAATCTAACATCTGCTATCGTAGCGCCACCAGTTGAAAAGCCAGTAGATGTTTTAACAAAATCAGCTCCAGCTTTTTGAGCCAATTGGCAAGCCACAACTTTTTCTTGGTCTGTCAGCAGGCAAGCTTCAATAATGACTTTCACTAACTTGTCACCACTTGCTTCTACTACTGCGCGAATATCAGACTCAACCAAGGATAAATTACCTGATTTGAGAGCTCCAACATTGATCACCATATCAATCTCATCTGCCCCATTTTGGATAGCTTCTTTTGTTTCAAAAGCTTTCACTGCTGAAGTTGTTGCTCCCAAAGGGAAACCTACTACTGTGCAGACCTTAACATCTGTGCCTTCAAGCCCTTTCTTAACATGTTCAACCCAGGTCGGATTAACGCAAACACTGGCAAAATCATACTCTCTAGCTTCAGACAACAAACAATCAATTTGATTTTCTGTTGCATCTTGTTTTAAAAGCGTATGATCGATATATTTGTTTAATTTCATATTCGGATTCTCCTGCGGTTTATGAGATAATTTCTATAATTTCTCGTAAACTTTGCACGCTATCATTTATTTTAACATATTTTTGAAAATCTGTAACTAGCTGAGGAGAAATTTTTCCATTTGTGTATACTTTTGCAATAATTTCTCCCTTTTGAACGGAATCTCCAACTTTCTTTTCAAAAACAATTCCTGTTTCATAGTCCAAATCATCAGTCTTGACTGCACGGCCAGCACCAAGTCTCATAGCATAGAGGCCAAATTCCATTGCTGGAAGAGCTGAAATGACACCCGTTTCCTGGGCAGGGATATCCACTACATGGGCAACATTGACAGGACGGTAGAGGTCTTCCAAGTCCCCACATTGGGCTTGGACCATTTCCTCAAACTTAGCCAGTGCTTGACCATTTTCAAGATGTTGGCGAACTTCTTCAACTGTCTTGTCCACATTAGCCAAACTAAGCATGATTTGTGCCAATTCGCAGATAAAATGGGTAATATCCTGACGGCCTTGACCTTGTAAAATCTCCAATGCTTCAAGAATTTCCAGACGATTTCCAATTGCTCGTCCCAAGGGCTGACTCATATCCGTAATCACTGCTACCGTTTTTCTACCAACTGCCTTACCAAGTTCCACCATGGTTTGAGCTAATTCACGCGCCTCGTCAACCGTTTTCATGAAGGCACCCTCACCGACAGTCACATCTAGCAAAATAGCATCCGCTCCTGCCGCGATTTTCTTGCTCATCACTGAACTCGCAATCAAAGGAATCGTATCGACAGTTGCGGTCACATCACGGAGGGCATAGAGAAGCTTGTCCGCTTTTACCAACTGGTCTGACTGCCCAATGACAGATACACCAATATCCTGAACTTGACGAATAAAATCTTCTTGACTACGCTCTACTTGATAGCCCTTAATGGACTCCAATTTATCGATTGTACCGCCAGTATGGCCGAGACCACGACCACTCATTTTTGCCACAGGAACACCAAAGCTTGCAACAAGAGGAGCCAAAATCAAGGTCACCTTATCGCCAACACCACCTGTGGAATGCTTGTCAACCTTAACCCCATCAATAGCTGATAAATCAAACTCTTGCCCCGTCTTGACCATTTTCATGGTCAAATCAGAGATTTCTCGAGTCGTCATTCCTTTGAAATAAACAGCCATAGCAAAGGCAGACATCTGATAATCAGGAACCGTTCCTGATACATAGCCTTCAACTAGCCATTCAATTTCACTCGAAGTCAGTTCTTGCCCGTCTCGTTTCTTTTGGATTAAATCAACTGCTCTCATTCGTTCACACTTCTAAGGATATAGTATCCCTTATCTTTTTTGACGATTTCACAATTGCCAAACACCTCTTCCATCTTGGATTTGGCACTTGAAGCCCCTTGTTTTTTCTGGATAACGATTGTTAAATCCCCACCAGTTTCCAAAAAATCCTGACTTTTCTCAATGATTTCATGGACCACTTGCTTGCCCGCACGGATAGGGGGATTGGAAATAACATGGTCAAATTTTCCTTCAACTTGTTCATAGATGTTGGACTGGAAAATCGTCGCTTCTACTTTATTTCTTTCAGCATTTTGTCGTGCCAAATCCAAGGCACGATTATTGATATCAACCATGGTTGCCTGAACTCCATAAGCCTTAGCTAAGGACAAGCCCAAAGGCCCGTAACCACAGCCTACATCTAGGACAGTTTCTCCTTGGTTGACCTCAAGACACTTGAGCAAGAGTTGACTTCCAAAGTCAACCATTTTCTTGCTAAAAACACCCGCATCTGTCAAAAAGGTCATTTTTTCTCCCAACAAGTCCACTCTCAACTCATGAATGTCATGAGCGGCGTCAGGATTTTCTGCATAATACATTTTACTCATGAAACTATTTTACCATAATTTGACTTAAATTGTAAATCGTTTACAAATTGATAATAAAACGAAAAAGACTGAAGAAAGCTAGTCAAGAAGACATTTTCTTCAATCTCTTTCAACACTTATAAATAATAAGCCATTTAGAACCAGAAATATCATAGTCAGGATAAAACAAAAAGTTTATCATCTATAATCAGGCTCATTTTTATGACTATTGCTTAACCTTCAAATACTTTATTATCAACAAAATTCCCAACAGGATGTTTAGATAAAAGCCCAACTGATACGTTTTTGTCAGGAATTCCAAACTTGTCCAAAGTCGTATCAAATCTTCTAGTGACATGCGGAAGAAATAACCCTCTGTAGCAATCCATAGAACTAAGAAGAAATAACTACCAGCAGCAAGCCATTTCGTCCACCGTTTTTTTAGGAAGAAAGCAAGCAAGAGCGAACAGATAAAGACAGCTGTTACAATGGCATGTTCCATCAAAAAAGTAAAACCGTAATAGGTTTCCACAAAACGTCTACCATTATCCGCATTCGCTCCTTTTAAAAAAGGTAGAGCAAAACTTAAAATAAAACAGAATTCCAATATGTAACGTTTTAAGATTTTCATAGTACACCTCCTATAAGTTGTGAACTAAAAAGCCCCCTTTATTAGCTTATAAATCAGCAGAAACTATCTCCTACTTCATCATTAAATTGTTCAGTCTCTATCTACCTCTATTATATAATATTGACTTACTACATTCAAGAAACCGCTTTATTTTTTTAGCTTTTTATGGTATGATAGACAAAATATCTAGGGGAAAACAAATGACCAACGAATTTTTACATTTTGAAAAAATAAGCCGCCAGACTTGGCAATCTTTACATCGAAAAACAACACCTCCTTTGACAGAAGAGGAATTAGAATCCATCAAAAGCTTTAATGACCAGATTAGTCTGCAGGATGTTACCGATGTCTATCTCCCCCTAGCCCATCTCATCCAGATTTACAAGCGTACCAAGGATGATTTGGCCTTTTCAAAAGGGATTTTTCTTCAACGTGAAAGCAAATCCCAACCTTTTATCATTGGGGTTTCTGGGAGTGTTGCCGTTGGAAAATCCACAACCAGTCGTCTACTTCAAATCCTACTGTCCCGTACGCTTACAGATGCTACAGTTGAGTTGGTAACAACTGATGGTTTTCTCTATCCCAACCAAACCTTGACTGAGCAAGGGATTCTAAATCGCAAGGGATTTCCTGAAAGCTATGATATGGAAGCTCTTCTCAACTTCTTGGACCACATCAAAAATGGACAAGATGTGGATATTCCTGTCTACTCTCATGAAGTCTATGACATCGTCCCCGAAGCAAAACAACGAGTAAAAGCAGCTGACTTTGTGATTGTTGAGGGGATTAATGTCTTTCAGAATCCACAAAACGAGCGTCTCTATATCACTGACTTCTTTGACTTTTCCATCTATGTTGATGCTGCAGTGGATGACATTGAGAGTTGGTATCTGGATCGTTTCTTGAAAATGCTGAGCCTAGCCCAAAACGACCCTGATAGCTACTATTATCGTTTTACTCAAATGCCGATTGGGGAAGTAGAATCCTTTGCCCATCAGGTCTGGACTAGTATCAATCTCACAAATCTACAAAATTATATTGAACCAACCAGAAATCGTGCGGAAGTGATTCTTCATAAAACAAAGAACCATGAAATCGATGAAATTTACTTAAAAAAATAATTTTCCCTTGTCAAAACGTAAGTTTTCAGATATAATGGTATAGTTAGTAAATATGGAGGTAAGAACATTGGCAAACATTAAATCAGCTATCAAACGCGCTGAATTGAACGTTAAACAAAACGAAAAGAACTCAGCTCAAAAATCAGCTATG
>JAWERV010000031.1:0-25643 GCA_032481955.1 Streptococcus mitis | reverse complement strand
AATTTGGTAAGTCAAGAACTTCTTTGATTCTTGAAAAACTACGACGGGTACGATGTTTCCCGTATTGAACGTCATGTCCTGCCAAGATGATTCTCCTTTGTAAATAAGTTCCAAGCCTTGTCAATCAGGCTTTCTAATCGTCATATGGTTGTAAAACCCCTATCACCGTGTCCTCTTGATGAATTTTCAGAATCTTTAAGTCTTTGTTACAAATACTCGAAATTCTGAAAAAAAGCACAAAAAGAGCAGCTAAATCTGACTTTTTCAGAAGATTTAACTGCTGTGAGCCTTGTCTGGACAATATTTCAGACAAAACCTACGACAAATGATTACTCATATTATACCCTATTTAGCTAGATTTTTCAAGGGGATTAACGATTTTTTGACAAAATTTTTTCCTATAAAAAATTAAATTCAATGATTACTTTGCAAACTTCGTTTTCAGTTTAATCGTTCAATATAAATATAATGAATTACGATTTTCCTATTTTATCTTAGGCTGTTTTTCTTGACTTTACTTGGTTTTTCTTTTAATATATATGTATAAATATATAGGGAGGTTTATTGTGGATATTTTGCTTTCTGAAACAGAACAGAATTTGCTAATGTTACTGGAAGAACTAACCAAACACCAGGATTGGATACAAGATTCATCTTTGTCAGAAAATCTGAATCTGTCAGCAGAAGAATTGCAAGAACACGTTTTTAAGCTTGAGCAATTATTCCCAAACCTCCTGATACAATCAACAAAAGAAGTCATTCAATTGCAGTTTGACTTTCAAAATACCTTGGATCCCAGGATTGCGATTTTTAAACAGTCTGAAACTTACTCTTTTTTGAACCGTCTGTTTTTCAAGGAGGAAGACTCACTTGACCAAATGTGTCAAGAACTTGTGATGAGTTACGAACGAGGTCAAGAAATCATCCAGCATCTAAATACGAAACTTCCACCACACTATGGCATCAGCATCCAACCTTCCCCTTTAGTCATGGATGGAACAGAAGAGGACATTCGTGCCTTTTATCTAGACTACTTTAGCCAAAGTTACGACTTTCTTGATTGGCCCTTCCCTTCGATTTCTGAAGAATCACTCACACACTTGATTCAGCTATTTTTGGACGCCCAACAAGTTTCCCCCAACCTCAGTAGCTTACGGCAAATCAAATATATTCTTGCTATCAATCTAGAGCGGTTTAGTAAGAGTCATTTGATTGAAAATCCTACTCCTCTTTTAACCAGTCACTACAGCTCCCTCATGCAAATTCCGCAGTTTGAACAAGATATCAAAAAGCTGGCTAAAAAACTCCATTTTGAACCTACAAAAGAAGCACTGGAACAGCTAGTTTCAACCCCAGTAAAGTCGACTCAAATCACAAATAAACCTTGTAATGAAGCGATAGGAGACATTCATCAGATTCAAAAATCCTATCGTTTATTGAGTCAAATTTTAGAAGAATTGGCTAAAGAATTTCACCTACAGATTGAAAATCGCGAAGAATTGATTTGGCTCCTCCACTACACTGCCCAAGCTGATTTTTTCCACCCACTTAACAACAAATCTCTTGAAAAACAGAAGTCTCTACTTTTAACCAATTATCAAAAAGAATTTCCAAAACTATTTGAAGTAAGTAAAAGTAAATTTCAGACGTATCTAGCTGAGATTGGTCTAGAAAGTCATCCAAGTAAGCTACAAGAGCTGGTTTATGCCTTTTCTATCCAAGGACAACGCATTTTAGTACAATTACTTCAAAAACTTCCCAAAATTCGTGTTTTGGTCATTAGTCATCTAGATAGTGAGCACGCACAAAACCTAATTGACACCCTTTCCCACTACAGTAACAATCTCTATCTATTTGACCCTTGGGAAAAGTCCAGTATCTCTTCCTCAATCTTCAATCAAATTCCACACGATATTGTTATCACTACCTTCCCTGTTTCCAACTGTCCGAAACCCATTATTTGTAGTCGGAATCTTTCTACTGCAGAACTATTTCACCACCTCCACCTTCTGGCTTCTCAAATTCATAAAGAAAGACTGGCTGAATCGTAACAAAATCTGTTGCGATTTTTCTTTTATTTTAATTTCAAGAAAACGCTTGCATATTATTTTACTACATGCTATACTGATAAAGAAATTCATTTATAGGAGAATGATTATGAGAAAAACCCCATCTCACACTGAGAAAAAAATGGTTTACAGCATCCGTTCCCTCAAGAATGGAACTGGTTCTGTCCTTATCGGAGCAAGCCTTGTTCTGCTTGCCATGGCTACACCAACTATCTCAGCTAACGAAGCCACAACAGCTAGTGCTGAAGCGACTAACACTATTACCCAACCTCTTACTGATACAGCAGTCAAAGCTGATAAGAAGGAAAGTGATATTTCTTTACCCAAAAATGCAAACGCTTTCCTAGAGAAAACAGAAGAAAAACCTGCAACAGAGGCAACCACTCCTGCTGCAAGCCCAGCTGACTCAGCACCACAAATCGGACAAGATCGTTCAAGTGAACCAACTACTTCTACGAGTCCAGTAACGACTGAAACTAAGGCAGAAGAGCCAATCGAAGACAACTACTTCCGTATCCATGTCAAAAAGCTGCCTGAAGAAAACAAGGATGCTCAAGGACTATGGACTTGGGACGATGTTGAAAAACCTTCTGAAAACTGGCCTAACGGAGCCTTGTCCTTTAAGGATGCCAAAAAAGATGACTATGGCTATTACCTAGATGTCAAATTAAAGGGAGAACAAGCCAAGAAAATTAGCTTCCTCATCAATAATACAGCTGGAAAAAATCTAACTGGTGATAAATCGGCAGAAAAACTAGCTCCAAAAATGAACGAGGCTTGGTTGGACCAAGATTACAAGGTTTTCTCTTACGAACCACAACCTGCAGGAACTATTCGTGTCAACTACTACCGCACGGATGGCAACTATGACAAGAAATCACTCTGGTACTGGGGAGATGTGAAAAATCCAAGTAGCGCTCAATGGCCTGACGGAACAGACTTTACGGCTACAGGTAAATACGGTCGCTATATTGACATTCCTCTTAAGGATGCCGCAAAAGAATTCGGCTTTTTATTACTAGATGAGAGCAAACAAGGAGACGACGTGAAAATCCGTAAAGAAGATTATAAGTTCACAGATTTGAAAAATCATAGCCAAATTTTCCTAAAAGACGATGACGAATCTATTTACACAAATCCATACTATGTCCATGATATACGTATGACAGGAGCCCAACACGTAGGAACTTCTAGCATTGAAAGCAGTTTTTCAACACTTGTCGGTGCTAAAAAAGAGGATATCCTCAAGCACTCCAACATCACTAATCATCTAGGAAACAAAGTAACTATCACTGATGTTGCAATCGATGAAGCTGGTAAGAAAGTGACCTACAGTGGAGATTTCTCGGACACAAAACATCCTTATACTGTTAGCTACAATTCCGACCACTTCACTACCAAAACAAGCTGGCGTCTGAAAGATGAGACTTACAGTTATGATGGCAAACTGGGAGCTGACCTAAAAAAAGAAGGAAAACAGGTTGATTTAACTCTTTGGTCACCAAGTGCTGATAAGGTTTCTGTTGTTGTCTACGACAAAAATGACCCTGAAAAAGTGGTTGGAACTGTCGCTCTTGAAAAAGGGGAAAGAGGAACTTGGAAACAAACTTTGGATGCAAACTCAGGTCTTGGAATCAGCAACTACACTGGATACTATTATCAATACCAAATCGAACGTCAAGGTAAAACTGTTCTTGTTCTTGACCCTTATGCCAAATCATTAGCAGCTTGGAATAGCGATCTAGCAAAAACAGACGCTGCCCATAAAGTGGCTAAAGCCGCCTTTGTAAATCCAGCTAAACTAGGACCTCAAGACTTGACTTATGGTAAGATTCGCAACTTCAAGACTCGTGAAGATGCTGTCATCTATGAAGCTCATGTGCGTGACTTCACTTCAGATCCTGCCATTGCAAAAGATTTGACTAAGCCATTTGGTACTTTTGAAGCCTTTATCGAAAAACTAGACTACCTCAAAGACTTGGGTGTAACCCACATCCAGCTCCTTCCAGTCTTGTCTTACTACTTTGTCAATGAATTGAAGAACCACGAACGCTTATCTGACTATGCTTCAAGCAACAGCAACTACAACTGGGGATATGACCCTCAAAACTACTTCTCCTTGACTGGTATGTACTCAAGCGATCCTAAGAATCCAGAAAAACGAATCGCAGAATTTAAAAACCTCATCAATGAAATCCACAAACGTGGTATGGGAGCTATCCTGGACGTAGTTTATAACCATACAGCCAAAGTCGATATCTTTGAAGATTTAGAGCCAAACTACTACCACTTTATGGATGCTGATGGAACACCTCGCACTAGCTTTGGTGGTGGACGCTTAGGGACAACCCACCATATGACCAAACGACTCCTAGTTGACTCTATCAAATATCTAGTTGATACCTACAAAGTGGATGGTTTCCGTTTCGATATGATGGGAGACCACGATGCAGCCTCTATCGAAGAAGCTTACAAGGCTGCACGCGCCCTCAATCCTAACCTAATCATGCTGGGTGAAGGTTGGAGAACCTATGCTGGTGATGAAAATATGCCTACTAAAGCTGCTGACCAAGATTGGATGAAACATACCGATACTGTCGCTGTCTTTTCAGATGACATCCGTAACAACCTCAAGTCTGGTTATCCAAACGAAGGTCAACCTGCTTTTATCACAGGTGGAAAACGTGATATCAACACTATCTTCAAAAATCTGATTGCTCAACCAACCAACTTTGAAGCAGACAGTCCTGGAGATGTGATTCAATACATCGCAGCCCATGATAACTTGACCCTCTTTGACATTATCGCTCAGTCTATCAAAAAAGACCCAAGCAAGGCTGAGAACTATGCTGAGATTCATCGTCGTTTGAGACTTGGAAATCTCATGGTCTTGACTGCTCAAGGGACTCCATTTATCCACTCTGGTCAGGAATATGGACGTACCAAACAATTTCGTGACCCAGCCTACAAGACTCCAGTAGCGGAGGATAAGGTTCCAAACAAATCTCACTTGTTGCGTGATAAGGACGGCAATCCATTTGACTATCCTTACTTCATCCATGACTCTTACGATTCGAGTGATGCTATTAACAAGTTTGACTGGACTAAAGCTACAGATGGAAAAGCCTATCCTGAAAATGTCAAGAGCCGTGACTATATGAAAGGTTTGATTGCCCTTCGTCAATCTACAGATGCCTTCCGACTTAAGAGTCTCCAAGATATCAAGAACCGTGTCCACCTCATCACTGTTCCAGGACAAAATGGTGTAGAAAAAGAGGACGTAGTGATTGGCTACCAAATCACTGCTCCAAACGGTGATATCTACGCAGTCTTTGTCAATGCGGACGAAAAAGCTCGCGAATTTAATTTGGGAACTGCCTTTGCACATCTAAGAAACGCTGAAGTTTTAGCAGATGAAAACCAAGCAGGGCCAGTTGGAATTGCCAACCCGAAAGGACTTGAATGGACTGAAAAAGGCTTGAAATTGAATGCCCTTACAGCTACTGTTCTTCGAATCGCTCAAGGCGGTGCCATCGTTGCCCCAGCTGTGGAAGAAAAATCAGAATTTGACCTTTCCAGCTTGAATGTCGAACAAGAACAAGGTCAAGCCCAAAACCTAGCAGCAAATCCTGAAACCCAAGAAACTGCTGCAGAGGCTCTTTCTCAGAAAGTCCTTCCAAACACAGGAACTGAGAGTAAATCTCTTCTTACTCTTGCAGGAATCAGTCTCCTTGCCCTTCTAGGTCTCGGGTTCTTACTGAAAAACAAAAAAGAGAACTAAACTAGCCCTCCTATAGAACAATCCCCCAAGCCTTGACGCTTGGGGGATTGATTTTTGCCCTGATAATCTTATCTATCAAATCATATATTCTACACTATAGGTCGCATCCGAAAGTATTCGTGCCAAAAACTGCTTGGTTCGTTCTTCTTTTGGACGACTAAAGAAATCATGGGCATTATTTTCTTCAACAATTTTCCCGCCATCCATAAAAATGACATGATTGGCTACATCTCTTGCAAAGTCCATCTCATGCGTCACTACTACCATAGTAACCCCTTCTTTAGCCAACTGTTTTAAAACATCCAAAACATCCCCTACTAACTCTGGATCCAAGGCTGACGTTGGCTCATCCAATAAAATGACCTCTGGTTTCACAGCGATGGCGCGCGCAATACCAATTCGTTGTTGCTGACCTCCAGAAAGCTGAGAGGGATAGTAATCCTTATAAGCTAGTAGACCAACCTTTTCTAAGGCAGCTTCTGCACGTTTGATCGCTTCTTCCTTAGGAATTTTCCGAGCAATCACCAAGCCCTCCAAAATATTTTCCAAGGCCGTTTTATTAGCAAATAAATTATAATGTTGGAAAACGAAGGCGGTCTTCTGGCGAATTTCTAAAATATCTTTTTTGGTCAATTTGCCAAGATCGTAGTCTTTATCAGCAAGCTTCAAAGAGCCACTATCAACCTTTTCCAAATGATTGAGACATCTGAGAAAAGTCGTTTTACCTGATCCAGATGGCCCCAAGATTACAACCACATCCCCTTGGTTGACCTTGAGATTCACATCTTCTAGGACTTGTCTGTCTCCAAATTTTTTTGCAACATGTTCTACTTGTAACATTGTCTCCTCCTATGCTAAACCTGTACGGGGCGCTACTTGTCCCTCTTCTCTTTGAATATAGCGTTTCTCTAAGATTGAAAAGCCCCATTGAATCAATCCACAAATAAGAATATACTGTAAAAAGATCACAAAATAGGATTCAAAATACTGATAACCATAAGAGGCTTCAACACGGGCAATGGCTGTAATATCCTTAATGGTCATCACAAAGACCAAAGAGGTTCCTTTTACAATATTGATGACTAGATTAGCCAGATTGGGTAGGGCTGACCGCAAGGCCTGTGGAAAAACAATCCTCACATAAGCCTGGCTAGTGGTTAAACCAATCGCTTGTGCAGCTTCTAATTGTCCCTTATCCACAGTCAAAATAGCCGAACGTAAGATTTCTGATAAACTACCTGTCGTCATCAGGCTATAGATGATAAAAGCATAATAGATAGGATTGAGTTTAAAGATGTCAACATCACTTCCTATGCTTTTGAGAAATTGATTGAGCAAACTCGGAAACAAACTATAAAAGAAAAGAATCAGCAAAATCGGAGGTGTCGCTCTTATAAAAGCTAGGTACACGAGGGAGAAGGTTCGAACACCTTTGACTTTATATATTTGCCCCAGAGCTAAAAACAAAGCTGGTAGAAAACTTAAGACCATGGCTACAATCATGATGACCAAGGTGGTCGGTACCCCTTTTAAGGTCTCTAAAAAGGTTTTTGCAATATAGTCTAAATCCATATCCTATCTCCCTTTCGTTTCCAAAGATTTTTCTAACAAGCGACTCAAGAAGGAAACAGCCAAGGCCACACCCCAATAAAGAATGGCAACCGCTGTATAGGTTTCAAGAGAATAATTCCCCAAATTGCGACTGATTAAGAGATTCCCAGCCCCCATAACATCTACAAAACCAATCGTATAGGCTAAGGCAGCGTCCCGCATCAAATTTAGAATAGCGGTCGTCATATTTGGAAGAGCCACTTGAAAAGCCTGAGGAAAAATGATTCTCCAAAATGTCTGACTAGGTGTCAGACCAATACTGACTCCAGCCTCCATCTGACCTTTTGGAATTGCCTGATAGGACGCCTTAAACACTTCTGCAATGATAGCCGCAAACAGCAAGACCATGGTAAATAATACGAAGACCGTTTTAGACCAGTTGTTAATATCTAAATTCAACCACCATTTTAAAAATTCAGGTAAACCATAAAAGACAAGGAATAGTAAAACAATTGGGGGAGTACAGCGAAGAGTGAAAATATATCCCTTGGAAAGACCTGCAAAAGTCTTGTCTTCTCCCACTTGTACCCAAGCCAGTAAGCCACCGAAAAGGGAACCAAGGATTGTAGTAAAAAAGAGAATGGACAAGGTCATAGGAAGAGCCTGCCATAAGGTGGGTAAAAATTGGAACACTCTTGAAAAATCATATGAAACCATGTAAACCTCTTTCTAACATGCCTGATTGCTCATCTAATCTTTATCAACATAACTAAAGACATCTTCTTTAAAGTATTTTTGAGAAAGCTTAGCTAGAGTACCATCTTCTTTTAATTCTTTAATAGCTTTTTCATATTCTTTAGCAAACTTCTCACCCTTTTCATCACGGTGAATCAAGGGATAGGTTGGGATTCCTTTATAAGGGAACCAGCTAAGTTTGTCCGCATATTGGTGGTAAGAACCATCCTCTGCTGTCACTGCTTTTTCAAAAGACAACTTGATGTCAAAGAAAGCATCATAACGTCCTTCTAAAACCCAAGCATAAGCATCTGCCACTTTGAAGGATTCAGCTGCTGTCAACTCAATTGGTGTATCCTTATGCTTGTCATTATAGCTATTGATAACATTCCACTGGGCATTTTGAGGAGAGATGGGTACTAATTTTCCTTTGTTTTTGGCGAAATCATCAATATTCTTATATTTGGCTTCATCTTCTTTTCTAACAGTAAAACCAATAATGCTGGCTCCTACTGGCTCAGATGGAATAATGAATTTCTTAGCCCGTTCATCTGTATACCAAGCACCTTTCGTCCCAATATCGTACTTGCCAGACTCAAGTCCAATCAAGAGATCATCATCACTAGTTCCAGTATATTCAAATTTATAATCTGCTAATTTCTCATCAACCACCTTTAAAACTGCGACTTCATAACCATCTGATTCCCCTTTTTCATCAATAAAATCATAAGGGACATAGTTTTGGGTATGGGCAACCTTTAAAGTTGTTACTTGTCCAGACGAAGCAGCATCTGCACCTTTAGCAGATGCTCCCGCCAAAGTTCTACCAATAATTGTTGCTCCAAGCACTGCCACAACCGCAACTCCACCAATAATCCATGTTTTCTTACTCATATTCTTCTCCTTTATTTAGCTACTGCTTCTCTCACCCACTGGATACGTTCCACTGCAATATTGCTCGGAATGGTACAATCTGCTCCAAGTATGAGACCCTCTTTACCTGTTTCTTCTATCAAGCGTTTGGTTTCAGCTTGGATTTCTTCCTTACTTCCTCGATAGAGAAGCCCCTCTTTACCATTTTCAAATCCTCCCAAAACAGTACGCCCCTTGAAAATCTCACGACCTTCTTTTAAACTAATCCCTTCTGGGCCAACTGCCCAGTTAAAAACATGAGCTGGATAGTCGGCAAAGATATGGATATCGTTTCGAGCTCCTTCATAGCCACAGATGTGAAGGATATTTACTCCACCAATCGACTTAGCTGCATTTAAAACAGTCAGTTCACTCGGAGCAATAATCTCCTGATATGCTTCAATAGAAACACGCGCATCCTGAATACTTTGCACACTGAGATAGATACCGTCTGCTCCTGCATCTCTAATAATAGCTTGACTCAAGCTAGCGATATCTTGTGCAATCACATCGAGGACTTTTTTCAATTTCTGAGGATCTTGAACTAAGAAATCTGCAATGAGATCATCTCCACCAGACACTTGCCCAAGCAACCATTTAAGGTAGGTCACAGGCGCAAAAATATTGTAAATAGCAACAATATCTTCCGTAAACTCCTGCTTAATTTTCTTCACTAACTCTACTTGCTCTCTAATCCACGGATGATCTTCTCCCAGAGGTTCAATCTCTGCCAACTCTTGGAGTGTCTTTCCTTTGGCAATAACTGGATTTGGATAAGCAAAATAGCCATCACTCATCAACTTAATAAAGTCAGGATTTAGTTCACGGATAAATTGTTTGTGACCTTGTATATTCTTTTCAATAATCACAGGATTTGAAAATCCCTTTAACCACTCTTCTTCTGATGTAAAGTGGTACCAAAAACCGACAGGCACACGATCAACTACTTCTCCTCTAAATGCTTTTAAAACCCATTCTCTTTTTTCTGACATCTTTATTCTCCATTTCTTTCTTTTTCAACTAATAAAACACTGGCAATATCATTGGTTTGAATAAAGGGAAGACTTCCCTTCTGAAAATCCTGAATCCCATGGCATCTTGGTCCTTCCTTACAAGTAAGTCCCTTTGTGAGACTAATCGCAAGTAAGATAACAAAGCCAAGGGCTGTCCCTACCAATAGCCACTTTTTTCTTTTCATAAGGCCCTCCTATTCTAAAATAGCAGCCTGACGAATCCAGTCCAATCTTTCTAATTCAAAATCATCTGGAACCGTGCAATCCGCTCCAAGAAGGACTCCTCTAGTCCCAGCTTCAGCCAACAAGCGTTTGGTTTCCTCTTGTAGTTCAGCCTTTCTACCTCCATAAAGCAGGCTCTGCTTCCCATTTTCAAAACCACCCAAGACCGCTTTGCCATGAAATAACTCCTGACCTTGAGGCAAACTAACTGCTTCATGGTGGGTTGCCCAGTTAAAAACCTGAGCTGGATAATCTTTGAAAATAGTCACATCGTTACTGGCACCTTGGAAACCACAGATATGCAGAATATTTATCCCACCTGCCTGATTAGCGGCTTCTAAAATCTTTATATTACTTGGATCGATATAGGTCTGGTACAAGTCTGGTGTGATGCGCTCATCCTGAATTTCTTGCGTACTGAGGTAAATCCCATCTGCTCCACCATCCTGAATGATTTTTTTAGTTAAGATAGCGATATCCTCAGCAATAACATCTAAAATCTCCCTGAATAGCTCTGGATTTTCAAGAAAAAGATCTGCAACCTCCTTATCACCTCTAGAAGTCTCTGTACGAAACCAGCGTTTCAAGTAGGAAATCGGAGAAAAAATATTGTAAAACGATGCAATGTCCTCAGTGAAGGTCGCTCTAATAGCTTCTACCACTTCTACTTGTTGCTGAATCCAAGGATGATTTTCACCAATCGACTCAATAGAAGCCAGCTCCTGAATACTTGCAACCGAAGGACTATAGACATTACTTGGATAAATGAAAAAGCCGTCACTCATTATTTTGACAAAGTCAGGATGAATTCTTTCAACGTACTGCCGATGCCCCTCTACACTTTTTTGGAAGATACGTGGGTTATTTAAACCTTGCCCTTTTTCCTCCAGTGTTACAAAATGAAACCAAAAGCCAACAGGAACCCGTTCCACCTCTTCTCCTCGGATGGCTCTAAAAACTAGCTCTCTTTTACTTGTCATACTTTTCTCCTTCCATTTGGATTGAAACCATCTTACCACTCCTTTTGACCTTTTCCCAATATATATTGACTATCGACTTGATTGATATTGTTTATATCAATAACGAAAAGAATCTCTGGAAAGCTTGATTTTACTAGCTTTTCAGAGATTCTTTTCTGTTTATTACTTTTTTAATAATAGTTGTTATATAGATTTTTTATCAACCTGATTAGGATTTTTTATTTAGCCTCTTTCATGGCAAAGTAAGTCCGTACTTTTGGTGCCACTTGTGTGCCGAAGAGTTCAATAGCTCTCAGGACTTGTTCATGAGGCATAGAACCAAGAGGTAGGTGCAACATAAAGCGATCCAAACCTAAATCCTCAATCATGCGAATCAATTTTTCTGCCACCTGATCTGGATTGCCCACAAACATAGCACCATTTGGCCCAACTTGCTCCAAATATTGCTCATAACGCAATTCCTGCCAGTGCGGACGGTCTTTAGAGATAGCATCCACTACTTGCTTGGTAGGATGAAAATAATCTTTCACAGCCTGCTCGCCATCTTCCGCAATCCAACCCCAAGAATGGGCTCCAACCTTTAGTGCATGACTGGCATGACCTGCTTCGCTCCCAATCTCACGATAAGCCTGAATCAACTTTTTAAAATAACGCGGATTACCACCAATAATGGCATAGACAATCGGTAGGCCTGCCTGAGCAATCTTCACTGTTGATTCGACATGACCACCTGTCGCTATCCATAAGGGTAATCGGTCCTGAACTGGACGAGGATAAACTTCTTTGCCAGAGATTGTTTGGGTCAATCGACCTTGCCAGTCTAGCCTTGTCTTTTCATTGACTAACTGAAGCAAGTCTAATTTCTCATCAAAGAGGGCTTCGTAGTCTTTCAAATCGTAGCCAAATAGAGGGAAAGATTCCGTGAAAGAGCCCCTTCCGGCCATAATCTCTGCACGTCCATTTGACAAAGCATCGATAGTGGCATACTGTTGGAACAAGCGAATCGGATCCATACTTGAGAGAATGCTGACTGCACTGGTCAAACGGATTTTCTTGGTATTGACCGCCCCAGCTGCCAGGACAACCTCTGGCGCAGATACCGCAAAATCTGCTCGATGGTGCTCACCAATACCATACACATCCAAATCAACCTTATCAGCCAGCTCAATCTCTGCCACCAACTGACGAATGCGTTCGGCATGACTATAAGTTTTCCCAGTCCCCTCAAGCTCCGTTGTTTCCCCAAATGTTGAAATTCCCAATTCTACCATATCCATTATCCTTGTCTATTTCTGTCCTTCAATTTGAAAAATTATTCTAACACGAATCTTGAGTACCAGCAATCAATTTGCTCACAAGAAAAAGTCTAGATAACTAGACTTTTTTAGCTTATTCTACCGTTACTGACTTAGCAAGGTTACGTGGTTTGTCCACATCAAGTCCACGGTGGAGTGTTGCGAAGTAAGCGACTAATTGAGTTGGTACAACCATTGAGATTGGTGAGAGGTAAGAGTGTACGGTCGTAAGGACGATATCATCTGTCTCTTTAGCAACATTTTCTTCTGCGATAGTGAGGACTTTAGCACCACGGGCTGCAACCTCTTGGATGTTCCCACGAGTGTGGTTGGCAAGAACTGGATCTGACAAGAGGGCCAAGACAGGCGTTCCTTCTTCAATCAAGGCAATGGTTCCGTGCTTAAGTTCTCCTGCCGCAAAGCCTTCACACTGGATGTAAGAAATCTCTTTGAGTTTGAGACTTGCTTCCATGGCTACATAGTAATCTTGACCACGTCCGATGTAAAAGGCGTTACGAGTTGTTTCAAGAAGCTCACGAACCTTGGCTTCAATGGTTTCTTTCTCTGAAAGTGTTGATTCGATAGACTGAGCTACGATTGACAACTCATGAACCAAATCAAAGGCTTGCGCTTTTTCGTTACCATTTGCTTCACCGACTGCTTTTGCTAGGAAGGCAAGGGCTGCGATTTGTGCTGTATAGGCTTTAGTTGATGCCACGGCAATTTCAGGACCTGCATGAAGGAGCATGGTATGGTTGGCTTCACGTGAAAGGGTTGAACCTGGGACGTTTGTAACTGTTAAGCTTGGAATCCCCATTTCATTAGCCTTAACCAAAACCTGACGGCTATCCGCTGTTTCGCCAGACTGACTGATAAAAATGAAGAGTGGTTTCTTGCTGAGAAGTGGCATACCATAGCCCCACTCAGATGAAATTCCAAGTTCTACTGGTGTATCCGTCAATTCTTCCAACATTTTCTTAGAAGCAAATCCTGCGTGGTAAGATGTTCCAGCTGCAAGGATGTAGATACGGTCTGCGTCTTGAACAGCCTTGATGATAGCTGGGTCTACGACAACTTGACCAGCCTCATCTGTGTAGGCTTGGATGAGTTTACGCATAACCGTTGGTTGCTCATCAATTTCCTTGAGCATGTAGTAAGGATAAGTTCCCTTACCGATATCTGACAAGTCAAGTTCCGCAGTGTAGCTAGCACGATCACGACTATTACCATCATAGTCTTGAACTTCTACGCTATCAGCCTTGACGATTACCAACTCTTGGTCATGAATTTCCATATATTGGTTGGTTTCACGAATCATAGCCATAGCATCTGAGCAGACCATGTTATAGCCTTCTCCAAGACCAATCAAAAGTGGTGATTTATTTTTAGCTACGTAGATGACTTCAGGATTTTGTGAGTCAACCAAGGCAAAGGCATAAGAACCACGGATGATGTGAAGAGCTTTTTTGAAGGCTTCAAGAACTGACAAGCCATCTTCTTCCGCAAATTTTCCAATCAAGTGAACGGCGATTTCCGTATCTGTTTGCCCCTTGAAGTGGTGTCCTGCAAGGTATTCTTCCTTGATTTCAAGATAGTTCTCAATCACCCCATTGTGCACCAAAACAAAACGTTCCGTCTCAGAGCGATGTGGGTGAGCATTGTCTTCCGTTGGTTTCCCGTGAGTAGCCCAACGAGTATGTCCGATCCCAGTTGTTCCCTCAACACCAGCTGTCTTGGCAGACAATTCTGCGATACGGCCTACAGCCTTTACTAGGTGGTTTTCAGCACCACCTAGGACAAAAATTCCCGCAGAATCATAGCCACGGTATTCGAGCTTTTCAAGCCCTTGAATCAAAATATCAGTTGCATTTGTGTTTCCAACAACACCAACAATTCCACACATAGTATATACGACACAGGCAAGCTGTGCTTTCTCCTTAAAATTGGTATAGTCTAATTCCTCTGTTACGGAATCAGCAAAAACAGTATATACTTGTTTCTTTCACTTGTCAAGAGTAAAAATTGGTATAGTTCAAATCAACTTCCTGAAATCAAAAAACTCTGACCAATTAGAATAATCAGTCAGAGTCCTTTTTAAAATCCGTTATTATCGCTTAATTCCTTGAACCAGTGCCCTGATTTTTTCAAACGACGTTCTTGCGTTTCCAAGTCTAGTTCGACCAAACCGTAGCGATTTTTATAGCTGTTGAGCCATGACCAACAATCGATAAAGGTCCAAATTAAGTAGCCCTTACAATTGGCTCCGTCTTCAATGGCACGGTGCAGTTCACGAAGATGACCTTTTACAAAGTCAATACGGTAATCATCTTGAATCATCCCATCTTGACGGAATTTTTCCTCTCCTTCAACACCCATACCATTCTCTGTCAACATCCACTCGATATTGCCATAATTTTCCTTGATATTTTGTGCAATGTCATAAATCCCTTGCTCATAAATCTCCCAGCCACGATGAGGATTGATTTTACGTCCAGGCATCACATAAGGCTCGTAAAAATGTTCTGGCAAGAGTGGACTCTCTGGATGCTTCGCAAATCGGGGCGCCATGACACGCAAAGGTTGATAGTAGTTGACACCAAGGAAGTCCACTGTATTTTCACGAATAAGCTCCAACTCCTCCTCTGTAGCATCAGGCAAGAGACCATGTTCATGTAAGATTTCTACCAACTCCTGTGGATAAGTCCCCAAAACAGACGGATCTAAGAAAGATTGAGCCTGAAAAAGGTCCGCAATACGAGCAGCCTTGACATCAGCAGGATGCTGGCTACGTGGATAAGCTGGTGTCAAGTTGAGGACAATCCCAATCTTGGAATCTGGCAAAAGTTCATGACAAACCTTAACCGCACGACTGCTGGCCAATTGTGTATGATAAGCTACTTTAACGGCTGCCTCTGCATCTACCTTATGTGGATAATGGGCATCGTAAAAATAGCCAAATTCTACAGGAACGATGGGCTCGTTAAAGGTAATCCATTGATCCACTAAATCTCCATAAGTCTCAAAACAAAAACGAGCATAGTCTTCATAGGCTGAGACAGTCGCCTTATTTTCCCAACCATCACCATCCTCTTGAAGGGCAAAAGGCAGATCAAAGTGGTAGAGATTGACTAAAAGACGAATCCCTTTAGCCTTAATAGCCTCAAAAACCTTACGATAGAAATCCACACCTTGAGCATTGACTTTTCCACTCCCTTGTGGAAAAATCCGTGACCACTGAATAGAAGTCCGAAAGGCCGTATGACCAGTTTCTACCAGTAGCTCAATATCCTTTTCCCAGTTTTCATAAAAGGTCGATGCCTCATCTGGACCAATCCCATTATAGTAACGATTTGGCTCCACTTGGTACCAATAATCCCATAGATTATCTCCCTTACCGTCATCAGCTACACGTCCTTCTGTTTGTGGTCCAGAAGTAGAGGATCCCCAGACAAAATCCTTTGGAAATCTTAGCATACATTTACCTCTTTATCTACTCATTTTTCCCATTATACAGAAAAAACAAGGTAAAAACTAGTTACATTTTTTCCTTGTTTTTCTTCTGATTATAGTTTTTATTTCTTGCTGAGGATTTCAAGCGTTTCGAGCACGTTATCTGCATGAACCTCGATGGTGTCACCAGTCGCTTTGATCTTCACTTCTACGATGCCATCGGCTGCTTTCTTCCCAACAGTGATGCGGATTGGCAACCCAATCAAATCGCTATCGCTGAATTTAACTCCGACACGTTCATTACGGTCATCTGTCAAGACTTCGTAACCAGCTCCCATCAAGCTTGCTTCAAGTTTTTCTGTCAAGGCTTGTGCTTCTTCGTCCTTGACATTGACAGTAATCAAGTGCACATCAAATGGTGCCAATTCTTTAGGGAAATTGATTCCCCATGCGTAACGGTATTCACCTTTTGGCGTTTTGTTAACAAAGAGGCGAGCATGTTGCTCCATCACTGCTGAAAGGAGACGGCTGACACCGATACCGTAACATCCCATGATGATTGGTACAGCACGGCCATTTTCATCCAAAACATCTGCTCCCATACTTGCTGAATAGCGAGTACCGAGTTTGAAGATGTGACCAATTTCGATACCACGCGCAAAGTTAAGGACACCTTGTCCGTCTGGAGAAATTTCACCCTCACGAACTTCACGGATATCCACATATTCTGCAGTAAAATCACGACCTGGGTTTACACCAGTCAAGTGGTAGCCATCTTCATTAGCACCGACAACTGCATTGCGAACATCTTGCACCTTACGGTCTGCAATGATTTTAACATTCTCTGGCAAACCAACTGGGCCAAGTGAACCGAATCCTGCTTGAACAACATTTGCCACTTCTTCTTCGCTAGCAACGTCAAAGAAATCTGCTCCCAAGTGGTTTTTCAACTTGACTTCGTTAAGTTGGTCATTTCCAACTAGAAGGGCTGCAACAAGCTCACCATCCGCCATGTAGAAGAGGGTTTTAATCGTTTGTTCTTCTGGAACGTTGAGGAAGGCTGCAACTTCATCGATTGATTTAACATCTGGCGTTGCAACACGAATCACTTCTTCTTCAGCGACAACACGGTTGCTTGGCTTGTACTCGTTTGTTGCCATTTCCAAGTTGGCCGCATAGCTAGATTCACTTGAGTAAGCAATGGTATCTTCACCAGAAACCATCCATTTGAGCAATTCTGCCTTGATTTCTTCTTGCACTTCTGCAGGAATTTCGTCAAATGAGGCAACTGACTTGTCCAAGACAACCCAGCGGTCAAGGTCTGTACGAGCAGGTGTAATGGCCATAAATTCTTGGCTGTCCTTACCACCCATGGCTCCACCGTCACCGATGATAGCCTTGAAATCTAAACCACTACGAGTGAAAATACGCTCATAAGCAGCCTTGTACTCATCGTAAACACTGTCCAAGCTATCATAGTTAGCATGGAAACTGTAAGCATCTTTCATGATAAACTCACGTGTACGGAGAAGTCCATTACGTGGGCGTTTTTCATCACGATACTTAGGCTGGATTTGATAAAGGTTAAGTGGCAACTGCTTATAAGACTTAACAGAATCACGGACAATAGCTGTAAATGTTTCTTCGTGAGTTGGACCTAGGATAAAGTCTGATTTTTCACGGTTTTTTAGTTTGTAAAGGTCTTCACCGTAAGTTTCATAACGACCTGATTCGCGCCACAACTCTGCACTAAGAAGAGCAGGAGCCAACATCTCAACGGCACCAATCTTGTCGAATTCTTGGCGCATGATGTTTTTAGCTTTTTCAATCACACGATTGGCAAGTGGTAGGTAAGAATAAACACCTGCAGATACTTGGCGAACATAACCAGCACGCAACATAAGAGCGTGGCTGATAACTTGAGCATCGCTTGGCATTTCGCGAAGCGTTGGGATAGGCATTTTACTTTGTTTCATAATATTCCTCGATTATCTAAAAAAGAGTCGCATGATGTCATTCCAGGTCACAGCAATCATCAAGACAACCATGATGACCACTCCGGCCAAGGTGACATAGGTTTCAATTTCTTGTTTCAATGGTTTGCGGCGGATAGCTTCTAGGATATTGAGCACAATCTTACCACCATCCAAGGCTGGAATCGGAATCAGATTAAAAATCCCAATATTGATAGAAATCATTGCCAAGAAGTCCAAGACATTCTCAATTCCATTTTTAGCAGCATCACTACTTGCTTTAAAGATAGCAACAGGTCCACCTAGCTTGTTCAAATCCGGTTGGAAAATCAGATTTTTCAGAGCTGAGAGAATTCGGAGTGCTGAATCGGCAGCGGTTGTAAAACCACCTACAAACATGGACAGAAAATCTGACTTAATCCCCGGTTGAACACCTAGAAGGTAACGGCCTTGATTTTCTTCTGGAGTAACAGTGACTTGTTTGTCACTACCATTTTCAGAAATAGTCACATCCAAGGTCGGGGCCGTCTTATCTTTGGTTTCTGATTCCACAGCCTGAATCAAACTTTCCCAGTTGCTAATCTCATGTGAGCCGATCTTGGTAATCTGAGCTGTTTCTGGCACTCCCACCTTAGCCAAGGCCCCTTGAGGCATGACATGGAACTGATTGGTATCAACATCTCTGACGCCACCCTGCATGAAGATTAAAATCCAAAAAACAACGACACCTAAGATAAAGTTGTTCATAGGACCTGCAAAGTTGGTAATCAGTTTCCCCCAGATAGTCGCATTTTGATATTGCACATCTAAAGGTGCAATCCGAACCTCAGTTCCATCTGCTTCCACAACCGTTGCATCGTGATCTACTGCAAATGTTTTTTCTTCTTCCAGAACCAAGCCCTTGATAAAGAGCTTGTCTTCAAAGTCAAACTGGGTCACCTGCATAGGAAGAGCTGTCTGATCCAATTTTTTACCTGAGAGATTGATGCGTTTAACCTTACCATCATCAGTAAGCGTCAAACTGACAGGAGTTCCTGTCTTAATTTCAGTTGTATCATCACCCCAACCGGCCATGCGAACATAGCCACCCAGAGGCAAGATTCGAATGGTATAGGCCGTCCCATCCTTGCCAATATGAGCAAAGATCTTAGGTCCCATGCCAATGGCAAATTCACGCACTAGAATCCCTGATTTCTTGGCAAAGTAGAAGTGTCCGAACTCGTGCACCACCACAATAATCCCAAAAACCAGAATAAAAGTTAAAATTCCGAGCATAGTATTTCCTCCGTCTTTTGATTAAAAGAGTCCAAACAAGTGCATGATTGGAAATACAAGCAACATACTGTCGAAACGATCCAAAACACCACCATGCCCAGGTATAAATTTCCCAGAATCCTTAACACCAAAGTGACGCTTGATCGAACTTTCTAGTAAATCACCAAATTGTCCAGCAATGCTAAAGAAAATAGCAAAGACTGACATCTTGTAAATTCCATACGGAAGAGCAACTGTACTGTCAACTATCATAAAGATAATAGTTACTAAAATCGCACCTAAAATACCACCCAAGGCACCCTCAAAGGTTTTATTTGGAGAAACTGTCGGAGCTAATTTTCGTTTACCATAGTTCATCCCAACAAGATAGGCACCACTGTCTGTCGCCCAGACGATACACAAGGCTAAGAGAGCCTTATCTAAACCTGCAACGCGAGCATCTAGTAAAGCATTAAATCCAAAGCCTACATAGAAACTCATAGCAAGAGGGAAAACAGCGTCCTCAATCGTATAAGACTTGCTAAAAACGGTCGTTCCTAACATGATTGAAATCAAAACACTATAAGCAACCACATTCCCATCAACTGGTAAAAAAGTCAGGTAATTCTCTAAGGGAATGGTCAAGGCAAAGGTTGCAAAGAGGGTCAAGAGTCCCTCCATCGTCATGGTCTCTAGACCTCTCATCTTCAAAAGTTCATGCATGGCTAGCATGGCTATGATTCCAATTACTATCTGAAGCAAGAGGCCCCCAATCATTAAAATTGGTAGGAAAATAGCCAGGGCAATCCCTGCAAACAAGGTTCTTTTCTGTAAATCTTGTGTCATATTTCCTCCTAAACTCCTCCAAATCGGCGATGACGACGATTGTAGGCAAGAATGGCTTCCTGCAAGGCTGCCTCGTCAAAATCAGGCCACAAGGTATCCGTAAAATATAGCTCACTATAGGCTCCCTGCCATGGAAGGAAATTGCTCAAACGCAATTCTCCACTAGTCCGAATAATCAAGTCTGGTTCTCGTAACTCCTTAGGCAAATGCTGGGTAAAGAGATAGTTGCCAATCAATTCCTCTGTGATGTCACCTGGGTTGATTTTGGCATCTAAAACATCCTGAGAAATCAACTTAAGAGCCTGTGTAATCTCAGCACGTCCACCATAGTTGAGGGCAAAATTAAGAATCAAACCTGTGTTATTCTTAGTCAATTCCTCAGCCTTAGTCAGAGCTTCAAATGTTTGCTTAGGTAGGCGGTCTGTCTCCCCAATCATTTGAATCTTAACATTATTCGCATGCAATTCCGGGACATAATTGTCATAAAACTCTACTGGCAAGTTCATGATAAACTTGACTTCCTGATCTGGACGGGTCCAATTTTCCGTAGAAAAAGCATAGACCGTAATCACCTTGACGCCTAGCTTGTTGGCTGCCTTGGTCACAGTTTGCAATGCTTCCATGCCCGCCTTATGTCCGAAGACCCGTGGTTGCATACGTTTTTTAGCCCAACGGCCATTGCCATCCATGATGATGCCGATATGAGCAGGAACCTGTGTCGGAACCTCTACTTCCACAGCCTTATCTTTCTTAAAAAATCCAAACATGATCTTATTCCTATTCAAAAATCTATCGTTTCATTATACCATATTTCCCTATTTTCTTCTATCACTAAGCTATTTATACTCTTCGAAAATCAAATTCAAACCACGTCAGCTTCACCTTGCCGTACTCAAGTACAGCCTGCGGCTAGCTTCCTAGTTTGCACTTTGATTTTCATTGAGTATTATTCTCAGGCACCAAGCCCATTTCCCCAAAAAATAAGCCGCCTGATTGGGCGACTCTATTTTTTATAGGGAGATTATTATGAAAAAGTTTTAGGAGTTTAAGTTAAGGTCTTCTTAACTTATGAGCTTAGTATACACTTCCTAGCTTAAAGTTTCCTTAAGTATTTTTAAAAATCAAATTTTTCCATTTCTCCTGCCAATTTTTCTTGGATAGACGTATTCGATAAAGTACCATTCGGTCTTGATTCTCTAAAAAATACGGAGTTGGACGAACTTGAAAACTCAAAATATCCTCCAAACCATAAGGTGCAAAGAATTCCAAAGCGGATTCTTCATTCAAGCGCAGTCCAACTGCCGTACACCGTTCTGGATACTTACTCATAGCATCACAAGAGCTACTATAGGGAGCAGTATGAGGGCTGTGCTGGTGCATATAGACTTGATTTTTCAATTCCCACTGGTACTTAGGAAAATCCTCTCTCAACTTCTTCTCTAGGGACAAGGTTTCCTCATAAGAAATATCTGGATCAAAGAAAATCACATCTACATCTGTTTCATGGTCAAAAGGGGATTTGTCTGACAAGAGATTCCAGATGAAATTTCTGACAGAACCTGCTGCCAACCACGAGTCTTTCAGACCAAGGTTTCGGATGATAGTCAGAATAGCCATCATATCCGAATTTTCTCTAAAAGCCTCTAGAATTTCTTGCTTATTTTTCATTGTACTCATACCCCAAATGCTCATAGGCCTTAGCCGTTGCAACCCGTCCAGACCGTGTCCGCATGATAAAACCTTTTTGAAT
This sequence comes from Streptococcus mitis, assembly GCA_032481955.1. Taxonomy (GTDB): domain Bacteria; phylum Bacillota; class Bacilli; order Lactobacillales; family Streptococcaceae; genus Streptococcus; species Streptococcus mitis_DQ. Next base: position 3,812 of record JAWERV010000031.1, on the reverse strand, counting down.
CAAGTAAGGCTCATACATGTCTTCAACTGTCTCACGCTCTTCTGCTATGTTAACAGAAAGAGTTCCTAGACCAACAGGACCACCACCGTACATCTCAATCATGGTGCGAAGGATTTTTTGATCCACATAGTCCAAACCTTCATGGTCAACATCCAGCATAGTCAAAGCCTTATCGGTAATAAGATCATCGATAGTCCCATTCCCCATAATCTGGGCAAAATCGCGCACGCGCTTGAGGAGACGATTGGCAATACGAGGAGTTCCACGACTACGCAGGGCCAACTCAGACGCTGCCTCATGAGTGATTTCCATCTCAAAAATATCTGCCGTCCGCTCGACAATTTCTGTCAAGTCAGCATGGGCATAATACTCCATATGACCTGTAATCCCAAAACGTGCCCGTAAAGGATTGGAAAGCATGCCAGCTCGAGTCGTCGCACCAATCAAGGTAAAAGGTGGCAACTCCAAATGAACACTACGACTACCTTCACCAGCCCCAATCATGATATCGATGTAGAAGTCCTCCATGGCACTATAAAGCACCTCTTCCACTGACATGGGCAAACGATGAATCTCATCAATAAAAAGAACATCTCCCGGCTCTAAGTCATTCAAAATCGCTACCAAATCCCCTGCTTTTTCAATGACTGGACCCGAAGTCTGCTTGATATTGACCCCCAGTTCATTAGCAATAACAAAGGCCATGGTTGTTTTCCCCAAGCCTGGAGGGCCAAATAAGAGGACATGATCCAGCGCCTCATCCCGCATTTTGGCAGCCTCGATAAAGATCTGGAGCTGTTCCTTGACCTTATCCTGTCCAATATATTCACGTAAGTACTGAGGACGGAGGGTACGTTCTACCAACTCCTCATCACCCATAATCTCATTATCTAAAATTCTACTCATGGTTCTATTATAGCAAAAATCCAGCCTACAAACAAAAAAGCCACCTGATTGGGTGACTCCCGAGTTTAGCACTTATGTGGCATAATATTCTACGGCACTGCTACACCGCCTACGAAAGGAGGTGAGATAGCCCATGATGGAACCAATCCTTAAAACTATCATCGGATCAATCGCAGTCGGTGTCGTTCTTCGCTTAGTCGATAAATGGATAAACAAGGACAAATAGTGTCAAAAAAGACCTCAAGCTTATTTGGTCGTGAGCTTGGGGTCTTTTCTAGCCTATGATATAGAACTAATCCTTAATTCTATTCAATTATCCCACAGTTCACGAATTTTGTCAAAAGTTTACATTCTCAGCTCCTCAAGCTTTAACCGCTGGCTAACAATATGATGACTCACTCCTTGACAACCAAGAGCATTATTACAGTAGTTCTAGTCCTTCAATTAACAGTCACTTAAATTCAAAGTGAGGTTGAACTTGCTGAAGCTACAACAGACCTATTTCTTAGTCATATTCGCTAAAAAAATCCCCGCCAAAATCTCAAAAAGTCCCCGCCAATTCCCCGACCAAAATCCGGAAAATACCGAAAAATATCGGAAAATGATTTTTAGAACAGTCCCCAAAAGCCTTAAATAGAGCAAAAAAACTCCACCTGATTGGGTGGAGTTAAGGGAGATTATTATGAAAAAGAAAAGTTTAGGATTTTATTAAATAAAGTTAGGAGGTCTTTATTTAATAACTACATAATACAAGACAAAGCTTAAAAGTAGCTTAACTTTTTCTCAAATGTTACTCTTTTGCAGAAAAATTCTATCACCATCACCTCACCACGAAAAAAGCCACCTGATTGGGTGACTTCATTAGGAGATTATGATGAAAAAAGTTTTAGGATTTCATTAAATAAAGTTAGGAGGTCTTTATTTAATGGTTATATCATACTAGACCATCCTTAAACTTTGCTTAAGAAAAACAAGTTTTGTTATTTTTCTCTGTTTATCCAAGTCATCCCTATACAATTATAGGTGGATAAGATTTCAAAGCCCATAGAACGATAGAATCCCAAGGTTCTTTCTGTCTGGTCTGTCACCAGCTGGACTTGATAGGCATCTTTGTAATCCTCTAAAGCCTCTTTCATCAAGGCGCTACCAATCCCTTGACGCTGATAGATTGGTAAAACAATTAAATCCTGAACCAATACTGATGAGAATCCATCTCCAACCAAACGAATCAAGCCCACCACAGCATCGCCATCAAGTGCCACATAAATCGCTAATGAATGAGATAAGGCCTGCTCCAGCATCTCTGGTTGATGGGTATAATTTGTCCAACCGACAGCCTGATAGAGATGCAAAACATCCTCTAGCTTGACAATTTCTTGCTTTTTAATAGTAATCATCTCAACACCTCTTAAAGCTCTCTCAAGCTCTTGTGCTGTCGTCCATTTTTATCAAAGTTTTCAGGACGCAACCATGTTTCCAAACGATCTTTGACTTGTGGCCAGTCCTTATCAATCATAGACAACCAATCCGTATCCCTCGTACGCCCCTTATAAACCACTGCCTGACGGAAGGTTCCTTCGTAGACAAATCCCAAACGCTCCGCAGCTCGTCTGGATGGCAGGTTAAGAGCATCGCATTTCCACTCATAGCGACGATAGTTAAGCTCCTCAAAGACATAGCAAGCCAAGAGATACTGGGCTTCTGTTCCTATCCGTGTCCCCCTGAGCTCTGGAGAAAAAGTGACAGCTCCCACTTCTATTACTCGGTTATTCTGGTCAATGCGCATGAGAGAAAAAGTTCCCAAAGCCTTACCAGTTGCCTTGTCTATGATTGCATAGTAAAAACGGTCCTTACGAGCCAACATCTGATTTAAAAGAGTAACCAGTTCCTCTCTGTCTGCCACCGGTTCCTGAAAGAGGTAGGTCCACATCTCCCGAGGCGTATCAGAGCCATAAACAGCTAATAAATCCTCCGCATGCTTTTCTACCGAGAGAGCCTCTATTCTAGCATAACGCCCTTCTAAGAAATCAATAGAAGGCAGTGCACCGGGTGTATAACCTTCCATTGACTCACCAATCATCTGACCATATTCGTTTACTGGCATTTTTCTTCTCCTTGTTTTACGCTGAAAATACTATATCACAAATTGTTCTCTTTGGAAACTGGCACTATCTTCAAACTTCATCCTCAACACTATATTAGTGACCCGTTTTCTGTCTTTTATCCTCTAAGGCTTGATTAATTCGTTGGGTGAGTTTGTGAGTTTGCCAGACTTGATACAACCATATCAATCCATAAATTAACAAGAAAAAGAACCAAAGCAAGGGACTCCACAAGGCTGAACCCCAACCAAAAAATAGAGAGGTCAATACTAAGATAGTAGCCGTCACTAATAAATGAACTCCTACACGTATACTAAAAGCAAGAAACTCTAGCTTTTCAAGTATTAAAGTCAATACCCCCATAATTCCACCCATTAAAAACAGAGCTAGAATATTTTTTGTCATTGGTTCAGGATAGGTAATACCTGGATAACACTGAGCTAATAACATCATACTCAAATAAAAGAAGGAAGCCGTACGCATTCCCGATACAAAATAATCAATTAATCGTTTCATGATTTTCTCCTATAAACCTAGATAATTCATTAAGGACTTAACGTATTTCCGACTCACACTAGATTTGATGCCCCGAGTCATTTTAGCCATCATGTTCCCTGAAAAACTATCTGATAACGATTCTAAGTGGTCAATGTTTATAATTGAATGGCGTGATATCTGTATAAAGTTACGCCGATTAATCCGATTCTGAAAATTTATCAATGTTTCCTTAGTTTTATAAATCCCATCTACCGTATAAATGGTTAATAAATTCTTGTCAATATCAGCTAGAATAAGATCCTCAAT
>JAWERV010000030.1:0-26233 GCA_032481955.1 Streptococcus mitis | reverse complement strand
CAAAATTGGGTTTGAAATTTTCAATTTGTTGCTTAATTAAAGCGCTGATTTCTTGTGCGTTAATTGCCAAAAGAACACCACTTTCTATTTCAAATTTTCTTTAACAACTTTAAGTTGTTGTTTAATACTCACATCAATTGTCTTGTGATTGGCAAAAATGACAAAACCACCAATGAGACTTTCATCGATTTCTTCTTTTACACTCCTTACTTTCAGAGACATTTTTTTCTCAATCAAAGGGAGCAAGCGACTCTTTTGTTCATCAGTTAGAGGATGAGCTGAAGTAATCGTCACTTCAAATCGATTTGTTTCTTTTTCAAGTCGGTTCAAGCAATCTACAAGCACATCATAAAAAAGATTTGCTCTGTGATTGTATGCCAGAACCTGAATCAAGTTTTGCAATAAAGGTGACACAGAGTCTTGGAAGAAAGCAATTGTTTTTTCCTTATCAGACTCGTCTACTGCCACTTTTTTTAAAAAAGAAGGTAAACCTGTTTCTTCAGCAACTTGCTTGATTTGAGTCAAGTCTGAAAAGATACGGTCTTCTTCTCCTTTTTCAAGTACCAATTGGACAAAAGGCATGCTGTATTTTTCAATTACCTTTACTGTTTTCTTGTCCATTAAGCTTCTCCTAGCTGATCGATATACTGATCAATGAGTTCTTTATGGGCATGACCGTCAAGGTTTTGTGAGATGATTTTACCAGCCAAGCTGATTGTCAAATCTGCCACCTCACCCTTAACGCTTTGTAAAGCTTCAGCTTTGTTTTGAGCAATTTCTTGGTTTGCTTTTTCTTTTAAGCGTCCTGCTTCTAGTTTAGCATCTGCTAAAATACTAGCCTTACTTTTCTCAGCTGTTTCTTTCGCATTCTCAATGATTGTCTTAGCTTCTTTACGGCTACCAGCCAATTCATCTTCGCGTTTTTGAGCCAATACTTCTGCTTTTTGACGGGCTTCTTCAGCTCTGTCAATATCTGAAGCAATTTTTTCAGCCCTTTCTTCGAAAATGCCTGTAATATTAGACCATGCAAATTTTTTAATCAAGACTAGCAAAAGGATAAAAGAGCCAGCGATTAAAATAAAATTACCAATTAATTCACCTACTGTTACGTGCATCAGTTACTCCTTTCTACTCTTCATCATTAATTTTATTTCCTAGGTACATAGAGGATAATAGTGTAAAGACATAGGCCTGTACACAAGAAATGAACACGGAAAATGCAGTCCAAACTAAGTTTGTTCCAAATGCGATTGGATACCAAAAAATAGCCTGATGTGAAAGTAAAAGAAGCAAGCTTGTCATTACTTCACCTGCAAAGATATTCCCAAAAATCCGCAAAGCAAGAGAAAGGAAATTCGTGACTTCTTCCAGTAGATTCATCGGTGTCATAAATGCAGGAGTTACAAAACCTTTTAGGTATTGTTTAATCCCACGACGACGAATCCCCTCAATGTGCGCCATCACAATAATACAGAAAGACAAGACAAGGTCAAATGAAAGATTTGCAGTTGGCGATGTCCAAAGGTTTGTTCCATCTGTTGTTTGAAGTTTAGCCATCAAACCAAGATTATTAGCGATGACCATAAAAAGAAATAAGCATAAGTAAAAGAGTGAGTAATCTTTTATGTAGTGGGAACCAAGGTTAGGTTCTGTAAATCCAATTACAAAATCATAGAGATACTCTAGTACATTTTGTTTACCTTTGGGTTTCAAGGTCATATTACGACTTGCCCAATAGATAAATGCAAAAATCAGAAACACAGACAGCAAAGTCAAGGCTGTCAAAGTTAAATCAAAGGTAACAGGACCAATATTGATGGTTGGATTGATACTTTCTTCCATCTAACATTCTCCCTTCTCCAATTTATATTTCGTTATTTAATAATAAATGAGAAGACAAGAGTTACGAAGAAAGTTCCTTCAATAAAGGCAACCCCTAAAAACATCAAGCTACGAAACTCAGCGATAATATCTGGTTGGCGAGCTACTGATTTCAACAAACCATTCATCAACATACCCTCACCAAGAGATACACCCATACAGGCAAGACATAGACCGAAAAATGTTAAATTCATGACGAATTCTCCTTTTAATTAAAATTTACTTACTTAGTTTAGTCCTAAAAATTGGATTTGTCAACTTTTTACCAACATTGAAAGCGTTTAATGGAAATTATTTACAATTTTACTATTTTTTAGTTTACTATATAGAAAACTTTGGAAAAAACTTGTAATAAATCCGACCATTATCTAGGTCTTTCTAAAAAATAATGAAAAAATCCGAGATGAAATCTCGGACGAAATTGATATATTTTCTTTAACTTCTTTTCTTTTAGTGAGCAGGATTAAAGGGAAAGCAACTAGAAATCTTTCATAGCCTGCTTGCTTATTAAGCTCGAACTGTGACGCTGGTTCCATCTTCCTTATAAAGATTGATAAGACCTTCTTTGAGAGCTCGAACCATATCTCCTGCTTGAACAGGTTGTGGTACTTTGATTGTCAATAGTTCCATTGGATTTGGAGCGCGGTCGATTTTATTGCCTTTAGCATCATGCAAATTTTCAATATAAGTTTCAAAATGACGGAAACCTGGGCCATAAAACTCAACTTGGTCACCTTCATTAATCACGTTCCGTTGGCGAATGGTTGCTGTTTGTGTTGCATCATCATAAGAAACCACTTCAGCGACAAACTTGTACTCAGGAATTTTACGGCGAGCACCAAATAACTGTTCATTTTCAGATGGTGTACCATAGTAGAAACCTGTTGCCAATTCACGTTGGGCAACCTTCCACATCTCATCAATCAAGTCTTGCTTGATAGCTTCGAATTTTTCTGGACTCTCTAGATAAGCATCAACAGCCGCCTTGTAGCAGTTGGTTACAGTTGAAACATAGTGAATAGACTTCATACGTCCTTCAATCTTCAGACTGTCTACTCCATTTTCAATCATATCTGGAATATGGTCAATCATAGACATATCAACAGCTGACATTGAGAATTCTTCAGGAATTTCTCCTTTGAGGCTCTTACGTTCTTTCCCAAATGGCATATCGTAGAGATCATATTTCCAACGGCAAGACTGAGAACACCCACCACGGTTGGCATCACGCATACTCATGTGGTTTGAAAGAGTACAACGACCTGAGTAAGAAATACACATAGCTCCATGGACGAAGGCTTCAATCTCAACGTCTGTACGTTTGCGGATTTCAGCTAATTCTTCCATTGAAACCTCACGCGCCAAAACGACACGAGTCAAGCCCAGTTCTTTCCAGAACTCAAGGGTTTCATAGTTAGTGGCGCTGGCTTGAGTAGAGAGGTGAATTTCAAGACCCGGTGCTTCAGTCGCTGCAATCATAATCAAGGCTGGGTCAGATACGATAACTGCTGCAATCCCGATATCACGCAGTTTACGGAACCACTCACCAGCTCCCTCTTCATTTCCTTCGTGCATAACCATGTTGGCAGCTACATAAACCTTAGCCCCGTACTTGGCAGCAAACTGGACTCCTTCTTCCATTTGTTCAAAGGTAAAGTTACCTGCACGGCTACGAAGACCATAGGCCTGACCACCGATAAAGACAGCATCTGCTCCATACTGAACAGCTACTTTTAGTTTCTCTAAAGTTCCTGCAGGTGATAAGACCTCAGGACGTTTTAATGTTTTTGTCATGTTTTCTCCTATTTGCAATATAAAAGTTTGACGTTTTTCCTTCTCATTTTATAGTAAATAAGCCATAAAATCAAGTCTAGACAGATTGTTTTGACAATTCTAATCTTTTAATACTCTTCGAAAACCTCTTCAAACCAGGTCAGCTTCACCTTGGATTATATATTCGTCAGTCTTATCTACAACCTTAAAGTATTGCTTTGAGCAACCTGCGGTTAGATTCCTAGCTTGCTCTTTGATTTTTATTGGGTATAAGCTTTTCATAATGACTGAAAAACAGTCGAAAATTAACCCAGTTTTAACAGGTAGTAAAAATCCAGATATAGTAAAAAACCAGTATCCAATGATACTGGCTCGTTAAACTATATAAAATTGGTCCTTGGATGACTATTCCCACTCAACTGTTGCAGGTGGTTTACTTGTAATATCGTAGACGATGCGGTTAACGTGATCCACTTCGTTTACGATACGTACTGAGATTTTTTGAAGGACTTCCCAAGGAATTTTGGCAAAGTCAGCAGTCATACCATCGATAGAGGTGATAGCACGGATTGCAATTGTGTAATCATACGTACGACCGTCACCCATAACACCAACTGAACGAACGCCTGTGTTAACAGTGAAGTATTGCCAGATATCGCGGTCAAGGCCAGCTTTGGCAATTTCTTCACGCAGGATAGCATCTGATTCGCGAACGGTTTCAAGTTTCTCTTCAGTGATTTCACCCATGACACGGATCGCAAGTCCTGGTCCCGGGAATGGTTGGCGCCATACGATATGGTCTGGCATACCAAGCTCTGTACCAAGGGCACGAACTTCGTCTTTATAGAGGGTGTTCAATGGCTCAATCAATTCAAACTGCATGTCTTCTGGAAGACCACCCACGTTGTGGTGTGACTTGATCGTCTGAGCTGTATCCGTACCAGACTCGATAACGTCTGTATAAAGAGTTCCTTGAGCAAGGAATTTCACATCTTTGAGCTTGCTTGCTTCGTCATCAAAGACATAGACAAACTCGTTACCGATGATTTTACGTTTTTGTTCAGGGTCAGAAACGCCAGCAAGTTTGTCAAGGAAACGTTTAGCAGCGTCTGCTTTGACGATATTCAAACCAAACTTACCACCAAGCATGTCCATAACTTGGTCCGCTTCTCCTTTACGAAGAAGACCGTGATCCACGAAGATACAGATCAATTGATCGCCAATAGCCTTTTGGAGAAGAACCCCAACGACAGATGAGTCAACTCCACCTGATAGGCCAAGAAGGACACGTTTATCTCCAACTGTTTCACGGATTTTTTTGATCTGCATATCAATAAAGTTATCCATTGACCAATCGCCTTTAGCCTTACAAATGTCAAGGGCAAAGTTACGAAGAATGTCATTACCGTATACAGAATGACGAACTTCTGGGTGGAATTGGATGCCGTAAATGTGTTTATCTGGGTTTTCGATAGCTGCGTATGGGCAGTCAGCTGAAGTTCCTGTACGAACAAAGTCAGCAGGAATCTCAGTAACTGCATCACCATGGCTCATCAAAACAGTCTGCTCATCAGGTGTTGATTCAAAAAGCGCTGATGGTGTGTGAGTTAGGGTTGATTGACCGTATTCACGATTTCCAGCATCACCTGCGGGAACCACTTTTCCTCCAAGTTTATGGGTCAACAACTGCATACCGTAGCAAATTCCCAAAATTGGAATGCCAAGTTCGAAGATTTCTGGGTCAATATCGAATGATCCATCTTCGTATACAGAGTTTGGACCACCTGATAGGATAATTCCTACAGGATTGATTTCACGAACTTCAGCAGCTGAAATTTTATGACTCTTTAGCTCTGAAAAAACGCCAATCTCACGGATACGGCGTGAAATCAGCTGGTTGTATTGGCTACCATAGTCCAAAACGATGATTTTTTCTACATCTTGCAAATCAGTTGAAATGTTACTCATCTTTTTCCTTTCTCAAAAGAAATATCTTTTTCCAATATTCTATCACAAATAAGGGCGAATTACCAACTAATACTCAATGAAAATAAAAGAGCAAACTAGGAGCTAGCCGTAGGTTGCTCAAAGTACTGCTTTGAGGTTGCAGATAGAACTGACGTGGTTTGAAGAGATTTTCGAAGAGTATAAACAAGGCGAAGATTGACTTTTTCTAGTTTATTAGGGTACAATAGAGAAAAGATAGAAATGAAGTGAAAATATGCTACCCGCTTATATAAAAATCCATGATCAGATTAAAAAGGATATTGACGAGCACCGTTGGGCTATTGGTGAGAGGCTTCCCAGTGAAAGAGATTTAGCAGAGCAGTTTGCGGTCAGTCGCATGACCCTCCGACAAGCCGTATCTCTATTAGTCGAAGAAGGTGTCTTAGAGCGTCGCGTAGGAAGTGGCACCTTTGTTTCCAGTACTCGGGTACAAGAAAAGATGCGAGGGACAACCAGTTTTACTGAAATTGTTAAGTCCCAAGGCAAAGTTCCCTCTAGTCAACTCATTTCCTACAGAAAAACCATTCCCAATGAGCAGGAAGTTGCCAAGCTAGGAATTTCTCCAACGGAAAATATTATCCGAATGGAACGTGTCCGCTATGCCGACAATATTCCTCTGGTTTATGAAGTTGCATCCATTCCTGAGAAATTTATTAAGAACTTTAAAAAAGAAGAAATCACCAGTCATTTCTTCCAAACCCTGCAGCAACATGGCTACCGTATTGGCAAATCACAGCAGACCATCTATGCTCGCCTTGCTAAAGAAAAGATTGCCCACTATTTGGAAGTTGAAAAAGGACATGCTATTCTTGGTTTGACTCAGGTTTCCTACTTAGAAGATGGTACTGCATTTGAATACGTAAAAAGTCAATATGTAGGCGAACGCTTTGAATTTTATCTTGAAAACAATTAATACTCTTCGAAAATCTCTTCAAACCGTGTCAACGTCGCCTTGCCGTATATATGTTACTGACTTCGTCAGTTCTATCTACAACCTCAAAGCAGTGCTTTGAGCAACCTGCGGCTAGTTTCCTATTTTGCTCTTTGATTTTCATTGAGTATAAAATACTACATAAAAACTCTCTGTCACGGACGACAAAGAGTCTTTTTATTTTTCTAAGAGCAAATCTTTCAAAGAAATCAGAGTTACAGCAAACAATATCATTGCCATACCAAGAAAATCAATGGGATAAAATTGTTCATTCATAATTAGGAAAGCAAAGAAAACCGCCGAGATTGGCTCAATTGAAGCCAACAAACTTGACTTAACCGGTCCAATCAAACTGGCTCCCTTTAAGAAGGCTGTATAGGCAAAGACAGTCCCGATAAGGATAATGCCTGCAAACGCAAGGAGAACATCAAGACTTGTTGGGATAGTAGTTTGTAGAACTCCTGTAAAAGGAAGGGCGACTAAACCAGCTATGACCATTCCCACACCAATGACCAAACTGCTCCCCCACTTCTTAATCAAGGCTATGGGCAAAATGATATAAAGTGCGTAAGTCAGAGCAGAAAAGAGACCCCAGAACAGACCTGCAGGTGTAATGGATAACTGGTCCAGTTGTCCATGGGTTGCGATGAGGAAGGTTCCTCCAATAGCTAATATGATGGAAACAATCTCTGCCAGAGTCGGTGCTACCTTATCCTTAATACAGCTATAAATCAAAATCCCAACAGGACAAACATACTGAAGTACTGTCGCAGTCCCTGCATTAGTCTCCTGAATAGCAGACAGATAGGCGAATTGATTGAGGAAAAGACCAATTAGAGCAAAAATAAGAAGAGACTGCAAACTCTTTCTATCCTTTAAAAAGGCCAGCATTTTATCCTTTGCAGTAGCATAAGCCAAGAGCATGAGAATTCCACCAGCGATTAAAAGACGCAAGTTGGTCAAAACCAGAGCCGAAATTCCGTGCGCCATCAGGTATTGGCCACTCGTTCCTGACAAGCCCCAAGCAACCCCAGCCACAACTGTTAGTAAAGTCCCTTTTAAACTGTTTGACATGTCTCTCCTTACTCTTCTTTGCGAATCAAGTCCATCACTTGATTACGGTCTACAATCCATTGAGCCCTCTCATCCTTTTCATAGGTACGGTTGGATAGGAAAATGATCGCTTCTTGATTCTGACGATTCCACATGATAAAGGTACCTGTATAGCCCGTATGGTCTAGCCAATCTCCTTCCAAATTCCATGCCAAAGAACGTTCCTTGTCATCCAAAGGAGAAAAATTTTGACTCAAATCTCTTGCAAAATCATCTGCTAAATAGTGTTCTAAAAAGATTTGTAAATCCTTTACAGTCGAAAACACACCAGCACTACCTGCATGTCTTCCCAGGAGGCGAGCCTTGGGATCATGTACCAGACCTGCCTCTACACCTCTGACTGTTGGAACAGCAAGCTCAACAGGACCAAACTGAGTTTCCTTCATTTCCCAAGGTTTCCAGACTTGTTCTTGTAAAATCACATCCAAGTCTTGATCAAAGATTCTTTCCAAGATAAAACCTAACAGCAAAAAATGGACATCCGAATAAAGAAAGGCTGGATGATTTCGTCTCTTGAGATGAAACATCGCTTCCTTTAATTCTGAATCTGTTAAAAGGTCTCGATTTGGAATAAACGGATCAAGATCTGTAGCGTGAGTTAAGAGCTGACGAATAGTGATGTCTGGATAATCACTTTCAGGTAAAAAATCGGTTACAGGTCTCTCAATATCTAATTGACCTTTTTCCCACAAGAAGGTAAAAACTGTGCCAACCCCAACAACCTTGCTGACACTGGCTAAGTCATAAACCAGTCCTGCCTCGGTCTGCAAGCCTTGCTCTGGGTCACTCTTGCCTAAATAGAACTCCGTCCATTGATTGTCCTTAAAATACGCAAAAGAGGCTCCGGGATAAATCCCTGCCTCGATTTGTTCTTCTATTTTTTTAATAATCTTGGTCCACTTCATACTTCTTCAAACCACAATTCAACATTATTTCGATCTTTACCAAGGAAGAATTTTTCAGACTTAGGAATAAAATATTCGGTAGACTCAAACTTTTGGCGAAGACTTGCTATATCTAGTTCATTGACCAAGAACTTGAGCATAGATAAGTCCCAAGTAACCGTATTATCCACAGTCAAATCCTGCCCCTGAGCTGAGATAAAATCAAGTGATGCTCCAACTTCAAATGGTTCCAAGAAACTTTCGACATCAGTTGGGAGATGTAATTCCATAGAAATCTCAAATTTACTTAAAGAAATTGACTCCAAATCTGTTTGAAATTCAGGCTTTTCTTCTACTTCTACTAGACTTGCTCTATCATCTTCCGCATGAATCAAAATCAAATCATCTTCTGGCGAGTAAATTTCAAAAGCGTAGCCATTTTGACCTTTATATAATCGATGGATCGAATCTGTTTTAGATAAGAGCCCTTCGATTTCCAAGGGATTTTCCACCTTGATAACCAGTTTAGCCAGCTTTTTTCTTCCCTCCACCTTACGAGTACGCATACTAGGAGCTTCTTCTAAAACCAGCTTTTCTAGACCTGTTTGATCCCCTAGTGACAGAAAGGCCGACTCTTCTAACAAGACCTTCATACCAAGGGTTTCAATATAAAATGTTTCATTTAATTTTCTATTATTAACTTTTAAAGTAGGAATAATCCGTACAATCTGATTTACATTCATAAACTCCTCCAACTCTTTTATTTTAAAGGATTTTAGAATTTTTTACAAGATATTATGCTAAAATTTACCGATTTTTCGTAAAAATTTCATCTAAAAAACCGAGGATTTCCCCGGTTTCAATTTCTTATAGGTAAAGGAATTTGAAGATAGCTACTGCCGCAATTGCTGCTGCGATAGGTGCTACTACTGGTACCCAAGAATACCACCATTTTGAATCCCCTTTGTGCTCACCAAGAACTGATTTTGGAAGGAAAGCATGAAGGAGACGTGGTCCCAAGTCACGGGCTGGGTTCAAGGCAGGTCCTGTAGGTCCACCAAGTGATGTTACCAAAGCCATAACAAGGAATCCAAGAGCCAAGTGAGCAATTCCAAGACCAGATGTCATAAATGGTGCTACTTGTTCTTTAGCTTGGTCGAGAGCTGCTGTTACTTGCTCTTGAGGAATTGTTTGACCTTGAGTAGTTGCTTGTGCAACTTGAGCATTGATAGCAGCTTGTGCTTTTGATACTAGTTCAGCACCAAAGAAGTTTTTAGTCATACCAAGGGCTGCGAAGAAAAGAACAAATGAACCAACAAACTCGTTTACAAAACCATTAACAGTTGCTGCAAAGCGTGATTCTTTTGTACCTTGATCCAAACTTGAAATTGTTGAGAAAGTACCCAAGATATTGTTTGGATTTTCAGTTTTCAAGTAGTATGGGCGGTGTGTTGCCACAACCAAGGCTTGACCAAAGATAGCTCCTAACACTTGTGCAATGATATAAGGCGCTACTTGTGCCCAAGGGAAGAGACCGCTGATTGCAAGTCCAAGAGTGAAGGCTGGGTTGATATGGTTACCTGATACGTTACCAAACATCAAAGCTGGAATCATAACCCCCATACCGTAACCAACAGCGATAACGAGCCAGCCACTTTGGTGACCTTTCGTACCTTTAAGTTCAACGTTAGCAACTGCACCATTACCAAGAATGATCAAAATAGCAGTAGCCAAAAATTCAGTGGCATATTTAATTGCCCATGTGAAATCCATTTGATAGATTCTCCTTAAAATTTTTTAGACAATCCTTATTCTATCAATTTTTATATCTTTTAGCAACAGGTTTTCTAAAAGAATATATGAGAAAGCGATTTTATTTCTTATAAAAAACAAAAGGATTAAGAAAGTCATTCTCCTTAATCCAAGAGTTCTTATTCTTGACGTTGTCCGAAATCTGCAATCATCTGTTCCATTTCTTGTCGACTCGGAGTTGTCAGCATATAAAGGTAATCCCCTTGAAGTTCCGCAAAGGCTGCTGGCATGATTTTTTTAACCTTGAACTGCTGGCTGTATTTGGCAAGCAAGTCCTCTTCTGAATAAACATAGTGAGCATTTGCACGGCGAGAAGTAGCCAAACAATACTGAGGTTCAAACTCTGACACTGGGAACTCTTCTCCTGCGACAATAGCTGCATAGCCACGATAGAGGTCCAAGGAGTGGGCAAAGTTATAAACATCAATGGTGAAACCACCCGCAGGGCGGTTATTATACTCAATGGCGATGTAATCGTCCCCTTCACGGAAGAACTCAATATGGAAGAACCGTTCTTTCATACCAAATTCTTTAACGATGTCCTCACCATATTTACGTAATTTGGGATCCATATCCTTAAGAACGTAATAAGAATTGTCCATCTTATACATCATGAGATCAAGCGGTGTATAGGCGTAGTCAAAAGTTGTTGAAAAGACAATCTTACCATCCTTGTCTACTAGACCGTCAAAGGTACAAATTTCACTGGAAGTGACAAATTTTTCAAAGAAATAAACAGTTGAATGGTCCCATTCTTGCTTGAAATGATTGATATCGTCCTCTGTCTCAAGCTTAAAGGTAGCGGCCGCTCCAACTCCATTATCAGGTTTGGCAATCATTGGAAGGCCGATTTCTTTCACAGCTTGATCAACATCAGCTTCCGTCTTGATAACAGCTCCAGGAACAACAGGGACACCTGCTTTTTTGAAGAGTTTCTTCATTTCAGACTTAAATTTCGTCTTTTTGAGATCCTCTGGTTTGGCACCAAAAACATTGAATTGCTCACGAAGACTTGCGTCCAACTCTAGCCAATATTCATTGTGGGACTCAATGCGGTCAATTGGGCCATGTTTATAAAATAGAAAAGCAACTGCACGTTTGACTTCATCTATATTTTCAAGATTGTCAACACGGAAATACTCGGTCAGGCTATTGCGCAAAGCTTCATCCAATTGCTCGTAAGGCTCTTGACCAATTCCCAAGACGGTAATGCCTTTATTTGCTAGTTCGATGGTAAACTGTTGAAAATTTTGTGGATAATAGGGAGAAATAACAAGGTAATTCATAGGTAACTCCTTTTATAGATACAGGTGCCCAAGGAAATAAGGCATTTGTTTGCGCCACCATTCCCAGTCGTGAGCGACATCATGTCCCCATTCAGCAAACCAGGCTGGAATTTGTTTCTGGTCAAAGGCTTCTTTGAGCTTGTAGAAAGATGGTAGACCGTCTTGTTCCCAAGCACCAAGCCCCGTACAAAGCACAATCTCTGCCTGACGGTAACGGTCAATAAACCAGCCGTCGTTCTGATTCCAGATATAATCTACTGGCGAGTTTTGGTAAATAGCATCGTCATTGTAGTAATCGCCGACAAAGAAACGTGCGTCGTAAACACCACTAAGAGCAATTACTTTGGTAAAGACATCTGGATGCTGGAGGAAGAAATTGACAGCATGATAGGCGCCCATGGAGCAACCCGTCGTCATCATACCATCAAACCAACCTGTCTTATGCTTGATAAAAGGAATTGCCTCCTCAATCACATAGCGTTCGTAGGCACGGTGCATCTCCGCTTGGTCGTGACCATTTTTCCAAGTGGCCAACCAGCTCTCACTATCAACACTAGATAGGGTAAAGAACTGAACACGGCCTTCCTCGATAAAGGAAGCACAGGCATCAATCATGCCAAAATCATAGTATTCGTTGTGACTACCACCTGATGAAGCAAAGACCACAACTGGAATCCCAGCATGTCCATAACGGTTGAGATACATTTCACGGTTGAGGTGACCACTCCAGTGGCTAAGGTTTTCAATATGCATTGGCTTTCTCCTTTCTTAACTTACCATTTTTCTGCAAAAAATCTCAGACAGTCTGGTAAATTTTCCGACCATGGAATCTCACTATGGATAGCACCAGACTGAACTTTCAAGACAAGATTATCCAGATGAACTCCCCCTGCAATCAAATCATGGTAATAGCGAAGCGACGAGTCGATATAGGCTTGCTTGATATTGCCAGCCATCAAAGTCTTGTCTGTATCATCCGCTTCTTCCGTTCCAACATAGATAAAGATACGCTGGTCAGGCGATAGTTTCTTGCGCTCAATATAGCGGTTAAAGGCTTCTTGGTGGAGCCAGTTGGCAGATGAAAAGACCCCTAGACAACCAATTTGGTCTTGGTATTCCAAACCGATAAACTGGGTAATATTTCCTCCTAGTGAGGAACCAATCATAGCCGTATGCTTGCGGTCAGCTTTGGTACGGTAAGTCTCATCGATAAAAGGCTTGACCACCTCCATAACAAACTCGGCATATTCCACACCCTTACCGCCAAATTGCTGTCCTGGGATAGGAGATTCTTGGAACTTCCAAGCCGCATACTCATTCATCCGCCCCATACCATCATTATCAATAGCAACGACAATCATGCGACTGATATCAGGATTTCGCTTGATGGCTGGGATAATTTTCCACGAGTGACCAATGAAAGATTCTTTGCTGTAAAAGACATTTTGCCCGTCATGAAAGTAAACAACAGGATAAGAACGATCCGTGTCTTTCTCATAATCTTTAGGAAGAAGAACACGTACACGGCGCTCCTTACCAGTGTAAGGAACCTTGAGTTTGTGTTCTTTCATTTTTAGATAAAAGTAGGATTGATTCATTGTCAGAAAACTCTCTATATTCAAAATTTTATCTCATTATATCACAAAAACAGAAAAAAAGTCAGTTTTGCTTCCATTTTTGGATTAAAAACTAACTTTTTCACTTATTTTTCTAAATTCTTTTGGATTTTCTGAATTAAAGCAGATTGTCAATTAAGTCATCGACTTCATCTTTTTCAGTTTGAGGTGTAATCTCAGTAATCATAATCCCTGCCACTGCTCGCTCAACTAAGCCCTTAACATCCATCCGTTTTTCATACTGCTCTGCATTTTTAATCTTAGGATTGGTCTTAGGACGGTCAGGCGCAAAAATCGTACAGCAATCTTCAAAAGGCTGGATAGAAATGTCAAAAGTATCGATTGCCTGAGCGATGTCAATGATTTCTAACTTATCCATAGTAACCACAGGACGAATGACTGGAGTGCTGGTCACAGCGTTGATAGTCTGCATGCTTTCCAAGGTCTGGCTAGCTACTTGACCAAGACTTTCCCCATTGATGATAACCAAACCATTTCGTACCTCACGAATACGATCAGTAATCCGCATCATAAAGCGACGAGTTAGAGTCATCAAATAAGCTTCTGGCGCTTTAGCCTTAATTTCCTCTTGAATCTCTGTGAAAGGCACTTCTATAAACTGGATATTTCCCCCAAACTTGGTCAATTTACGAGTCAAATCTTGGGCTTTTTTAAGGGCACCAGGACTCGTGTAAGGTGGACTGGCAAAGTGAACTGCCTCAATATCTACCCCTCGTTTAAGAGCTAGATAACCTGCCACAGGTGAATCAATTCCTCCTGACAACATGAGCATGCCTTTACCAGAACTTCCCACAGGTAATCCTCCTGCTCCACGAAAGGTTTCATAAGAAATATAAGCCGCTTCCTCACGAATCTCAACCTGAAGATTAATATCTGGATTTTTCATCTGAGCTTTCACGTTTGGAATAGCCTTGAAAACAGCACTACCAAGAGTTTGATTGAGTTCACGACTATCAAGTTCAAAGGTGTGGTCGCTACGCTTACCAGTGATTTTAAAGGTCATCCCTTCCTTGTAAGTTTCTTTCATAATCTCTTGGACAGCAGATTTAAGAACATCCACGGACTTTTCGACTTTATAAACGGGAGAAAAGTTTTGAATTCCAAAGACTTGCTTGAGCGATTCTGCTACTGCGGTGTAATCAGCTCCATTGAGGTAAGCATGGGCACGGTCGCGATCTGCGGTTACCTTAACTTGAGGATATATAGACAAAACGTCTGAAATATTATTACGAAGTTTATTGATGAAACGCATACGATTTTTGTGTTTGGTTGACAATTCTCCATAGCGAATCATAATTTCTGAATACTGCATAAATGCTCCTATCTTACTTTTCTAGTTTGATTGTAAATTAATTTTAGCTTGGTCAAAAACTGCTCGACCTGACTCATATCATTTTCAAGGTCTAGGCTAAGACGCACAGCTGACTGGGCCTTATCTTTGTCCACTCCCATGGCTATCAGGGTGCCTGCAGGTTTTCCTGCCTTGGACGAACAAGCAGAGGTCGTTGAGATAAAAATATCATAGTCTTCAAAGGCATGAACAACGACCTCACCACGAACACCCTTAATTCCAAAAGTCAGGATATGAGGGGCGAAGCCTTCCTCATCTGAGAAGACAAAAATATCTGGATAGTCGAGAAGAGCTTGGCGAATCACTGCCTTCATCTGCCCAGTCTTGCTTGTAAAAATATCTAGCTTTTCCATAGACAAACGAAGAGCCTTGGCTGTCGCTCCAATCCCTGCTACATTTTCAGTTGTCGAACGGTAATCACGCTCCTGACCACCACCAGTCAACAGAGGCGTAATCCTCTTGCCAGACTTAATATAGACAAAACCAACACCTCGGACACCATGAAACTTGTGACCAGAGAAAGTCGCAAAATCCACTCGTTCTGTCAGATATTTTTCAGTTGGAATCTTAGCAAGTGCTTGAACCGCATCAACATGGAAGGAAATAGTTGGCTTGTCTGCCAAGAGTTCTGAAATAGCCTCAATGGGCTGAACAGAGCCGATTTCATTGTTCACAGCCATGATGGAAACGAGGATCGTATCAGGTCGTATCAAATCTGCTAACGCTTCAACATCCACAAATCCTTTGTTATCAACTGGAGCAAAATCTACTTCAAACCCTTGACTTTTCAACCAAAGAGCCGATTCTTTGACCGCCGGATGTTCAATGGCTGATACGATGATGTGCTTGCCAAACTGAGCTTTTTCAAAGGCTACTCCCTTGATGACCCAGTTATCTCCTTCTGTTCCACCAGAAGTAAAGAAAATTTCATCGCTTTTCTTACCGATTAAATCTGCAATCTGTTGGCGAGAAGCATCTAAGATTCGTGTTGCCTGGTCTCCCAAACGATGGAGACTAGATGGATTTCCTAAAATTTTTGAAGCGACCTGCATATAGGTTTCAAGGGCTTCAGGATAGGGCTTGGTCGTCGCCGAATTATCAAAGTAAATCATGTTTTCTCACGCTTTCTAAAATCACTCCCTCTATTGTATCATGAAACGGAGCTTGCGACAAGAAAGGGCAATTCCTCTTTTTTTAAGATTTTTTTAAAGAAATGAGGTATAATAAATTTTAATTAAAGGAGAGAATGTATGTCTAATTATCGTAGAACTTCAAAACCAAAAACAGAACACATCAAAAAAGGCTTCACGTTCTTTCAAAAAACCGTTGCGACTATCGGTAGTATCCTTGGCTTGATTACTGCGACTATCACGATTATGAACGCCTTGGATAATAACAAAAATACTAAAAAAGAACCTACGACGAGCCAGACGACAACCATTGTCAAAGAAATTCAAAAGGAATCCCCTAAGGAAAACACCAGTCCCAATAAGGAAAATAATACTAGTCAAGAAAAAGCACAACAAGAAGAAACGCCAAAATCCAGCGTCAAGGAAAATAAAAAAGAAGAGCAGAAAACAGCAACTCAGGACTCTTCTACTCCTACTCCAAGTAAACCTGCCACTGAAACTGAAAAACAGTCCAATACTCCAGCTTCAGAAAATAAAAGTAATCAATAGCCAGTAAAATAGCTCCCTCCAAACTTGGAAAGAAGCTATTTTTTTATTGTTGTAAAACTTTTCTTGGTTTGGTACCTTCAGCTGGACCGATGACTCCTGCCATCTCCAATTCTTCCATGAGACGAGTCGCACGGTTAAATCCAACAGACAAACGGCGCTGAATCATAGAGGCGCTGGCTTTCTGGGTCTCAATGACTAGAGCCTTGGCTTCTTCAAAAAGCGGATCTCCACCAGATTCACCATCTGAAAATTCTCCTTCATTTTCAGAAACCTCACCTGGATCAAAACTCTCATCGTAGTCCGCGTCTGCCTGAGCCTTGATGAAGTTTACGATGCGTTCGACATCGTCATCTGAGATAAAGGAGCCTTGTAGACGAACTGGATGATTCTCATCAATCGGTTTAAATAGCATGTCTCCTCGACCAAGCAGTTTCTCAGCTCCATTTTCATCTAAGATAGTACGGGAGTCTGTCCCTGATGAAACCGCAAACGCCACACGAGATGGGACATTGGCCTTAATCAGACCAGAGATGACATCAACGGATGGACGTTGGGTTGCAAGAATCATGTGGATACCAGCAGCACGCGCCTTCTGTCCAAGACGAATAATAGCATCTTCCACTTCCTTGCTGGCTACCATCATGAGGTCAGCCAACTCATCCACAATCACAACAATGAGTGGCAGTGGAATCTGCTTGTACTCAGACTGAGCATTGAACTCTTCTACCTTGGCATTAAAGCCTGCAATATTTCGAACTCCTACCTTGGCAAAAAGTTCATAACGATTTTCCATCTCATCCACAACCTTTTGCAGGGCCTTGCTAGCCTTGCGTGGATTGGTCACAACTGGAATCAATAGGTGAGGAATATCATTGTAAACAGACAACTCAACCATCTTAGGGTCAACCATCATAAATTTGACTTGGTCTGGTCTCGCCTTCATGAGAATGCTAGCAATAATACCGTTAACTGCTACTGACTTCCCTGATCCCGTTGAACCTGCGACGAGCAAGTGGGGCATTTTAGAAAGGTCAAAAGCTCTTGCGGTGCCATTAACAGCCTTCCCTAAAGGAATTTCCAAGAGATTTTCTGCTTTCGTTTGAGATTGTTCCCAAAGTTCACGGAAAGACACAGTCGCAATCTCAGAGTTAGGAACCTCGATTCCGACTAGGGATTTCCCAGGGATTGGAGCTTCGATTCGGACATCCTTGGCAGCCAAGGCAAGAGCGAGGTCATCTGCTAGATTGGAAATGCGGTTGACTCGTACACCCACTGCTGGCTTAACTTCATACTTGGTCACTGATGGCCCAATTTCAGCCCGTTCAACCGTTACCTTGATACCAAAGCTAGCAAAGGTTTCTTCTAGGATTTTGATGTTTTCACGAACGATTTTCTTCTCTTTAGACTGGTCTTTGGGTTTATCAGGGGCAAAGAGTTGTAAGCTTGGAAGTTTATATTCGAGGGCTTCTTTTGCTGAAAAATCTACCTGAACATCTTCATCATCAGAACCATCTTCCTGTTCAGGAAATTCAAGTCCAGCTTGAGGTAGGATGATTTCTGGTTCCACCCACTCTTCTTCAGACATAGGTGGAAAATCCTGAACATCTTCCTTCGTCAAAATTTCACCCGTTTCCATATCAACAGGAGGCAAATCAAGTAAGGCTTTTTCAGCCTTTTCTTGTTCTAATCTAGCCTCTTCCTCAGCCTTTTGACGAGCTTTTTCTTCTTGTTTGACAAAGCGTTCCTCTTTTCGACGCTCATGCCCTTCCCGCCATTTAGCAAAGCCTCTACTGCAAAATTCAGCAATATCGTAAACAGACCAAGGACTGACTAGGAGGGCACCCACTAAAATCAAGATAGAGCCAATAAAGTATGTACCGATATTGGAGAAGAGAAAGGCGGTTGGAATATAAAGAGCGACACCAATCAAGCCACCTCCAGCAAAACTGGTCGTTCGAAAACCAGTCAAATCCGTCACAACCTGAGCCATGGTCCCTTTTAATACCGACTTGTCCAAACCATATTTCCAAACCAAGTAGGCCTCAAAAATCAAGAGCAAGCCAGCAAATATGGTGAAAAATCCTGATAAGAGTCCTTCCTGTTTTCGTATCCACTTGAAAAAGAAGAGATAGATCAATAGGGCAAATATTGCCAGATAAGCTAGACTACCCACCAACAAGCGAATTAAATTGTAAAGAGTGATACCTGCAGCCCCTAATTTGAAAGCTGCGAAAATCAATAATATTGCGATTCCCAACGAAATCAACATTCGTTGAATCGCTTCTTTTCTTTCGAGTTCTGCTTTAGACGGTCTCCGTCTTGTTTTACTTGTATTCTTGTTTGCCATTCTTCTATTATACCATATTTCACAGGTATTTCGGAAAGAGAAAAAGACTGCACCAAACGGTCCAATCTTTTGATTTTCTATCTAAGTTTTATGCTTGTGGTTTGCGTAGGTAACCATAGACCACACCACTTACGATTGCTCCTACCAAGACAGAAACGAGGTAAAGAAGGGCATTTGAAGTAAGGGCGATAACGAAAATTCCTCCGTGTGGCGCCATGAGTTTGATACCAGTAAGACCAACGAGGCCACCTGCTACTGCTGAACCAAGGATAAAGCTTGGGATCGCACGAGCTGGGTCAGCTGCACCAAATGGAATCGCTCCCTCAGTGATAAATGACAAGCCCATGATGATGTTTGTCAAACCAGAGTTACGTTCTTCTTTGGTAAATTTATCCTTGAAAAGAAGAGTTGCGACAAAGATTGCAAGTGGTGGCACCATTCCTCCAGCCATAACTGCTGCCATGGCTACAGAACCACCTGAAGAAACAGTTGCTGCAAGTGTACCTGTACCAAAGACATAGGCCGCTTTATTGACTGGTCCACCCATGTCAACAGCCATCATTCCACCAAGGACGATACCAAGAAGGACAGCCGAACCTCCTCCAAGACCGCCTAGGAAGTCATTCATAGCAGTGTTGATTGCTGCCATTGGGATGTTAACAGCTAGCATAACAAATCCAGTCAAGATTGTTCCAAGAAGTGGCAAGAGAAGGATTGATTTGGCACCTTCAAGTGAACGAGGAACTTTAACGTATTTCTTGATAGCAAGAACCAAGGCACCTGCGATAAATCCACCAACAAGGGCACCTAAGAAACCAGATGAGACGCCTGCAAGGGTTGAAGTTACTTCACCACCTGCAGCATAAGGAATTTTACCAAAGGCAAAACCTTCTTTGGCAATAGCACCAGCCACGAAACCTGCTACCAAACCTGGTTTTTCAGCGATAGAGTAGGCAACATAGCCTGCAAAGACTGGAAGCATCAAACCAAAGGCTGCACCACCAATTTTCATGAACATAGAAGCTAGTTCATGGTAGGAACCAAGATTACCAAGATTTTCATTTGGAACACCCAAAGCACCGTCAATCAAGAAGGCAAGGGCAATCATGATACCACCACCGATAACAAATGGCAACATTTGTGATACACCACTCATCAAGTGTTTGTAGAAGGCACCACCAAGGCTTTGTTTTTCGTTAGAGGCTGTTGCAGCTTTGACACCATTAGCAGCACGGTATACTTCAGCATCTCCTGAAAGAGCCTTGTTAATCAATTCTTCTGTCTTACGGATACCATCAGCAACTGGACGATTAATCAATGGTTTGCCATCGAAACGATCCATTTCAACGGCCTTGTCTGCTGCGATGATAACAGCTTTAGCCTTACGGATATCTTCTGCAGTTAGTTGATTTCCAACACCGCTAGCACCGTTGGTTTCGACCTTAATTCCAACACCCATTCCAGCAGCCACTTTTTGAAGAGCTTCTTGAGCCATATAAGTGTGGGCAATACCTGTCGTACAAGCTGTAACAGCAACTATAAAGTCACCAGAATCATTGGCAGGTACTTGGACAGGCTCCTCAGTTTTTTCTGAAGCTTGGTCAAAAAGCTCAATGACTTGGTCAGCTGATGTTGCTTGACGAAGTTTGTCAGCAAAACCGTCTTTCATCAAGTATTGAGACAATTCTGCCAAGGCTGCCAAGTGAGTATCATTGGCACCTTCTGGAGCTGCAATCATGAAGAAGAGGTCAGTTGCTTGTCCATCCAAGCTCTCATAGTCAACACCCTTGTTTGACTTAGCAAAGAGAACTGTCGCTTCTTTGACAGCAGCGTTCTTGCTGTGAGGCATAGCAATTCCGTCACCCAAACCTGTAGAAGTCAAGGCTTCACGCGCCAAAATACCTTCTTTAAAGGTTTCAAAATCAGTCACATAACCATGTTCTGTTAGGCTTTTAATCATCTCTTCAATGACGGCTATTTTTTCAGTCGCCTGCAAATCCAGCAACATAACATCTTTTCTCAATAGGTCTTGAATTTTCATCGTTTTTCTACCTCAACTTTTTCATATGTTTCTTTAATAAATTCTGCTGTTGCCAAGTCATCTGAGAAGGTCGTTGCCGTTCCGCAAGCTACTCCCCATTTGAAGGCTTCTACTGCATCTTTTGATTTGACAAATTCACCTGTGAATCCGGCAACCATTGAATCGCCAGCTCCAACTGAATTTTTGACTGTTCCTTTGATTGGTTTAGCAAAGTAAGCTCCCTCAGATGTGACAAGAAGTGCACCGTCGCCAGCCATAGAGATAATGACATTTTGAGCACCTTTAGCTAGTAACTCACGAGCGTATTTCTCAATTTCATCTAAACTTTCGAGTTTAACCCCAAAAATCGCTCCAAGTTCATGATTGTTTGGTTTGACTAAAAGTGGCTGGTAGTCCAAACTATCAATCAAGGTCTGGCCTTCAAAGTCACAAACCACTTGCGCACCAGTCTGGCGCGTCAAGGCAATCAAATCCTTGTAGATAACATTGTCTAGATTTTTAGCACTTGAACCAGCAAAGACAACTGTATCTTCTGCAGTCAAACTAGATAAAATAGCTTTCAATTCTTCTAGCTGAGCTGGTTCCACATTTGGACCAGTCCCGTTGATTTCTGTTTCTTGGTCTGCTTTAATCTTGACATTGATGCGAGTATCTTCTGCTACTTGGACAAAACGTGTCTCGATTTCTTCCTCTGTCAAAGTATCTGTGATAAATTTACCAGTAAAACCTCCGATAAATCCAGTCGCTGTATTTGGAATATCCAAGCGTTTCAAGACACGACTGACATTGATTCCTTTCCCACCAGCAAACTTATCATCACTGTCCATACGATTGACACTACCGACTTGGACTTGGTCCAAGCGCACGATATAGTCAATGGATGGATTGAGTGTGACTGTATAAATCATACTTCTATTACCTCCGTTTTCTCCTTAATAGCCTGCAAGAGCTCATTCCCTTGACTTGTGATAACAATAGCTCGTTTGAGTGGTGCTACCTTGGCAAAGCAAGTTTGCCCAATTTTTGATGAATCGACCAAGACGTAGGTCTGTTTGGCATTCTCCAAAATAGCTCGCTTAACAGCTCCCTCCTCCATATCGGGAGTCGTATAATAGCCATCGTCAACACCATTCATTCCGATAAAGGCACGGTCAAAGTGCAATTGGTTAATCTGGTTAAGAGCAACGCCCCCGATGCTCGCATCTGTCGCCATCTTGACACTACCTCCAACCATGACAGTTGGAATCTGCTTTTCAACCAACTGAGCGGCATGGTGAATCGAATTTGTCACAACTGTAACATTCTTATTGACTAATTCATGAATCAAAAAAGCAGTTGTTGTTCCAGCATCGATAAAGATGACATCTTGTTCCTTGATGAGAGAGGCTGCTTTCTGAGCCAGTAACTTCTTCTCTTGAAGGTTTTTGATAGATTTTTCTTGAATGGTTTCTTCTTCCTGCAAGGAATGGGGCAATTCTGCTCCACCATGCACGCGACGAAGCTTGTTTTCCGCTTCCAACTCATCCAAATCTCTTCGAACCGTTGATTCTGATGTCTCTAGCAAACTAACTAATTTCTCTAGAGAAACTACATGATGTTGATTTAACTCCTCTAAAATCAGTTGTTTCCGCTCTATTTTTAACACTGAATTACCTCCTGTTATCGTTTACACTATTCATTCTATCACA
Source organism: Streptococcus mitis (assembly GCA_032481955.1). Taxonomy (GTDB): domain Bacteria; phylum Bacillota; class Bacilli; order Lactobacillales; family Streptococcaceae; genus Streptococcus; species Streptococcus mitis_DQ. Next base: position 3,803 of record JAWERV010000030.1, on the reverse strand, counting down.
CTTTATTTCAAAGTCAATCGTTTTTTATCATTTTCTTTCAAATTCTATCATTTTTCTTATTTTCAGAATTTTTATTGCAAGATAAGAGCCTTTATGGTAGACTATTTGAGTAAGTATTGGAAGATTACTCAAGAGGCTTAAGAGGCCGTGTTGGAAACGCGGTAGGCGTGTAACAGCGTGCGTGGGTTCGAATCCCATGTCTTCCGTGGAAGAAAATTATTTCTAGGATGCGACAAATGTTGTATCTTTTTTTATCGCTTTTTTAAAAATAGGGTCTGTTTTAGGATCTGTTTGTGACTCCTTTGTTGTATCCTTTTTCGCAAAAAAATGCCAAGAAATACCAAAGACAAAAATAAAAAACGTTGATTTAACAACGTTTTACCAAGGAATGCAAAAGAATGTAAAGGAATAATGGAGCCGGTGGGAGTCGAACCCACGTCCAAACACCTGCCAACATATTTGTCTACAACCATAGGTTATGTATTATTTTAACAGTCCCTCGACACATAACTCAAGCCTAGAAACTGCGAGTCTATCAATCTCTTATCAAGTCGCTAGACAAGACTTGATCGTATCTCGCTAATAATAAGACCTGTCATTGAACACGAGCAATCCAAATCGGGTCACGCCTGCTGGTTTTTAGGCAGCTAGAGCGTAAGAAGTGTTATTTTTTGCAGTTATATTTAACTGAGCGTTTACGCCGCCACACGAGTCGCAAAATATGCCTCATAATGCCTGTCGAATCCGTAACGACCCCAAAAGACAATAAAACCATTATACCTTATCTAACTCAAAAATGCAAAAAGGAAAGCAATGAACTAGAAAAGATAGTCTTTCAAAGCTTTTGTCAAAGCCTGATAACCAGCAACACTGAGATGCAACCCATCAGTTGTATATTCTTTTTTTAGTTGACCTACTTGGTCTGTCAAACTATCAAAAACTGACACAAATTCTACCTGCATGTAGGCAGAAGCAAGCTCTTGATAGGCTTGATTCCATTTCTGAATTTTTTCATTCGTGCGGATATAGACTGTCTGCTTGTACTCCTCTCCCTCATTTACTGGCAAAATAGAAAGCAATTTAATCTCAGTCAATGGATAATCGCGAGCAATGGATTGTATGATAGCTTCGAGATTATTGAGAGCCTCATTCACAGGCACATCTTTTCCGATATCATTTGTCCCAATCAAAAGGACAATTTTATCTACCGCCCCACCGTAAAGATGGGCATCAAGATTCTCGCGTAACAGCCCTGTCTGATAACCTCGAATTCCACGATTGACAATCATCTTTGAAGTTCCAAACAACTCCTGCAGAGGATAATACTCAACAATGGAATCCCCAATAAAAAGAATATCTGGCTCTACAACAGAAACCTGATTTAAGTGACGGTACTTGGTTTGGATTTTACCTTGTTCCTTTAGCAACCAATTTTCTAATAACTGTACTGCCACTTCATTCTCCTTTTTCTAACCAGTTTTCCAAGACTTGATAAACTCCTCCTTGGCTATTGGCTGGTGCTAGAGCAGTCGCCACAGCTTTGGCCTTATCATCAGCATTTTCCATCGCATAGGCAATTCCAGCCATTTCAAGCATTTCAACATCATTTTCACTGTCACCAAAAGCCATGATTTCGTGAGCTTTCAAGTCCCAACGCTTGAGTAATTCTTCTAAGCCCCATGCTTTATGAATTCCAGCTTGGAGGATATCAATGCAACCATAGCCACTTGATACAGCCCGAACACGGCCATCAAAGAGGTCATTGATTTCTTCCAAGACCGAACTCAAACGCTCCTCACCAACAACCATACTCATCTTGAGTACACCACCAAAGAGATCAGAGGTTAACTCATCCACAAAATGCATCCGTTGGTAGAATTTTTCAATCATTTCTGGAGTCATAAAACTTTCCAGTTCTGTAAAAATCGTACCTTCTTTGACGAAACCACCCTTCATCCCCGTCACAACAAACTGGTCCTGACACGCTCGACCCTCGAAATGAGCCAAGGCCTTATCAACAATGGCATCATCCCAAGTCTGAGCCTGAATCAGTTCATTATTTTCAAAAATACGAGCGCCGTTGGCAACAACCAGAACCACCCGATCCACCAAGCGCTCCAGTAGTTGCCTCATGCGGTGAATTTCATTCCCTGTCGCGATGACAAAACGAATCTCCCTTTGATCCAACTGATCTAAAATCTTTTCCAAGCGTGGGAGATCAAGCTGGCCTCTAGCATCCAGCAAGGTCCCATCCATATCTGTCGCAATTACTTTAATCGTCATTTACTTTCCTCTGGATTCAAACTAATCCCACTTCAATCCCACATGTTCGTTCATTTCTTTATAGGCTGTATCAATTCGCTCCTTAGTCGCTTCATCTAACTGGTCACGATGACTACCACCCTCGATAAAATCTTCTAAGATATAGGTTTGGTAAAGAAAGAGTGGATAACCTTCTGGGGAATAGGTTCCTTTCGGTGTACGATTTACCCAAGAAGGATGCGCTTTGGCAGTTTCGATTGTCGTCTTACCTGCTTTTTTCTTAATGGTCACATCCATGAGCACGCCACGCTCTGTCCACTTAGCATTCTCTTCATCTTGCATGGTTTCAATTCGTTGATTAGAAATAAAGTTCCCCATTGAATAGATAATGAGTTTCTTGTCCCCATCTTTTTCAACCGTTTCAGATGGTTCTACAACGTGAGGATGCCCTCCAAAGATAATATCCGCTCCCCAATCAATCATCTTGTGATAAAGAACCTTTTGTTCCTCAGTTGGTTCCAAGCGATACTCCACACCCATCTGAGGCATGATAATAGTAATATCCGCTTCCTTTTCTGCCCGTTCAATTTCAGCCTTCATCTTGTCTTCATTTAAGTCTGAAAGATAGCGGTTATAGTCCTCTCGAGAAATACTTTGCTCAATTCCATTAAATCCATAAGAATAAGCCAAAAGTGCAACCTTGATGCCGTTCACTTCCTTAATTACAAGAGGAGCTTGATCACGGGACTCATGCGTATACACTCCAATAGGTGTCATTCCTGCCTTTTCAATTGCATCTGCTGTTGAGACCACACCTTCTATTTGTGAATCTAGGATATGATTATGCGCCAAGTCTAGCACTTGATAACCAGCATCCTTAATGGCATCCATGACTTCTCCAGGTGCATTAAATAGCGGATAACCAGCCAAATAGTGGTCCTTATTCACAGTACCTTCAAAATCACCTAAAATCAAGTCTGCTTGTTTGAGCCATGATTTTACATATTCAAAATTTTCATGGAAATCATAGGTCCCATCTTCTTTTAAGGCAGAACGATAGATGGGAATGTGATAGAGGAGGTCCCCGTTGGCCATAATTCTAGCAGTTTTTTCCTCGTCCTGATTTTTGGAATTTTGATTCGTCTTATTTGCTTCTTGAGAAATGGCATCCTTTTTTTGACTGGTTAAGGGGATTCCTTGGAAACTTTCAAACAACAAGACCAAGCCCATTGATAAAGCAACTGCTAGCAAAAGGACCGCAACAAATCCCTTATTGCTCCACCTACGATAACTCCTAAAAAAGTTTACCAAGCCCCTCATAAAACGAAAAAGTGGTCCACGTTTATGTCTTTCCTGTCTTCTTTGCATCTTTATTCTCCCAACTTTCTAATGCAAGCCTTTTCTTTTCATTATATCATAGATAAGTAATTCTTTCACAATTGATACTCTTCGAAAATCAAATTCAAACCACGTCAGCGTCGCCTTACCGTACTCAAGTACAGCCTGCGGCTAGCTTCCTAGTTTGCTCTTTGATTTTCATT
>JAWERV010000029.1:0-27006 GCA_032481955.1 Streptococcus mitis | reverse complement strand
CTTAGAACAAGTAAAAACGATGTTGGAACAGGCATTTACAGAGAAATACTATGAAAATACCATTTTACACAGCGACCAAGGTTGGCAATACCAACACGACTCTTATCATCGGTTCCTAGAGAGTAAGGGAATTCAAGCATCTATGTCACGCAAGGGAAACAGCCCAGACAACGGTATGATGGAATCTTTCTTTGGCATTCTGAAATCGGAGATGTTTTATGGTTATGAGAAGTCGTTTCAGTCGCTTAAGCAATTGGAACAAGCCATTGTAGACTATATTGATTACTACAACAATAAACGAATTAAGGTAAAACTAAAAGGACTCAGTCCTGTACAATACAGAACTAAATCCTTAATCTTATGCGTTTTGTTATGCAAAAATCGCTGGAGTTTCTATACATATTAAGAGGAAATATTTGAAACCAATTCTTTTAATAACCATTGAATACCATATAGCACATTTACCCCAAATATGATATAGGTCGTATAAATCAAGTATTTCGATTTTTCCCGCCTCAAAGAATAGATCTTGTACAAGATAAACAAATTTAAAATAATAAATAATAGAGACAAAATCTTCCTCCAAAATCAATATTAAAAGTAGCCAGTCAGGCATATACCTCATATTTATTTTCGATTCGAGATAACAAACTTATCAATAAATAGCAAGTGAAATAAGGCAAGTGTAATTCCCGATAAGCACCCATGATAAGAGATTTCTTGATGGGTAAGGGGGTAAAGATTACTATTACCCGCCAAGAGGCATGTTAAAATAACAAATAGAATCCAAAATAAATCCGTCCATTTATATTTTGAAAAATATTTTTTCCACATAAGAACACCTTCTTTCCTATAATCATATTATAATACTTTATGTAAGCGAATACAAGGGATATGAGGTAATCAACTAAGAAGAAATATAAGGCTGAAGACAATAAAAACCAGCATTTTAAGCACTGGTTTACTGTTTTAAACTAGGTTTCCTACAAAGCTTACTAACACTAAGCTTTAAAAAAAGTTAGTTTTTGAAGTTGATTAATTGTTAGTTTCCCAAACTGTACTCTTTTTTTATTTTTTAATCCCCAATAACTAAGGGCAAGTAATGCTACAACCCAAGCAAAAGTGATTCCCAAACTGTCAAAATTCAACTTGAAATCTGGTTTATTAAAGAAATCTACATAAACTCCTAAGAAAGTTGTATCCATAAATTTCTTGATCTCTGAGCTAACTTGAGAAAACATCGGCAAGAATGAGAGACCAAGCATTGGAATCAAACCATAAACCTGAGCCTGCGTTTGTGTCTCTGAAATAGCTCCAATCACTAGATTTAAGAGGATTGTACATAATGCTACCAGAGAAGCTACTACAAGGTATACAGGATAATCTTTTGCGAAATCCACTTCAACCATAATAGGGAAGGAAATAACTGAAGCTAAGGCAAAGATTACAGGATAAAACAACACGGAAACAAGATATTCTCCACGGCGAACTCCGCTTAAAATGAGTGTTTTAAAAATTCTTTTTTCTTTTTCCTCTGCAATAGAGTTTGAAATCATTGACCCAGAAGAAAATGAGAATGCCATTGTTAAAGAACTAAACAATAGTGTTTTCCCTTGAGTGCCATCTGTATTCATAAAATTTTGGAAGAGTAGAACCATAAAGAATGGGAATACTACCTGTACCAAAGTGTTTTTGTTTGTTAATAATACTTGTGTCCTCAACCAGATAAGGGCTAAAATTCTCTTAAACATCTAATTTTTCTCCTGTCAATTTAATAAAAATATCTTCTAAAGTTGGTTCACATGAGTGAATCGTCATCATTTTTTTATAATCTTCTTGCTGCAAGTCTTCAAAGCGCACTACTTTTTTAGTAGAATCACTATAGGTTACTGCAACCTTCTTTTCCGTGTTGTATTTTTGGATAATTTCGCTTGGGCTTCCTTGTTCAATAAGATCACCTTTATTCAAAAGAGCTAGGTTATCACATAATAAAGTCGCCTCATTCATATCATGAGTAGTTAAGAAAATAGTTGTTCCTCTTTCCTTTAACTCCTGTAGTAATTTGTGAATCTTCTTTGAGGTGGTGGGATCTAACCCACTTGTAGGTTCATCTAAAAATAGAACTTTAGGGTAATTGATTAAAGCACGAGCTAAAAGCATTCGTTGACGCATTCCTGTAGAAAGTTTCTCAGCTGGAGTGTCTTTACTATCATACAGACCAACTTGTTTTAGAATTTCTTCAATTCGGGATTTTGAAACTCCGTATAGTCTTGCAAATAGCAACAAGTTATTGTACAAACTTAATTTTTCGTAATAACCACTTGTGTCACCTACTAAACCTAACTCTTCAAAATCTGACGGAAGTAATTTTTGAGAATCTTTCCCTAATAATTCTGTCTTTCCGCTGTTAGCCTGTAGCTGTCCTGTCAGAATATTGATCATTGTTGTTTTCCCTGAACCAGATGGACCTAGGAATCCAAAAATTTCTCCTTCGTTTATTGAAAAACTAATTTGATTTAAAGCAATATTATCTCCAAATCGCTTTGTAACTCTTTCTACCTTAATCATTTTATTACCTCTTTCTAGTTTATTTTCTGAACCACATCCACCACAACATAGGTACTGGCATAAAAATCATAGTTTCTCCTTTCTATTCTGTTATATCAATTACTTTTACTTTATTTTTAAATTGAGGCGAAATTTTAACTTCTTTGACCTCATTCGGTAGTAACAAAAGTAATTTAAATAGTTTGTCATCTATTGTCACTTTACATAACCTTCGAATATCTGTTTCATTCTTAATGCTCAAATAATCTGATTTAATAAATTTCTCAGATATATAATAATTAATTTCTTTTTTCATATTTTTTAATTTCCTGACCAAAAATAAATAGTAGCTGCTGCAAGTAGTGAAAAAATCATATCCTTTATTACTTTCTTTCTTTTTTTATTTACCTTACGATAACTAGTATACTGTCATCAATAAAAAAACAACAGGACATAAATGTCAGTAGACATTTATGTCCTGTTGTTAGAATAAAATCATGGAAAATCCTTATTTTTTTCCTCTATTACTCTATCCTTAAATGCTTTATCATTTAATAGTTCCGCACCATTTATTGCTTTATCATAGTACCCCAAAGCAAGATTTTTGTTAGCATTAGTATGAATATAATATTTTGCCTCGAAGAAGTCTACAGTAGGGAGTAAAGCAAAATCTTGTATTTCATCCATTATTTCTCGCACTGCACTTAGTGTTTGGGGGATTAAATCATAATATTCAATATTAAAATGATATAAGACAATTGATACGATAACCCTTTGAATCAAATGGATATAGATGACATCAGAGAAATTATTTTGCCCTAAGATGTTAGAATAGATATTTTCAAATACATTATCAATTGGCTTGGCATTCAAAGTGCACTTTAAAAAATATAGGTGTAAAATCAGTAAATCATTGGTGTCATAATTTGTTTTTAAAAGTAACTGCTCAAAGTATTCCTCGATCAAACCTTCTCCAAAGTCAGAGTTTTCAGAAACATACACATCATCAATAGCTTGTAAAACTTCAACTGCTACTTGCTCATCTTCAGGAAGTTGGTCATAAAAACGTTCCTGAATTTCTTCAAAGATATCCTCGCGTTGGCGGATTTTTTCTTCATCTCCATGAATAGATTGACGAATCAATTTTGTTTTTAGTTTTAGATACTCTTTGGGAACGATTAGCAATCCTTCATCAATTAACTGAGACATCGGAATACCTAACACTTCAGCTATATAGTCCAGTCTCGCTAAACTGGGCAAATTATTTCCTGTTTCAATTCGACCCAACTGACGAACAGTAAGTTCTTTTTCATCTCCACAAAAGGCTTCTCTACTCAATCCTTTTTCAGTTCGTAAAGTACGAATCCGTTTCCCAATTTCTAAATTTTTCATCTTATTCCTCTATAAAAAAATAGACTTTTACACACAGCAAATAAAAGTAGTTATGGCTATTTGTCATCAACTATTACTTCAAATATATTAAATTCTTACTTAGAATGCTTATCAGCCACCTCCACAATAAACAAAGAGTTTTTTTTACATATCAGGAAACTCTTCTTTCATCTCCTCTATCACTCGATTTTTGAAATTCATATCATTAAAAAATTCTGCTCCACTGATAGCTTTTTCATAGTATTGTAGGGCTTTTTCTTTATCTTTTTCCCCGTATAGGTAATATTTGGCTTCTAAGTAGTCTACCGTTGGTTTTAAGTTTGAATCTTGAATTTCCATCATAATTTCTCTTAGAAAACTAAAAATGACAGAGATATCTTCGTAGTATTCGTTTCTCAATTGATACAACAGCATTGCAATTAATACTCTTTGTAGTAGATGCATGTAAGTGTGATCTGAACAGTCAATTATGGTCACGATATTATTTCTTACTTTTTTAAAAATTTCATCATGTCGTTTGAAACTAATAGCACTTGATAAAAAATATAGATATAAAATCAATAAATCATTTACAGAATACTCCGTTTGTAGCAAAGTTTGATTGAAATATTCCTCAATCAAACCTTCTCCAAATTCAGCGTTTTCAGAAACATATACATCATCGATAGCCTGTAGAACCTCAACTGCTACCTGTTCATCCTCAGGAAGTTGGTCATAAAAACGTTCTTGAATGTCTTCAAAGATAGCCTCACGTTGGTGGATTTTTTCTTCATCTCCATGAATAGATTGACGAATCAATTTCGTTTTTAGCTTTAAATACTCTTTAGGAACAATTAGTAAGCCTTCTTCAATTAACTGAGACATCGGAACCCCTAACACTTCAGCTATATAGTCCAGTTTCGCTAAACTGGGCAAGTTATTTCCTGTTTCAATTCGACCCAACTGACGAACAGTAAGTTCTTTTTCATCTCCACAAAAGGCCTCTCTACTCAATCCTTTTTCAGTTCGTAAGGTGCGAATCCGTTTCCCAATCTCTAAATTACTCATAATAAGCCTCTTTAAATTCTAATTTGATATTCAAATAACAAATTGTATACGTTCTCATTTTAACACACTTTCCTACAATTTTCAGAAAAAATAATTATAAGGAATAGTTTTAAGTCACTACCCTATATAAGTGACCCATTTAAATATAGTATCTGAGTTCTATTTCTACTCAAGTATTCAAAAAAGCGAATTTCAATCGAAACTCGCTTTTTTACAAAATGTATTAGTATGAATTTGTATCTTAGTTCAAGTGCCAGATATCTTCGTTGTACTGAGCGATTGTACGGTCAGATGAGAAGAATCCTGCTTTAGAAATGTTAACGATGATTTTATCCAACCATGCGTCACGGTCTTCGTAGTCAGCCAACATTTGCTCTTTCACTTTGATGTAGTCTTCCAAGTCAAGAAGAGTCATGAACCAGTCTTTGTTGATCAATTCATTGTAAAGACGTTCCAAGCGCTCTTTGTTTCCAGCTGCAAGAACTGCATCGCTAACGATGAAGTCAACCAATGGTTTGATAGCTTCACGAGCGTAGAATTCGCTTGATTTGTAAGCTGCTTTTGCGTAAAGGTCGATAACAGTTTCTGAATCTTCACCAAAGATGTAGATGTTTTCGCCGCCAACCAACTCAGCGATTTCCACGTTAGCACCGTCCATAGTACCAAGAGTCAAAGCTCCGTTCAACATGAATTTCATGTTACCAGTACCTGAAGCTTCTTTAGAAGCAAGTGAGATTTGTTCTGAGATATCACATGCTGGGATAAGGAAGCTTGCTGCAGTAACGTTGTAGTTCTCAACCATAACTACTTGCAAGTGTGGAGCTACCGCTGGATCGTTAGCAATAACTTCTGACATGCAAAGGAGCAAGTGGATGATGTCTTGAGCGATTGTGTAGGCTGGAGCTGCTTTACCACCAAAGAAGATTGTGATTGGACGAGCAGGGATGTTACCAGCTTTGATGTCAAGGTATTTGTGGATCACGTACAAAGCGTTCATTTGTTGGCGTTTGTACTCGTGAAGACGTTTGATTTGGATATCAAAGATAGAGTTTGTATTGATTTCCACACCTTGGTGTTCTTTCAAGTGACGTGCCAATTTACGTTTGTTGTGAGCTTTGATGCTTTCCAATTTTTCTTTGACAGCTGCTTTGTCTTCGTAAGACAAGAGTTTTTCAAGCTCATCTGCTTCATGGTGCCAACCTTCTCCAATAATCTCATCCAAGTAGTGAGAAAGTCTTGGGTTGGCATGCATGAGCCAACGACGGAAAGTGATACCGTTTGTTTTGTTGTTGAATTTTTCTGGGTAAAGGTCGTAGAAGGCTTTCAACTCAGAATTTTTCAAGATTTCAGTGTGAAGTGCTGCAACCCCGTTAACGCTGTATCCGTAGTGGATATCCATGTGAGCCATGTGAACACGTCCGCTCTCGTCGATAATTTGAACAGCTGGATCTTTGTATTCTGCTTTCACACGACGGTCCAATTCTTCGATGATTGGTACCAAGTGAGGAACCACTTCTTGCAAGAATTCAAGAGGCCATTTTTCAAGGGCTTCAGCAAGGATTGTGTGGTTAGTGTAGGCAGTCATGCTACGAACGATTGAGATTGCTTCGTCAAGCTCGATACCACGTGCAGTCAAAAGACGGATCAATTCAGGAATAACCATTGATGGGTGAGTATCGTTGATTTGGACAACTGCGTAGTCAGCAAGGTCATGCAAGTTGCTTCCTTTTTCGATTGCTTCTTCGATGATCAATTGCGCACCGTTTGAAACCATGAAGTATTGTTGGAAGATACGGAGCAATTCACCTTGACGGTCACTATCATCTGGGTAAAGGAAGAGAGTCAAGTTGCGAGCGATATCTGTCTTGTCAAAGTTGATACCATCTTTAATGATAGAAGAATCAACTGAATCCAAGTCAAACAAACGCAAGCGGTTTTTAGTTGCTGTCTCATAACCAGTAACATCAATATCATAAAGAGTTGATGTCAAAGTAAAGTCTGCAAATGGTACTTGGTAGCTACGGCTTGAGCGAACCAACCAGTTTTGCTCTGTCAACCATGCATTTGGAATTGTTTCTTGTTGGTTGTTTTTTAGAACTTGTTGGAAAAGACCGTAGTGGTAGTTAAGACCAACACCGTCACCGTTCAAACCAAGAGTAGCAATTGAGTCGATAAAGCAGGCAGCCAAACGTCCCAAACCACCATTACCAAGAGATGGTTCCAATTCAACTTCTTCAACTTCGATCAAGTCTTTACCTGCAGCTGCAAGTTCTTTTTTAACATCGTCGTAAAGACCAAGGTTGATCAAGTTGTTTGACAAAAGTTTACCAATCAAGAACTCAGCTGAGATGTAGTAAACTTTCTTTTTACCAGTATTAACTGGTTTTTTGCTGCTTGCAAGCTTGCTGTAGTTAAGAAGAGCAAGGTATAGCTCTTCATTGCTACATTCTGCAATGGTCTTATTGTAACGATTTTGTACAAATTCTTGTAGTGATAACATGTTTAAGGTGTCTCCTGATATTGTATTATTTCTTTAATTCTACCAAATTTTCATTGATTCGGCGATAAATTGTCGTCAAGTCAAGCAAACCTTCCTCGACAGCTGGTGTCAATTGATCTTCAGTCATACGCCAAGACCAGTTTCCACCAAGGGTAGATGGGAAGTTCATACGAGCTGTCTCATCCAATTCTAGCAAATCTTGCATAGTTGCAATTGCCATGAAGCTAACTGATGAAAAGACTGTACGAAGCATAGCGTGTGGAACTGTTTCGTATTCTTTACGGTTAGTGTAGCGAGCCATGTACTCACGAGTCGCATCATCGATCTCGTTACGGTACCAACCGAGGACCGTATTGTTATCGTGTGTTCCTGTGTACATAACTGAATTAGCAGGTGCCAAGTGTGGGCTATCGATGCTTTCGTCTTCTGGGTTGAAGGCAAATTGAAGAATCTTCATTCCTGGGAAGCCAGTACGTTCACGCAATTCGATAACTTCGTCTGTCATGAAACCAAGATCTTCTGCGATGATGTTTAACTCACCAAGCTCTTCCTTAACGGCTGCAAAAAGCTTGTAGCCAGGACCTTTCACCCACTCACCAGGTGCTGCTGTGTCAGAACCAGCAGGGATTTCCCAGTAAGATTCGAAACCACGGAAGTGGTCAATACGAACGATGTCGTAGATTTTGAAGCTTTCACGCAAACGTTCAATCCACCATTTGTAGCCATCTTTGTCCATTGCTTCCCAGTCATAGATTGGGTTACCCCAAAGCTGACCAGTTGCAGAGAACTCATCTGGTGGGCATCCTGCGATGCAAGTTGCCTTACCATTGACATCTGTTTTGAAGAGATGTGGATTTGCCCACATATCGCTTGAATCTTCCGCTACGTAGATTGGCATGTCCCCAACGATTTCGATGTGGTTGTCGTTAGCGTAAGCTTTCAATTTCAACCATTGTTGGAAGAAGAAGTATTGAGTCACACGGTGGTAAACCAACTTGTCTGCCAATTGCTCACGGTAGCTTTCAAGTGCTGAAGCTTTACGAGCACGAGCATCAGCATCTGGCCATTCAGTCCAAGCAAGATTGTCAAAATGCTCTTTGATAGCCATGTACTCAGCAAAGAGCTCAAGCCATGATTGGTTGTCTTGAGCAAATTTCTCAAAGTCTTTAACATCTCCGACTTCCAAGAAGCGTTTCACCGCTTTTTCTAAAAGAGGACGACGTGCATAGTAGATTTTCGCATAGTCAACTTCAGACGCATCGCTACCAAAGTCAACTCCTTCAAGGTCACTTGTTCCCAACAAACCTTGCTCCACCAAGATATCCAAATCGATGAAATGAGTGTTTCCTGCGAAGGCTGAGAAAGATTGGTAAGGAGAGTCTCCATAACTAGTTGTTCCTAGTGGAAGAATTTGCCAGTAACGTTGTTTTGTACGAACCAAGAAATCAACGAAGTCGTAAGCACTTTTACCGAATGATCCGATTCCGTATGCTCCTGGAAGAGAAGAAATGTGCATCAACACACCACTTTGACGTTTTTTCATAATAAGCACCTCATGTGTTTATAGTTAGATATTACATTTTTACGAACGCAAACGTTTGCGCTAATATCAGTATATCGCATTTTCTTGATAAATGCAAGCGGTTTTAAATAACTTTTTTGATTATTTTTTAAAAAGTTTTTCTTCTTACCCGTATATATATTCTTTCAGAAAGTTAACAAAATAAGAATAAGGGTTTCACTTATCTTGTGAACTGGAAATAAAGTAACAAATCTCTTTAGTTTCCATTTGTAAATTGGGCAATCGTTTTCTCAGCTTTTTTTAAAAATTTAAAATAAAAGCAATTTTTGGATTTTCTTCTATTATAAACAAATAAAACGCTTACCATTTCCGTGAATTTTTTTAAAGTTTTTACAAAAAATACTTGCAACCGTTTTCTGTTTGTGCTATACTAGTCCCATAAAGGAAAACGTTTGCGTTTCCTCATTATAAAATTTGTTATTCTTTAGGAGGAATACACTATGTCATCTAAATTCATGAAAAGCGCTACGGTGCTTGGAACTGTTACACTTGCTAGCTTGCTTTTGGTAGCTTGTGGAAGCAAACCTGCTGAAAAAGCTGCTGATACTGGTTCATCTGAAGCGAAAGAAATCACTCTTTACGTTGAAGACCAATACAAAGCTTTCGCTGAAACAGTTGCTAAAGCTTATGAAAAAGAATCAGGAACAAAAGTTAACATCAAATCTGGTGACCAACTTGGTGGCCTTGACAAACTTTCTCTTGATAACCAATCAGGTCAAGCTGCTGACGTTATGATGGCTCCATACGACCGTGTAGGTAGCCTTGGTACTGACGGACAACTTTCAGAAGTTAAATTGAGCGATGGTGCTAAAACAGATGATAAAACTAAATCTCTTGTAACAGCTGCTGACGGTAAAGTTTACGGTGCTCCTGCCGTTATCGAGTCACTTGTTATGTACTACAACAAAGACTTGGTAAAAGAAGCTCCAAAAACTTTTGCTGACTTAGAAAACCTTGCTAAAGATAGCAAATATGCCTTCGCTGGTGAAGATGGAAAAACTTCTGCTTTCCTAGCTGACTGGACAAACTTCTACTATGCATACGGACTTCTTGCTGGTAACGGAGCTTATGTATTTGGCGATAACGGTAAAAATCCTAAAGACATCGGTCTTGCAAACGAAGGTGCTATCGCAGGTATCAACTACGCTAAATCTTGGTATGAAAAATGGCCTAAAGGTATGCAAGATGGTACAGCTGCTGGAAACTTAATCCAAACTCAATTCCAAGAAGGTAAAACAGCTGCTATCATTGATGGACCTTGGAAAGCTCAAGCATTCAAAGATGCTAAAGTAAACTACGGTGTTGCAACTATCCCAACTCTTCCAAACGGAAAAGACTACGCAGCATTCGGTGGTGGTAAAGCTTGGATCATCCCATCAAGCACTAAGAACCTTGAAGGAGCACAAAAATTTGTAGACTTCCTTGTTTCAACTGAACAACAAAAAGCCTTCTACGATGCAACTAACGAAATTCCAGCTAACACTGAAGCTCGTTCATACGCTGAAGGTAAAAACGATGAGTTGACAACAGCTGTTATCAAACAGTTCAAGAACGCTCAACCAATGCCAAACATCTCTCAAATGTCTGCAGTTTGGGAACCAGCTGCTAACATGCTCTTTGATTCTGTAAGTGGTAAGAAAGATGCTAAAACAGCTGCTAACGATGCCGTAACATTGATCAAAGAAACAATCAAACAAAAATTCGGTGAATAAAAAATTTGTTCAAGGGGGGTGGAATTCAAATCCCCCTTTGAATTTATCAATAGAAACATAAATAGTTTAGGTTTTATCTAAAAACCAGTATTCTATGAAAGGAGTTATTATGGAAAAGCAACAACCTAGTAAAGCAGCCCTGCTGTCTATCATTCCTGGGTTAGGACAGATTTACAATAAACAAAAAGCCAAAGGTTTTATCTTCCTTGGTGTAACCCTTGTATTCGTCCTTTACTTCCTAGCACTTGCAGCCCCTGAATTGAGCAATCTCATCACTCTTGGTGACAAGCCAGGTCGTGATAATTCCCTATTCATGCTGATTCGTGGTGCCTTCCATTTAATCTTTGTAGTCGTTTATGTACTCTTTTATTTCTCAAATATTAAAGATGCACATACTATCGCAAAACGTATTAACAATGGAATCCCAGTTCCACATACCCTCAAAGATATGATCAAAGGGATTTATGAAAATGGCTTCCCTTACCTCTTGATCATTCCATCTTATGTTGCCATGACCTTCGCGATTATCTTCCCAGTTATCGTAACCTTGATGATTGCCTTTACTAACTATGACTTCCAACACTTACCACCAAACAAATTGTTGGACTGGGTTGGTTTGACCAACTTTACGAACATCTGGAGTTTGAGTACCTTCCGTTCTGCCTTCGGTGCCGTTCTTTCTTGGACTATCATCTGGGCTTTGGCTGCCTCAACTTTACAGATCGTCATCGGTATCTTCACAGCTATCATTGCTAACCAACCATTTATCAAAGGAAAACGTATCTTTGGTGTTATTTTCCTTCTTCCTTGGGCTGTCCCAGCCTTCATCACTATCTTGACATTCTCAAACATGTTTAACGATAGTGTCGGAGCTATTAACACTCAAGTATTGCCAATCTTGGCTAAATTCCTTCCTTTCCTTGATGGTGCTCTTATTCCTTGGAAAACAGACCCAACTTGGACTAAGATTGCCTTGATTATGATGCAAGGTTGGCTTGGATTCCCATATATCTACGTTTTGACTTTGGGTATCTTGCAATCTATTCCTAATGACCTTTACGAAGCAGCTTATATTGACGGTGCTAATGCTTGGCAAAAATTCCGCAACATCACTTTCCCAATGATTTTGGCTGTTGCGGCACCTACTTTAATCAGTCAATACACCTTCAACTTTAACAACTTCTCTATCATGTACCTCTTCAACGCTGGAGGACCTGGTAGTGTCGGTGGTGGAGCTGGTTCAACCGATATCTTGATCTCATGGATCTACCGTTTGACAACAGGTACATCTCCTCAATACTCTATGGCGGCAGCTGTTACCTTAATTATCTCTATCATTGTCATCTCAATCTCTATGATCGCATTCAAGAAACTACACGCATTTGATATGGAGGACGTCTAAGATGAATAATTCAATCAAACTCAAACGTAGACTGACTCAAACCCTTACTTACCTCTACTTGGTGGGTCTTTCAATCGTGATTATCTATCCACTATTGATTACTATCATGTCAGCCTTCAAGACTGGTAACGTAGTAGCCTTTAAACTAGACAGTAACGTCGACTTTAGTTTTGCTAACTTCCAAGGGCTCTTCTCTGAAACCTTGTACGGTACTTGGTACCTCAACACTTTGATTATCGCCTTGATTACCATGGCTGTCCAAACAAGTATTATCGTACTTGCTGGTTATGCCTATAGCCGTTACAACTTCTTGGCTCGTAAACAAAGTTTGGTCTTCTTCTTGATTATCCAAATGGTGCCAACCATGGCCGCTTTGACAGCCTTCTTCGTTATGGCACTTATGTTGAACGCCCTTAACCACAGCTGGTTCCTCATCTTCCTTTATGTTGGTGGAGGTATCCCGATGAATGCTTGGCTCATGAAAGGCTACTTCGATACAGTGCCAATGTCTCTGGACGAATCTGCAAAACTAGACGGTGCAGGACACTTCCGCCGCTTCTGGCAAATTGTTCTTCCACTTGTTCGCCCAATGATCGCTGTACAAGCTCTCTGGGCCTTCATGGGACCTTTCGGGGACTACATCCTCTCTAGTTTCTTGCTTCGTGAGAAAGAATACTTTACTGTTGCCGTTGGTCTCCAAACCTTCGTTAACAATGCGAAAAACATGAAGATTGCCTACTTCTCAGCAGGTGCTATCCTCATCGCTCTTCCAATCTGTATTCTCTTCTTCTTCCTACAAAAAAACTTTGTTTCAGGACTTACAAGTGGTGGCGACAAGGGATAATTTATCCCCGCCACCCTTTTTCATTTTGGAGCTTGTGACTATAAAACTATCCTTGTAGCAAGCAATTTCCCTCCTAGACTTGAAATAAAGCACATTTCTCTATATAATAATACTCATATAGAAAACACCTTTTAGAAAGATACAAATGCTTCCATATCCATTTTCATATTTTTCAAGTATTTGGGGATTTCGTAAGCCCCTGTCCAAACGTTTTGGGCTCAACTGGTTTCAACTGCTCTTTACTAGCATCTTCCTTATCAGCTTATCTATGGTACCCATTGCCATCCAAAACAGCTCACAGGAGACTTATCCGCTAGAAACCTTTATCGATAATGTCTATGAACCATTGACAGGTGATGTTGTTCAGGATCTCTCTGAGCATGCTAGAATTGTTGATGGCACATTAACTTATACAGGAACAGCTAATCAAGCTCCTTCTCTTGTGATTGGTCCAAGTCAAAGCAAGGAATTACCTAAGAACTTGCAACTGCATTTCGATACGAAAGAACTAGTCATCAGCAAGGAGAGTAAAGAGCTGACCCGCATCTCTTACCGAGCCATTCAGACTGAGAGTTTCAAAAGCAAGGACAGCTTGACCCAAGCTATTTCTAAAGACTGGTACCAGCAGAATCGTGTCTATATCAGTCTCTTCCTAGTTCTCGGTGCAAGCTTCCTCTTTGGTTTGAATTTCTTCATTGTCTCTCTAGGAGCTAGTCTTCTCCTTTATATCACTAAGAAATCACGCCTCTTTTCATTTAGGACCTTTAAAGAGTGCTATCATTTTATCTTGAACTGTTTAGGATTACCAACTCTGATTACGCTTATTTTGGGATTATTTGGCCAAAATATGACAACTCTCATCACTGTACAAAACATTCTTTTTGTTCTATATCTGGTCACTATCTTTTATAAAACACATTTCCGTGATCCAGATTACCATAAATAGGAGATTTTTATGCCCGTTACGATTAAAGATGTGGCCAAGGCTGCTGGTGTTTCACCTTCAACCGTAACCCGTGTTATTCAAAATAAATCAACCA
This sequence comes from Streptococcus mitis, assembly GCA_032481955.1. GTDB lineage: Bacteria > Bacillota > Bacilli > Lactobacillales > Streptococcaceae > Streptococcus > Streptococcus mitis_DQ. The sequence continues at coordinate 12,940 of JAWERV010000029.1, read as the reverse complement.
TTAGCGACGAAACGAAAAAACGCGTTCGCAAGGCTATGAAGGAGCTCAATTACCACCCCAACCTCAACGCTCGTAGTTTGGTAAGCAGTTATACCCAAGTTATCGGCTTGGTCCTTCCTGACGACTCAGATGCCTTCTACCAAAATCCTTTCTTCCCATCTGTCCTCCGTGGTATTGCTCAGATCGCTTCTGAAAACCACTATGCTATTCAGATTGCGACAGGTAAAGACGCCAAAGAGCGACTCAAAGCTATTTCCCAGATGGTCTATGGCAAACGTGTGGATGGTTTAATCTTCCTTTATGCCGAAGAGGAAGATTCCTTGGTCAAATTGGTGGCTGAAGAGCAGTTCCCCTTCCTCATTCTAGGAAAATCCATTTCACCCTTTATCCCTCTTGTCGATAATGACAATGTCCAAGCTGGTTTTGATGCGACCGAATATTTCATCAAAAAAGGATGTAAACGAATTGCCTTTATCGGAGGTGCTAAGAAACTCTTCGTTACACAAGACCGTCTAACTGGTTACGAATCCGCACTCAAGCAATACCAACTGCCTATTGATGGAAATTTAACCTATTTTGCAACGGAGTTCCTAGAGGAAAAAGGGTATCAATTTAGCAAACTCCTCTTTCAGCATGATCCGCAGATTGATGCTATCATCACAACCGATAGCCTCCTAGCTGAAGGGGTCTGTGACTATATCGCTAAGCACCAACTGGATGTCCCTGTTCTCAGCTTCGACTCGGTCAATCCCAAACTCAACTTGGCGGCCTATGTTGATATTAATAGTTTAGAGCTTGGTCGTGTTTCTCTTGAAACTATCCTCCAGATTATCGACGATGCTAAAAGCAATAAGCAAATTTGTTACCGTCAGTTGATTGCCCACAAAATTATTGAAAAATAAAAACCAGCTCGCGCTGGTTTTTTAGTCATTATACTCAATGAAAATCAAAGAGCAAACTAGGAAGCTAGCCGCAGGTTGCTCAAAGCACAGCTTGGAGGTTGGAGATAAAGCTGACGTGGTTTGAAGAAATTTTCGAAGAGTATTAATTATCTGTTTCTACAAATCGTCCCAGAATATGAACATTCTCCGATACAGAGACAAAGGCGCTTGGATCCACCTGTTTCATAATCTGTTTAAATTCATTAAACTCTGCACGTGTAATGACAGTGATTAAAACTGCCTTCCTTTCGTGATTATAGGTTCCTTCTGCATCGTGGATCATAGTTGCTCCGCGGTGCAATTTTTTATGGATTTTTTCAATTACCTTCTCTGGATGATTGGTCACAATCATGGCCTGCATCCGTTTTTGCTTGGTAAAGACCGCATCTGTTACACGGCTAGAGACAAAGATGGTAATCATAGAGTAGAGGGCGTATTTCCAACCAAAGGTCAAACCGGCTATCAGCATGATGGTCCCATTTACCAAGAAAGAAATACTACCGACATTCTTACCTGTTTTCTTGCGAATGGTCAGGCTGACGATATCCGTCCCGCCACTGGAGATATTGTTTCGAAGAGCAAAACCAATCCCCAAGCCCATGACAACACCCCCAAAAAGGGCATTGATAATGGGATCCTCCGTCAAGGTCGCCACAGGGACAAACTGGATAAAGAAGGAACTCATGGATACCGTGATAAAGGTAAAAACAGTAAACTTATGCCCAATCTGATACCAAGCCAAGACCATCAAAGGGAAATTAATAGCGTAGAAAGCCAATGAAATCGGAATATGAAAACCAAACCAGTGATTACTCAAGGCAGAGATAATTTGTGCCAGACCTGTCGCACCACTCGAATACACATGTCCTGGTTGGAAAAAGAAATTGACCGCCACTGCTGATAAAAATCCATAGACCAGAGAGGCCGAAATCTTCTCATCATATTTTTCGCGAGAGATGCTTTGTAAGACACGTAAAATTTTTATCTGATGAGCAAAGCGGCGCAGATAATAGCGCCACCGCTTAATTCGTTTTGCTTGTTTCATCTTCTTCTACTTGTAAGCTGAGTTCCTCTAGTTGTTTGAGAGCCACTGTTGAAGGAGCTTGTGTCATTGGGTCACTTGCCTTGTTGTTCTTAGGGAAGGCAATGACTTCACGGATATTTTCTTCTCCTGCTAAGAGCATTACAAAGCGGTCAAGCCCGATAGCCAAGCCACCGTGTGGTGGGAAACCATAGTCCATGGCTTCAAGAAGGAAACCAAACTGGTCATTTGCTTCTTCGGCTGAGAAACCAAGAGCCTTGAACATACGTTCTTGAAGGTCTTTTTGATTGATACGAAGGCTACCGCCACCAAGCTCATAACCGTTCAAGACGATATCGTAAGCAATGGCACGAACCTTAGCCAAATCACCTTCTAATTCGTGAGCAGTCTCTTCTTGTGGAAGGGTAAATGGATGGTGAGCACTCATGTAGCGGCCTTCTTCAGACCATTCAAACATTGGCCAGTCAACCACCCAAAGGAAGTTAAATTTATCGTTATCAATCAAGCCAAGCTCTTTGGCAATACGTCCACGAAGGGCACCGAGAGTTGCATTGGCCACTTCAAGCGTATCTGCCACAAAGAGAACGAGGTCCTTATCTTCAAGAGCAAGCGCTGTTGTCAATTCTGCTTGGATGCCAGTCAAGAACTTAGCAACTGATCCGTTTAATTCTCCATCAACTACCTTGACCCAAGCAAGACCTTTGGCACCGTACTGTTTGGCTACTTCCGTCATCTTGTCGATGTCTTTACGTGAATAGTTGTCCGCAGCGCCTTTGACCACAATTGCTTTTACAGCAGGTGCTTCTGAAAAGACTTTAAAGTCTACACCTTTGACCACTGCTGTCAAGTCCTGAAGCAACATGCCAAAACGAGTATCTGGCTTGTCAGAACCATAAAGATCCATAGCATCATCGTATTTCATACGAGGGAATGGAAGCGTCACTTCAATACCTTTAGTTTCTTTCATCACGCGCGCAATCAAGCCTTCTGTGATATCTTGGATTTCTTGCTCAGTAAGGAAAGATGTTTCCAAGTCGACCTGAGTAAACTCAGGCTGGCGGTCTCCACGCAAGTCCTCGTCACGGAAACATTTAACGATTTGGTAATAACGATCAAATCCAGCATTCATCAAGAGCTGTTTCGTAATTTGTGGACTTTGAGGAAGAGCATAGAAATGCCCTTTATTGACACGAGATGGCACCAAATAGTCACGCGCCCCTTCAGGCGTTGACTTAGAAAGGAATGGTGTCTCCACATCGATAAACTCCAACTCATCCAAGTAGTTGCGGATAGAGTGGGTCACCTTAGCACGAAGTTTAAGATTTTCCAACATTTCTGGACGACGAAGGTCAAGGTAACGGTATCGCAAACGTGTATCGTCATTGGCCTCAATGCCATCCTTAATCTCAAATGGGGTTGTCTTGGCTGTATTAAGCACTGTCAGAGCTGTCACGTTTAACTCAACTGCACCAGTTGGCAACTTATCATTGGCTTGCTCACGCGCAGCGACCTGACCAGTCACCTCGATAACAAATTCGCTACGAAGGCTTTCAGCTGTTGCCATGACCTCTGCAGAGACTTTTTCAGGGTTGATGACCAACTGCATGATTCCTTCACGGTCACGAAGATCGATAAAGATCAAACCACCCAGGTCACGACGACGGCCTACCCATCCTTTCAAGGTTATTTCTTGTCCGATGTGTTCTTCACGAACACGACCAGCATACATACTACGTTTCATTGTTTCTCTCCTCTTTTATTCTGTTACTATTTTACCATAAAAGCGCAGGCTCTTCATGAAAATCATCAGAAAAGTTTGTCAGTCTTTAAAAATCAAGTGAAGACTCTAAAAATTAACGCCCATACAAAAATCCGATGAAGTTCATCGGACTCTTTTATTTTGAATTGTTGCCTGCTTTACGCTTTTCAGCAATTTCGGCTGCCTTTCGAGGCAAGACGATTTCTGTTGTATAAGCTGTCCCAAAACGCCATATACCAGCAATAGGGGCAAAGACTACTGCTAGATGGCTGTAGAAGAAATCACCTTTGAAGGCATAAGCTAGCGCCCCAATGATAAAAAATAGAACAACTGCCTGAATCACTGCTAATAAAATTACTCGTTTCATGTGACCTCCTGACTCTATTATAGCATGAGAATCATCAAAAAGCTGACTAAATTATTCAAAGCGTGGAGAGAAATACTATAGATCAGACCTTTTCTGCTAATATAAGCCAAGCCAAAGCTAAAACCAAGGCTAAAATAGACTAAAAATTGTTGCACATCACTTGGGAAATGAAACAAGGCAAACAAAACACTAGATACCAGAAGGAAAAGCAGAGTTTGTTTACTATTGTCCTGCTTAGGAAAGAGATAGCGTGCCAACATCCCTCTAAAGATAAGTTCTTCCGTCAAAGGAGCAAAAATAACGACCGCAAAGAATGAGAAAAGTGGTTGAGACAAGGTCAAGTCTGTCGCCATTTGTTGATTTACTGAAGGGTCGTTTGGCAAGAAGAATTGAACGACAAGAGATAAGAACCAAACCAAGGCAGGAAGCCAAATAAATCGGTTGAGACCACTCTCCTCAATACGAACAGGACCTTTCTGATACCATTTGTAAATGCCGTACACATAAACTCCAGCTAAGGCCACATAGAGCAAGGTCACAGCATAGGGTGAAGCGCCTAAGGCAAGCGACGTAGTCGCGAGCCCCTGAATGAAGCCATAGATAAAGAAAAAGGATAGAATGGCTAGAAGAAACCAGCCAAGGTTTTTAAGTAATTTCATAGAGATCTCCTATTTAAAATAACGTTTCACCATAGGTAACTGCATCACATTGATATAAACATGGATTGCTCCGACAAGCAAGAAAGCTAGTAACTGAATCTCTCCTGTCAAGAAAGAAATGATAATAAGAAAAACATATAAGGCTGGTAAGACATATTGGTTTAATTGGAATAAAATCCGAAAACTCTGTTCCAAATTAGCCTGGCGCTCCTCTTCATCATAGGAATTTATATAGTCCAAGACATCCTTTGGTGTAGAGAAAAGAGCCAAATCAAACTGACGCACAATCGCAATTGTTTTAAAAAGAGATTTTTGAGCGATTAAGGATAGCACAAAGACTAAGAAAGAGAGGGAAAATGTTTGGTGGTCTGTATGCAATATAACCACTTCATTTAATGAGAGAAAAATAGACAATGAAATTGCTACGCTTGCAATATTAAAAGCAATGGTTCCAAACTCGAGATTCCGATACATCTGCACATAATAGGTTTCATTCAGATCATCATCCATTTCCTCTTGATACAAGGAATGAAATTTTCTGCTTTTCTTTAGGAAATTGAAAGTCAAAAAAAGAATAATGACGGCTAGTAGTAAACTGATAGCTGATAGCCATGGTATCAAGGGTTTTACATCTAACATAATTCCGTTGGATTCGGCATCTGCCTTAAACATCCCTACAAACATGCCCAAGAAACCTCCCAAGACAATAGACATCAAAAATAACAATCCACCTTTCTTTTTCTTTTTCATATTCATTCTCCTTTTTCACTTGCTAAATTGTTTACTTTCTTTTCAATCCAGTCAACGACTGGGATAAGAGCAAAGTAGGCCCAAATAAATTGGTCGCTTTGATACGGATTAAACCAGCCTAGGTCCATCCCAATCAGTAGAAATACGCTGACTAATAAAGCTATGCCCACTACATAATAGATCACTTTATACTTGTTCATCACTCATCCTCCTCCAAGCGAAATACCGATTCGACTGTTTCGTTGAAAATCTGAGATATTTTCAAGGCAATCACAACGGACGGGGTGTATTCGTCCCGTTCTAATAGGCTGATAGTCTGTCTGGAAACCTCTGCTAGCTTGGCTAGTTCGGTTTGATTGAGGCCATCGCGAGCCCGAAGCTCTTTTAGACGATTTTTTAGTTGCATGTTACACACCTACTCTCCGTCAAATTCAACGGTTTGGATATCCTCAATACGTTGCAACTTGAATTTTTCTTTCCCCTCTTTATCAACGCTACGTAGTTTGACCCATTCCTCATCAACATCCACAACTTCCCAGTTATCTGGCCCAATATACACTCCCGTTATAATTGGTTTCTTTCCAATCATTTCTTGCAATAATCTCGACATTTCTGCGTTTCCTTTCTCTTTTCGCTCAAGCTTTTTGATTTTATTCTCTAGTTTCTTGATTTTTTTAGAATTATTAGAATAAAATAAAATCATAAATAGTATAAATACTATCCACATCATAGCTCCTTTCTGCTTCCTATTTCTTAACTTGAATTTATTGTAATACATCTTTTTCTTTTTGACAAGCATGTTTGTCAAAAAGTTTATGATTTTTGTCATTTTGTAAAAGAAAAAGGTCAGGAATAAAATCCTGACCAGTTTATCTATCATTAAAAGCCTAATTTTTCAAAAATTTCTGAGAAGTTTTGGCTGATTGTCTCAAGTGACACTTGCACTTCTTCTCGGGTTTGGTTGTTCTTGACTGTCACTTGTCCGCTTTCGACTTCGCTCTCGCCTAGAGTGATGAGAGCCTTAGCCGCAAAGACATCGGCTGACTTGAACTGAGCTTTGAGTTTACGGTTAAGATAATCACGCTCTGCTTTGAATCCTTGTTGGCGAAGGGCTTGTACCAACTCCAAGGCCTTGACATTTGCTCCTTGACCCAAGACTACGATATAGACATCTAGGGCGTTTTCGATAGGGAGGGCCACACCTTGCTTTTCAAGAATGAGAAGTAGGCGCTCTACACCAAGTCCAAAACCAAAGCCAGCAGTTTCAGGACCTCCAAAGTAAGCAACCAAACCATCGTAACGACCACCCGCACAGACTGTCAAGTCATTGCCCTCGATTTCTGTGATGAACTCGAAAATCGTGTGGTTGTAGTAGTCCAGACCACGCACCATATTGGTATCGATGATATAGTCTACTCCAAGATTTTCCAACATCTGACGCACAGCATCAAAGTGTGCTTGGCTTTCTTCATCAAGGAAATCTAAGATAGACGGCGCATTCTCTACTGCTACCTTGTCTTCTTTTTCTTTAGAGTCCAAGACACGGAGAGGATTTTCCTCCAAGCGACGTTGGCTATCCTTAGATAAGGTCTCCTTGAGCGGTGTCAAATAGTCAATCAAGGCCTGACGGTAGGCTGCACGGCTCTCAGGATTGCCAAGCGTGTTGAGGTGCAATTTAACATCTTGGATGCCGATTTCTTTCAAGAAATGAGCTGCCATAGCGATTGTTTCCACATCGGTAGCTGGATTGCTAGAGCCAAAGCACTCAACACCAATCTGGTGGAACTGGCGCAAACGCCCTGCCTGTGGACGCTCATAGCGGAACATAGGGCCCATGTAGTAGAACTTACTTGGCTTTTGCACTTCTGGGGCGAAGAGTTTATTTTCCACATAGGAACGGACAACAGGCGCAGTTCCTTCTGGACGGAGGGTGATATGGCGGTCACCCTTGTCATAGAAGTCATACATTTCCTTGGTTACGATATCCGTTGTATCTCCGACAGAACGGCTGATAACCTCGTAATGCTCAAAAATAGGCGTGCGCACTTCTGCATAGTTGTAGCGCTTGAAAATCTCACGGGCAAAGCCCTCAACGTACTGCCATTTGGCAGATTCAGCAGGTAAAATATCCTGCGTTCCTTTTGGTTTTTGTAATTTCATAGGGAATCCTCTTTAAACTTAATAGTCTTATTTTACCATAAATAGAGGGATTAAAACAGTGAGAAAAAAATTAGGATTTAGATATCATTTTTAAGATTAATAACTGTCAAAAGAATAGCTAGCAAGGAAAGACCAATAAATAGCATCCAAGTCAACTGTATATTCCATACAGCTATAAGTGAAAAACAAGCTGTTCCCACAGGTATGGATAAGGTAAACAATAGACCTAAAAAATTACTGGTACGAGCTAGAACCTCTGGAGCTAGATTTTTCATGAGCATGGCACTAATCTTTGGTTGAACTTTACCAGACACATATAGAGTTGAAAAGAGAAATAGCAAACCAAGTACGACTTGATTGAATACGTTAGCCAGACCAACTAGACTGAGTCCTACGGTCGCCCACATCATCAATCTAGGCAGGGACTGCTTCCCAAAATAATCATTGCCCGTAAGGCTACTGATGATGATTGCTAACAAAGCACAGAATTGACTGATAAATAATGCCTCTGTGTAAGAAAAGTCCAAAAGAGAATGGCTCAAAAAGAAGATGTTATAGATGCTTCCTAAAGCGCCACCCAAGGCATTGATAAGCAAGACAGCAAAGATCATGAATCCAAAGTTTTTCTGTCCACCTTTAAGAAAAACGAGACGTAAATTTCTGTAAATCGTTAGAAATTGGTCTTTGATAGAAAGCTTCTCATTTTTCAGTGATTCACCATCAGGAGATGAAAGTGACAGGCTCAATTTGCTTCTTCCTAAAAAGAGAACAGAAGCTGATACGAGGAAAAAACAGGCATTGATTCCCGCAACGAGAGAAAAATTGTTGACTGATAGACCTAAGAGCCAGACTCCAAAAGCTTGACCACCAATAGCTGAAATATAAGTGATAAACTGTGAAAAAGAATAAGCTTCCATCAAATCATCTTCAGCTACTTTTTCCTTAATGAGAGGCATGCGCAAACCACCAGCAAAATCACTGATGACATCGCTAATGACATTGATTAAACACAGGCTAGAAAAGGCAAAGAGACTAGCTTGCTGAACAACTAGGGCTGCTAGAAAAAATAAAACCGCCTGAAACAAGCCACTATAGACCATCCATTTGACCTTGTCTCTCGTGTAATCTGCCCGAATCCCTACAAAAACTGTAAAGAGAGTCGGAAGAAGCATGACAATATTCGCCATAGCAACAGCAAAAGAGGCTTGTTGCAAGGTCGATGCATAGACGATAAATACCAGATTAAAAATCGAAGCACCAAAAGCATTGAAGAAGCGTGACAAAGTCAAGAGACGATAAGCGTGATTTCTAAACAATAATTTCATAGGTAATCTCCCTTCTTGTTCAAATACTCAATGAAAATCAAGGAGCAAACTAGGAAGCTAGCCGCAGGTTGCTCAAAGCACAGCTTTGAGGTTGGGGATAAAGCTGACGTGGTTTGAAGAGATTTTCGAAGAGTATAAGTTTTATGTGAAGTATGACTATAGTATAGCACTTAGAAATTTTAGAGGAAAAATTTTTGAATATATGCAACAAAAAAATGAGCAAAAAAAACGATAGAACTTCTCTAGTGACCTAAGAGAGGTCAAGAGTTCTATCGCTTAAAATTTCAAATCATTTTCTTGGTTTGCAGATATTCAACAATCGGTCGTTTTTCTATAGTAATCAGCAGATTTGTTACAGCCAAGCATCTCAAAAATACGGACAGCATCTTCCATCTTTTTCTGGCCTTCCTTGACTCTACCTTGCTTGCTATCAAGGAGACCTTCCGCCCACAAATAGACAATTCGGAAATAGGTTTCATTTTCATTGTAGAAATGCTCTTCGATAACACGTTTAAAATAAGAGGCATTGGTAAATTCTTCATACTCAATACTGGCTAAAAAGCCATTCAATAGTATAGTGTGAAACAGGGTTCGATTACCAGACATTTCCATTAGAAAATCAGATTTTCGGACCATCTCTCTAACATACCTAGTAAAAATAGAAACAGATAAAAATGGCGAACTGATTGAAAATAAATTGAGTTCATAGATTCCCCAAATTTCGGTAGAAAACAAATAATCATAAAGGACTTTCCCTTCCTCTGCTGTTAACTCTACCCCTTCATCCATGCTCTTCATATAAGACTTGATCATAATGGCATTTAGAATATGTTTCTGTTTGTTTTGAGAATGAGCATGCTTTTGATACTCCCTGCGATACAAGTCTTCAAGAGGTGCTATATTCTTTGGATCCAAGACATCTATGATTTCTTTTCTCAACTCAGAATCCGTATCATACTGAAAACCTCTCGCCAGAAAGAGGATTTCCTCCACACTGGCAGATATATTTTCCAAGGCAAATAGAAACTTTTCCACCGAAAGCTCACTCTGACCTGTTTCAAAACGAGACAACATAGACGGCGAAAATTGTCCCCCAGTTGCTTGTCTCAGCGAGATATTTCTTGACTCTCGTAATTGTCTAAAGACTTTTCCAATCTGCTCCATAGGCTTCCCCTTGATTCGGCGTTTTCTTTATATTATCATATTTTTTCAGAAAATTCATCAAAAACTTGCCAAATTGTCAGAATTATGAGAAAATAGAGGATATTTATCACGTGGAGGGACTGTAATGAGAGAGGATATCAAAATCAATGACCGTGCTTTGGCCTTACAAGACCAAATTATCGAAAAACTAGAGAAGGTTTTTGATACAGATGTGGAATTGGATGTATACAATCTAGGATTGATTTATGAAATCAATCTGGACGAAACGGGGCTCTGTAAAATTGTCATGACCTTCACTGATACTGCCTGCGATTGCGCCGAAAGCTTGCCTATCGAAATCGTTGCAGGTCTGAAACAAATCGAGGGTATCGAAGATGTCAAGGTTGAAGTTACCTGGTCACCTGCTTGGAAAATCACACGAATCAGTCGCTACGGCCGTATTGCCCTTGGACTACCACCTCGTTAATACTCTTCAAACCACGTCAGCTTAGCCTTATCGTATAGATGTTACTGACTTCGTCAGTTCTATCTGCAACCTCAAAACGGTGTTTTGAGCTGACTTCGTCAGTCTTATCTACAACCTCAAAGCAGTACTTTGAGCTGACTTCGTCAGTTCTATCCACAACCTCAAAACACTGTTTTGAGCAGCCTGCGCCTAGCTTTCTAGTTTACTCTTCGATTTTTATTGAGTATAAGCAGGCAAATCACTTTTGAAGATGAAAAGAAGCAAGCCAATCTCGGCTTGCTTTTTAAGTTTATTTTTTACCTGACTTGTCCATATTCCAGAAGTCTGTCACGGCTCCACGAGAAGCCGATGATACGATATGGGCATATTTACCGAGGACACCACGACTGTAAAGTGGTGGCAAGGTTGTTTCTGCCTTGCGTTTTTCAAGTTCTTCTTCAGATACGGCCATGGAAATTTCTTTGGTATCTTGGTCAACCGTAACAATATCGCCTGTACGAAGGTAGGCAATTGGTCCACCATCCTGAGCTTCAGGAGCGATATGTCCAACAACCAGACCATAAGTACCACCAGAGAAACGTCCGTCTGTCAAGAGGGCAACCTTGTCTCCCTGACCTTTACCAACGATCATTGATGAAAGTGACAGCATCTCAGGCATACCAGGACCACCCTTAGGCCCCACGAAACGAACAACGACAACATCGCCATCAACGATTTCATCTGTCAGAACAGCCTGAATAGCATCTTCTTCTGAGTCAAAGACCTTAGCTGGCCCAACGTGACGACGTACTTTAACACCTGATACTTTAGCAACCGCACCATCAGGGGCAAGGTTCCCGTTCAAGATGATAAGCGGACCGTCTGCACGTTTTGGATTTTCAAGTGGCATAATGACTTTTTGACCTGATGTGAGGTCTGCAAAGTCAGCCAAATTCTCAGCAACTGTCTTACCAGTACATGTGATGCGATCCCCATGAAGGAATCCATTTGCCAATAAGTACTTCATAACCGCAGGGACACCACCGACTTCGTAGAGGTCTTGGAAGACATACTGACCAGATGGTTTCAAGTCTGCCAAGTGAGGAACGCGTTCTTGGATTGTATTGAAGTCCTCAAGTGACAAATCAACATTGGCAGCATGGGCAATGGCAAGCAAGTGAAGAGTGGCATTGGTTGACCCACCGAGAGCCATAGTCACAGTGATAGCATCTTCAAAGGCTTCACGAGTCAAGATATCTGACGGTTTGAGACCAAGTTCCAACATCTTAACAACAGCACGTCCTGCTGCTTCGATATCTTCTTTCTTATCAGCTGATTCAGCTGGGTGAGATGAAGAACCTGGCAAACTCATACCGAGAACTTCGATAGCAGTCGCCATGGTATTAGCTGTGTACATACCACCACAGCCACCAGGGCCAGGGCAGGCATTACATTCAAGACGTTTCACGTCCTCAGCCGTCATGTCACCGTGGTTCCATTTCCCAATACCCTCAAAAACAGAAACCAAGTCGATGTCTTTGCCATCAAGATTCCCAGGTGCAATAGTTCCACCATAGGCGAAAATGGCTGGAATATCCATATTGGCAATGGCAATCATAGAACCAGGCATGTTCTTGTCACAGCCACCGATAGCGACGAAGGCATCGACGTTGTGACCACCCATAGCCGCCTCGATAGAGTCCGCAATAATATCACGAGATGTTAGAGAGAAACGCATACCAGGCGTTCCCATGGCAATCCCGTCCGCTACAGTAATAGTCCCAAACTGAACAGGCCAAGCACCTGCCGATTTGACACCTTCTTTAGCTAATTTCCCAAAATCATGCAAGTGGATGTTACATGGTGTATTTTCCGCCCAAGTCGAAATAACCCCAACAATCGGTGTTTCAAAGTCCTTATCTGTCATACCAGTCGCACGAAGCATGGCACGGTTTGGTGATTTTACCATGCTATCATAAATGCTACTGCGGTGACGTTTATCTAATTCAGTCATTTGTTCCCTCACATTTCAGTTTTTACTATTATAGCACATTTTAAAGGCAATGAACAGAAGAAAATTCTTGAATTTTCAGAAAATTTCGATTAATTTGGTTGATGACCTTTTAATTTTTTCATCTTTTTTTGTCAAGTAACTTTACTTTACAAAAAAAATGTGTTATCCTAGTATGGTTGATGAAAATCAGTAGATTGAATCGAATATAAATACCTAAAGGAGAAATCAAAATGGCAGTACCTGCACGTCGCACTTCAAAAGCGAAGAAAAACAAACGTCGTACACACTACAAAGTAACAGCTCCATCTGTAAAC
>JAWERV010000028.1:0-27216 GCA_032481955.1 Streptococcus mitis | reverse complement strand
GAAGTTAGCTGAAGTTGGGTAGATACCTTTTTGGTCTTTTCCTTCTGATTCACCAGCCAATTGTTTCCACCATTCTGAGAAGTATTGAAGTGATGGCTCATAGTTTACCAAGATTTCAGTTGCATAGCCTTTACGGTAAAGGATGTTACGAACTGCTGCATATTGGTAAGCTTCGTTTTCAGAGATTTTGTCTGAAGCGTAATCTTTGCGAGCTGCGTTAGCACCTTCCATAAGGGCTTTGATGTCAGCTCCTGATGCTGCGATTGGAAGCAAACCAACGGCTGTCAATACTGAGAAGCGTCCACCGATGTCATCTGGAACAACAAATGTTTCCCAGCCGTTAGCGTCTGCTTCAACCTTAACAGCACCTTTTTGGCGGTCAGTTGTTGCATAGATACGTTTGTTAGCCTCTTCTTGACCGTATTTCTTAACCAAGAGTTCTTTGAAGACACGGAAAGCGATAGCTGGTTCAGTTGTTGTACCTGATTTAGAAATCACGTTTACTGAGAAGTCTTTGTCAGCTACGTACTCTACCAAGTCAGCAAGGTAAGTAGATGAGATTGAGTTTCCTGCGTAAAGGATTTGTGGAGCTTTGCGCTCTTCTTTTGTTTGCAAGTTTGCAAAGTGGTGGTTCAAGAAGTCGATTGCTGCTTTAGCACCAAGATAAGAACCACCGATACCGATAACAACCAAAACATCGCTGTCTGATTTGATTTGCTCAGCAGCTTTCAAGATGCGGTCAAATTCTTCGCGGTCGTAATTTTCAGGAAGGTCCAACCATCCTAGGAAGTCGCTACCAGCACCAGTTCCTTTACGGATCAATTCATCTGCTGCTGTTACTTGTGATTGCATGTATTCCACTTCATGTGGTGCAACAAATTTGTCTAAAACTTTTGAATAATCAAATTTAATATGTGACATGTTATTCCTCCAATATTTCTTCTTTTCTATCATAACGCTTACCTTCGTTTTTTTCAAGTTTTTTTGTCGAATTTCTCCAATTTTTATCAGAATTCAAACGTTTGCGTAAAAATGCTACATTCTAAAAATTTTGAAAAAATAAAAGAAAGAACGACCAGATACACCAGTCGTTACAATTCATTCAATAAATACTCAAATAGTTCTAAATTGCCATCTTCTTCATTAACTAGAAACTCTGGATGCCACTGCAAACCGATGATGCGGTGCTCGTCGATAGACTCAATCGCTTCAATGGTCTGGTCTCTTGGATCAATAGCAGTTACGCGGAAATTAGGTGCCAAATCTTTAATGCTTTGACGGTGGACGGAGTTGACCTGACTTTCTTTCCCAAATAGCTTAGCCACTACGCTTCCTTCTACTGTCTCAATAGAGTGAGATGTTCCGAACGGTAGGCCTTGCCAGTGACCTTCGATTTCTTGATTGAGGGTCCCACCAAAAGCAACATTGACAAGTTGAACACCACGACAGATTGCCATAATTGGTTTATTCTGACGAAGCGCTTCTTTCAAGAGTGCCAATTCAAATTCATCACGGACCAGATTATAATCATCGCTCTCGATGGTCTTTTTCTCTCCATAAAACTGAGGATGAACATTTTGACCGCCTGTCAAAATAAGTTTATCTATCATTTCTACATAATCGCGTACAACTGACTCATCACCAACAGGAATGACTAAAGGGAGACCACCGACTTGACGAATGCTCTCTGCGAATCTACAAGATACAGATGAATGAATGTTTTTGCCTTCTGCGTCTACGGGACATAGATTTGCAGCAACTCCTACAACCGTTCTAGCCATGATGCCTCTCCTTTCGAATGTTAATACTCTTCGAAAATCTCTTCAAACCACGTCAGCGTCGCCTTACCGTAGATATGGTTACTGACTTCGTCAGTTTCATCTACAACCTCAAAGCAGTGCTTTGAGCAACCTACGGCTAGCTTCCTAGTTTGCTCTTTGATTTTCATTGAGTATAACGATAGTCCTATCATATCACTCAAAATGACTTTCGTCTAATATGTTTTTTTAAAGGCCGTGATAAATATTTTTTATGGACAAGAAAAAGCTGCCCACATAGGACAACTTCTTTCTTATTCGAAGACAAATTGATTGTGATAGAGTTCTGAGTAGAATCCACCTAGTTTCAAGAGCTCATGGTGGTTCCCGCGTTCAATGACTTCTCCGTCTTTAAGGACGATAATCTGGTCTGCATTGAGGATGGTCTTCAAACGGTGAGCAATGACGAAACTGGTTCTGCCTGCTACAACCGCCTCCATGGCATGCTGAATCTTGCTTTCTGTCACCGTATCTACATTTGAAGTTGCTTCATCGAGAATGAGAACTTCTGGATCTGTCATCAGGGTTCGAGCGATAGAAATCAATTGTTTCTGGCCTGTTGAGAAGATGCTCTGGTCATCATCTATAAGAGTATCATATTTATCAGGTAAGCTTTCGATATAGTCGTGAATGTGGGTTGCCTTGGCTGCTGCCTCAACCATTTCCTGACTAGCATCTGGCACACCAAAACGAATATTGTCTCGAATGGTTCCGCTAAACAAGACCGAATCCTGCAAGACAATTCCCACCTTACTTCTGAGACTATCCAAGTCGTAGTCACGAATATCTTTACCATCAAAATAAATACCACCAGTATCAACATCATAGAAGCGATTGATGAGGTTCATAATAGTCGTTTTCCCTGACCCTGTCGGACCAACAACTGCTGTCATCTGACCTTTAGGGGCAGAAATGCTAACATCTTTCAAAATCGGTTTATCAGGCAAGTATGAAAAATCAATATGACTAATTTCAACACCTTCTTGCAACTGAGTAAAGATTGGCGCATTCTCAGGTCGGATTTCTTCCTCTGCATCGAACATTTCCTGAATCCGTTCAGCCCCCGTAAAGGCTAACTGAAGGCTTCCCCAACTTGCTGCAACTTGGATAATAGGCTGGTAGTACTGCTGTGAAAATTGGGCAAACATAACAATCAAACCTAGGGCTGTACTTGTTTCGATAGACTTGTCATTTAATAAAACAGCTGAACTCGCAAAGATGACGATAGCTGTGTTAACCAAACTCATCCCATTCATGACAGGGAAAAGAATTCCTGAGAACATTCTTCCTTTAAAGGTTGCCTTGCGCACGCGCTCATTTTGTTCAAGAAATCCTGCCATCATATCCTCTTGAATTCCTTGTACAATCACAGCTTTTTGACCTGAGATACTCTCATCCATATAGGCGTTAAGCTTCCCTACCTCTTTCTGCTGGAGGTTGGTGTATTTGCGTGCCATTTTCATGATGAAAATCAGCATGAGGAAGGCCACTGGTGTGCTGGCGATGGTGATGAGCGCCAGCGTCACATTTCTCGAAAACATGACAAGAATCAGACCAATGTATAAAACAATATTGCTCATGACCTGAACCAGACTTTCATTAAAGGCTTGGAGGATATTATCCAAATCACTGGTAAAACGAGATAGAATATCGCCATCTTGTCGGCGGTCAAAGAAAGAAACCGTTAACCGAGCAAGCTTACCGAAGAGGCCTTTGCGCATCTCGTTGGTCGATTCTGCAATCACGCGCGTCATGAGACACATGTATATGACACTGGAGATAAAGAGAACCAAAACCAGCAGGCCAAGATTGACCATGATTCCTGATAGGCTTTGCCAAACAAGTTCTGGATTGCCATCTTGATAAGCTTGAACTAAATTAGCTAGCTGCGTCACCGCTTGTCCAGAAAAGACCGGAAAGAGAGCTTGGGCAAGAGTCGCCAGAACAATCATCAGGATGACGACTACAAATGATAGCTTATAGACTTTAAAATAATTCCAAAAAAATTGAACAGTCTTCATTTTACTCCTCCTTTCCTTTCTGTGTTTCATAGATTTCACGGTAAACGGCATTATTGGCAACTAAGTCTGCATGCGTACCTTGACCAATCAATCGTCCTTGATCCAGTACCAAGATCTTGTCTGCATGAACAACCGAGCTAATCTTTTGAGCGATGATAATAGTTGTTGTTCCCTTCAAGTCCTTATTCAAGGCTTCTTGCACTAGGCGCTCTGACTTGGCATCCAAGGCCGAGGTAGAATCGTCAAAAATCAGAATACGTGGATTGCTGACAATCCCACGCGCAATCGACATCCTTTGCTTTTGCCCACCTGAAAAATTGGTTCCCCGTTCCTCAACTGGACTTTCAAAGGTTTTCTCCATACGATGAATGAATTCACTGGCTTGGGCAATATTGGCTGCACGCTCCATTTCAAATAGAGTGGCATCTCCTTTGCCCTGTCTCAGGTTATCTGCAATCGTTCCACTGAAGAGAATGGCACGTTGAAGAACGATAGAAACAGTTTTGCGCAGGGTTCCTTCACTCACTTCTCGAATATCTTTGCCTCCGATTTTGATAGCCCCTTCCTGCGGGTCAAAGAGACGTGGAATCAATTGAGCCAAGGTTGATTTTCCTGCACCAGTCGCTCCAACTACACCAACCATTTGACCAGATTCAATAGTAAAGCTCACGTCTTTCAGCATTGGTTCCTTGTCCATTGGATAGGTAAAGGTTACATTTTCAAAGCTAAGACTTCCAACCAACTCTTCATCTGGGACATCCTTGAAGGTCATGGCTGGCTCTGCATCCAGAATTTCTCGAATACGACGCAGAGAAATCATGGCACGACTGACAGAATTTCCCAAAAATCCAACCATAACAATGGTAAAGATAATCTGACTTAGGTAATTGACAAAGGAAGCAATGGAGCCAACAACTGACGGTTCCGACTGAACCATCCCTGCAACTAGCCAAATAGAGAGGAATACCGCCCCATAACCGACCAACATCATGAAAGGTTCCACTACTGAAAAGGCATAACCGATGTAAAGATTTTGACCGAGAAGCTCGTCTGAAACCTCCGTAAACTTAGCAAACTGCTCTTTTTCTTGGACAAAGGACTTAACCACACGAACACCGCGCAGATTTTCCTTGGCAATGGCATTGATGCGCTCAAGAAGGGTTTGAAACTTGGCAAAACGAGGCCCCATCATTCCCATCATGACAGCAGTCAAGCCGAAAATCAAGACTACCATGAGAACAATCACCCACCACAGAGAAGGTAAGGTTTGAACCGCCAGGATAAACGAACCGATAAACAAGAGGGGAAGTCTGAAAAGAATTTGGAAGGTCATCATGACCACGTTCTGAATCTGGTTGATGTCATTTGTCATGCGAACAACTAGATTTCCCGCGTTGAATTGTTCAATATTGGCATAAGAAAAGGTTTGGATTTTACGGAAGGCATCCTCCCGAAGATCGGATGAAACTCCTTGGGCAATATAGGCTGCGAGGACAACATTGAGCCCACCAGCAACCAGACCGACCAAGGCCACACCAATCAACCAAGCCCCGATACTATAAATGGCTTCATATTTCCCAACAAGGAGGGCGTCTAACACTTCCTGCAGATAACGCGGTTGCAAAAGTGAACTAGCAACCATCAAGCCTGTCATCAGGAGCGAAGCTAAGGCCTGCCACTTGTAGGTTTTTATTTTCTGAATCAGCATACTTTCTCCTTAAAAAATAGACAAAAGGGAGCGACAATGCGTCAGCTCCTTTTCATTCTGTTTGTGTGATGTTATTCTAGCAAAAAAGTGGGGGATTGTCAAAGAAGTCTCCTTGATATAGCTAGAATGACTAGCAATTCTTGGATTTATAGTTCCTGTTTTAACTCAACCAAAACATTCATAGCCTGCATAGGTGTCATATTGTAAACATCCAGTTTAGCTAATTCTGCTAGGATAGGATGCTCTTCGGGTGTATCAAAGAGTGAAATCTGTTCTGTGACGGAACTTGTTTGCCTCATTGGAGCTGGACTTTCTGTACCTTGACTCTCTAGTTGAGTCAAAATCTTATCCGCCCTTGCTAAAAGGTCTGCTGGCAAGCCAGCAATCTTGGCTACATGGATACCGTAGGATTTATCAGCTGGACCTGGTTCAATCTTATGAAGAAAGGTAACCTGCCCATCCTGCTCCAAAGTTGCCACGTGGACATTGACCAAGTGTTCCAAGCTGGACTCCAGACTAGTCAATTCATGGTAGTGGGTCGCAAAAAGAGTCTTGGCTCCGATGTGCTCATGGATGTATTCGATGATAGACTGAGCAAGAGCCATACCGTCATAAGTTGCCGTTCCACGACCTAACTCATCAAAGAGAATCAAGGAATTTTTGGTCGCATGCGAAATGGCATTGTTGGCCTCCATCATCTCTACCATAAAGGTTGATTGACCTGAAACCAAGTCATCTGCTGCTCCAATACGAGTAAAGATTGCATCAAAAATCGGCAAATGGGCACTTTCTGCTGGCACATAAGAACCCAACTGGGCCATAACCGCCGTCATGGCTAACTGACGCATGTAGGTTGACTTCCCGCTCATATTTGGCCCTGTAATCAGCTGAATACTAGTATCTTCTGCCATCTGAATCGTATTTGGAATATAGGTTTGAGCTCCCATAACCTTTTCAACGACAGCATGGCGCCCTTTCTGGATATCGATTTGTGAATCGTCACCAAACTCAGGTCGAATCAAATGCTGGGTTTCAGCAACAACTGCGAGACTTTGCAGGACATCAACTGTCGCAATTCCTTGAGCTAGAGCCTGCAAACGCTGGATGTACTTGCTGACCTCTTCACGAATACGCATAAAAATTTCGTACTCTAGATTAGCTGACTTCTCACGCGCCTCAAGCATATCTCCCTCGATACGGGCTAATTCTTCGGTGCCAAAACGTTCTGAGTTTTTCAGCGTCGCCTTGCGGAAAAAGTGAGCAGGCACATTTCCCAGTTGCGAATTGGTCACATGGAAATAGTAGCCATCCTTCTTATTGTAGTCAATCTTAAGCGTACTAATACCAGAGTTTTCTCTCTCCTTGGCCTCAATTTCAGCAATCCAGCTAGTCCCTTCTCTGAGAACTCGACGGTACTTGTCTAAAGTCTCATCAAATCCAGTCCGGATAATTCCCCCATCTGTAATCACGTGAGAAGCTTCAGGAGCAATCGCTGCACTAATCAAGCTCTCCAACTCAGGGATTCCATCCAGTTGTTCGATGAGATAAGCTAGAGCAGGTTGCTCCATGCCTTCTAAAATCGCTCGAATCCGTGGCACACTGGATAAGGTAGTCGCCAACTGCAAGAGATCCTTGGGATTGATTTTGCCAAAAGAAACCCGACTAGCCAAGCGCTCAATGTCATAAACACCCTTGAGACTGTCCGTTAAATCACTGCGCTCAAAGAAGTAGTCAAGAAAGACCTGCACAACTTCTTGGCGTTGGACGATTCGTTCCTTGTCAATCAAGGGACGATGAATCCAAGATCGTAACAGACGCATCCCCATAGCCGTTTTGGTTTCATCCAAAAGCCAGAAAAGACTGCCTTGCTTCTTGCCTGAACGAGCATTCTCAACCAAATCCAGACTAGCCTTGGTCGCATAATCCATCTGCAAGAAATCCTTGATTTCATAGCGGATAACAGGTTTGAGGTGGTTCAATTCCCTCATCTGGGTCCGATGAACATACTGGAGCAGCTTACTAGATGCCGCTTGCTCCACTGTTGCTAATCGTGAATCCAATAAATGAAGATCCTCAAATCCTTCTTTCTCATAGGAAAGCACCAGATTCATCTGGCGACTAAGGATTTGTTCTTCTTCCTCAGACAAGCCATAACCCAACACCACTTCTCGCGCCTTGAGATTACGGATTTCTCCACAAACCAGCGTGAAATCCAATAAACCTGTCACATAAAAGTCACCGGTCACCAGGTCCATATAAGCTAGACCAAATTGATTGCCATCACGATCTATGGCAACCAAGAAATTGTTTTGGCTGTCTGGCTTACTGCTATCGACCACTGTCCCTGGCGTAATAACCTGAACAACTTCTCGTTTCACAACCCCAACTGCTTGTTTAGGATCTTCCATCTGCTCTGCGATAGCCACCTTATACCCCTGCTCAATCAAAACATCAATGTACTGTTGGGCAGAATGATAGGGGACACCCGCCATAGGAATCGGATTGTCGGCATTCTTGTTGCGACTCGTTAAGGAAATTTCCAGAATCTGCGCAGCATTGACCGCATCCTCATAAAATAATTCATAAAAATCACCCATACGAAAGAGCAAAAAAGCATCTGGATATTGCTTTTTAATATCCACATACTGTTGCATGCCGGGTGATAGCTTTTCTGTCGCCATTTTCCGTCTCTCCTTGTCAAAAATAAGTCTTGAGAGCAACTCCCAAGACCTTACTTATCTTTCATCAAATCTAGCAAACGATCTTCCATGAGTTTGGCAACGTGCTGGTCTCGACAAATGACCAATAAGGTATTGGCACCAGCAACTGTTCCTAAAATCCATTCATCCTTGTTTGCATCTACAATATTTGCCAAAACAGATGCTTCTCCCAATTTGGTATGAAGTACCAAGGTAAACTCTGCTCTTGCAACACCTTCTAAATGATGAGACAAAAATTCCACCAAATCAATCTTTTCTGTCTCATTTGCTAGTACATAATACACCATATCATTTTTCTTGACCTTGGTCAAGCCGATTTCGCGCAAATCACGAGACAGGGTTGTCTGCGTCACAAAGACATTGTGCGCCTCCAACCGATCTTGAATTTCTTTTTGTGTACTTAATTTCTCCTCAGTAATCATTTTTTTTATTAACTGATGACGATCTCTTTTTCTCATAAAATCCTCTTATGTGAATATTTATAACTAATTTTATAACTATATTATACCAAAAAAATAGGAGATTTCAAAAATTTTTTCTTCTTTCTTTAAAATTGTGATAAAATAGTAGAAAAGTCCAAAAAGGAGCTCTTAATGAATACAAAAGAATTGATTGCTGGCGAGTTGGCTAGCGTCATTGATAGCCTGGACCAAGAGGCTATTTTAAATTTACTAGAAACCCCTAAAAACTCAGAAATGGGAGACATCGCTTTCCCTGCTTTTTCTCTTGCAAAAGTCGAACGTAAAGCACCTCAAATGATTGCGGCTGAACTGGCTGAAAAAATTAACAGCCAAGCCTTTGAAAAGGTTGTCGCAACAGGACCTTACGTTAACTTTTTCCTTGATAAATCTGCCATTTCTGCTCAAGTATTGCAAGCTGTCATCACTCAAAAAGAACACTATGCTGACCAAAATATTGGCAAACAAGAAAATGTTGTTATCGACATGTCTAGTCCCAATATCGCTAAACCATTTTCTATTGGTCACCTACGCTCAACTGTTATCGGTGATAGCTTGTCACATATCTTCCAAAAAATTGGTTATCAAACGGTCAAGGTCAACCATTTGGGAGACTGGGGTAAACAGTTTGGGATGTTGATTGTTGCCTACAAAAAATGGGGAGACGAAGAAGCTGTAAAAGCCCATCCAATTGACGAACTTCTTAAACTCTATGTCCGCATCAACGCTGAAGCTGAAAATGACCCAAGTTTGGATGAAGAAGCACGCGAATGGTTCCGTAAACTTGAAAATGGAGACGAGGAAGCTCTCGCTCTTTGGCAATGGTTCCGTGATGAAAGTTTGGTGGAATTCAACCGCCTTTACAATGAGTTGCAAGTCGAATTTGACAGCTACAACGGAGAAGCCTTCTACAACGATAAGATGGATGCAGTTGTAGACATTCTTTCTGAAAAAGGCCTTCTTGTTGAGTCAGAAGGTGCCCAAGTTGTCAATCTTGAAAAATATGGAATTGAACATCCAGCCCTTATCAAAAAATCTGATGGAGCAACTCTCTATATCACTCGTGACTTGGCTGCAGCCCTTTACCGTAAAAACGAATACCAATTTGCTAAATCTATCTACGTCGTTGGTCAAGAGCAATCTGCCCACTTTAAACAGCTCAAAGCTGTCTTGCAAGAGATGGGCTACGATTGGAGTGACGACATTACTCACGTTCCTTTTGGTTTGGTTACAAAAGAAGGGAAAAAACTCTCTACCCGTAAAGGGAATGTCATCTTGTTAGAGCCTACAGTTGCAGAGGCTGTTAGCCGTGCCAAAGCCCAAATCGAAGCAAAAAATCCTGAACTGGAAAATAAAGACCAGGTAGCACATGCTGTTGGGGTTGGAGCCATTAAATTCTATGACCTCAAGACCGATCGTACAAATGGATATGACTTCGACCTAGAGGCTATGGTGTCCTTCGAGGGAGAAACTGGACCTTACGTTCAATACGCCTACGCTCGTATCCAATCGATCTTACGCAAAGCGGATTTCAAACCAGAAACAGCCGGCAACTATAGCTTGAATGATGCTGAAAGCTGGGAAATCATCAAACTCATCCAAGACTTCCCACGTATTATCAACCGTGCGGCAGATAACTTTGAACCTTCTATCATTGCTAAATTTGCAATTAGCCTGGCTCAAGCCTTTAACAAATACTATGCACATACACGTATCTTGGATGAAAGTCCAGAACGCGACAGCCGTCTAGCCCTCAGCTACGCAACCGCAGTCGTTCTCAAAGAAGTCCTTCGCTTGCTTGGAGTAGAAGCGCCAGAGAAGATGTAAATCGTTACAAGAGACTGGAACTAAAGTTCCTAGTCTCTTGACGGCAATCGCTATATGGCGAATTGCCTAAACGCTTCACTAATTCACCAAACCAAATAATATCGATTTGGTTTGGTTCATGTCGTAATCTTCAAGTTACTTGATTAAAAAGCAGTCTAAGTAATTAAGACCAAATCCTGTCGGAGATTTGGCTAGGCGCTTCACTAGTAAAGAAACATAAATATTATCGATTTATGTTTCTTTACGTCGTAACCAGAGATAATTGCCTAAGCGCTTTACTAATTCATCAAACCAAATAGTATCGATTTGGTTTGGTTCGTGTCGTGATCTTCAAGTCACTTAATTGCAAAGTAATCTAAGTAAATAACATTAAATCTTATACGAACTTTGGTTTAGAGGTCTATCAAAAATCTTATCAAGTTTTTCTGACTTGTTCTGCTATTTTAGGTTCACTAAATCGATTTATTCACTACTATTTTTTATCATACAGGGAGATTTCCTATGAGCCAATATGCTTATATCCTCGTTGTGATTAGCTTGGTTTTCCTTTTTCTGCTCAATAAGTACGAGAAAGAACGGCTTCAAAGGCTCTACCAAGAACAACTTTTAAAGGATGAAACATTTAGAGCTGACATCAGAGAGAAAATTCAAACGACTGAAAATATCAATGATGTCATTGCTTACATCAATAAAACTTACCATCTGGGAATGTTGCTATCAAAAGACATTACAGATCAATTGAAATAAACCTAACTATTCTTTAAGGAATATCAAAACCGAGACTAAGAGTTTAATACTGAGTCTCGGTTTTTATATATTTTTGAAATAACAAATCCTCCACTACCCCAGTAATGCAAGTGCAAAATCCCCTAGAATATGATAGAATAATGGAAAGGACTCTATTAAGGAGGAAATCATGGAAAAACAAACCGTCGCCGTCTTGGGGCCTGGTTCTTGGGGAACTGCCCTTTCACAAGTCTTAAATGACAATGGACACGAGGTACGTATTTGGGGAAATATTCCCGAACAAATCAATGAAATTAATACACACCATACTAATACACACTACTTTAAAGATGTCACTCTAGATGAAAAAATTATTGCCTACACTGACTTAGCAGAAGCATTGGAAGATGTGGATGCGATTTTGTTTGTTGTCCCAACAAAAGTGACACGACTTGTTGCTCAACAAGTTGCTCAAACCTTAGATCATAAGGCTATCATCATGCACGCATCAAAGGGATTGGAGCCTGATAGCCATAAACGATTATCAACCATCCTTGAAGAAGAAATTCCTGAACATCTCCGCAGTGATATTGTCGTTGTCTCAGGACCTAGCCATGCGGAAGAAACCATTGTTCGTGACCTGACTTTAATCACAGCTGCTTCTAATGATTTACAAACAGCTCAATACGTTCAGGAACTCTTTAGCAATCACTACTTCCGACTTTATACCAATACGGATGTTATTGGAGTCGAAACTGCCGGTGCTCTCAAAAATATTATTGCTGTCGGTGCTGGAGCTTTACACGGTTTGGGATTTGGTGACAATGCCAAGGCAGCCATCATCGCTCGAGGCCTGGCAGAAATTACCCGTCTAGGTGTAGCACTCGGTGCCAGTCCATTGACCTATAGTGGCTTATCTGGTGTGGGAGATTTGATTGTAACGGGAACCTCCATCCACTCTCGTAACTGGAGAGCCGGAGATGCTCTTGGTCGTGGAGAATCCCTAGCTGATATCGAAGCCAACATGGGCATGGTGATTGAAGGAATTTCAACGACCCGAGCAGCCTATGAGCTAGCACAAGAACTTGGAGTTTATATGCCCATTACACAGGCTATTTACCAAGTTATCTATCACGAAACTAATATTAAAGATGCCATTTATGACATCATGAACAATGAATTTAAAGCAGAAAATGAGTGGTCTTGACACTCTATAGAAAGGATTCTTATGACATCAAAAGTTAGAAAGGCAGTCATCCCTGCCGCTGGACTCGGGACTCGATTTTTACCGGCAACCAAGGCCCTTGCCAAAGAAATGTTGCCAATTGTAGACAAACCAACTATCCAGTTTATCGTAGAAGAAGCTCTTAAATCAGGTATTGAAGATATTCTGGTTGTTACTGGTAAATCAAAACGTTCTATTGAAGACCACTTTGACTCAAACTTTGAGCTTGAGTACAACCTCAAAGAAAAAGGCAAACATGACTTGCTAAAATTGGTAGACGAAACAACTGGCATTCGCCTTCACTTTATCCGTCAAAGCCATCCTCGCGGTCTTGGAGACGCTGTCCTACAAGCAAAAGCTTTTGTGGGGAATGAGCCCTTCGTTGTTATGCTGGGTGACGACCTTATGGACATCACAAATGAGAATGCCGTTCCTTTGACAAAACAACTGATGAATGATTACGAAAAGACACACGCATCAACTATTGCTGTCATGCCTGTACCACACGAAGACGTTTCATCATACGGGGTTATCGCTCCTCAGGGTGAAGGAAGTAATGGACTCTATAGCGTTGAAACTTTCGTAGAAAAACCAGCTCCCGAAGATGCACCAAGTGATTTGGCAATCATCGGGCGCTATCTACTCACACCTGAGATTTTTGCTATCTTAGAAAATCAAACTCCTGGTGCTGGAAATGAAATCCAACTTACCGACGCTATTGATACGCTTAATAAAACACAACGTGTTTTCGCCCGTGAATTTACAGGAGCTCGTTACGACGTTGGGGATAAGTTTGGCTTTATGAAAACATCTATTGACTATGCCCTCAAACACCCACAAGTCAAAGATGCCTTGAAAAATTACCTCATCCAACTTGGAAAAGAATTATCTGAGGGAGAATAGAAGAATATTCTATATAAAAATAAGAACTAGGATAGTTAATTATCCCAGTTCTTTTTATTTTGTATTGCTATTCTTTAGAACATCCATAATCTAAAAAAATCTGTATTTCTTACTTACTCTACTTATATTTTATGAAAGTACAACGATATTATTTGTTTTTTAACAAAAATGCGGGCACAATAAGTTTGTATAATAAAATAAAAAGCACCGAATCGGTGCGCACTTTTTCAAGTTGTGTACGGACAAAGCCTTATTTTAACTTGCTGTGTTGTTTCGAATAGTTCTAACACTTTTATTGTATACTTTTCTATTAAAAATTGCAAGAATAAATTGTTATAAAATAGAATAACACTTCATTTTATAAGATTAAAAACTTACATATTGAAAGCGTTTTACAATTTCTTGATTTTAATAGTCAAAAGATATATAATTTAGCTAAAGT
Organism: Streptococcus mitis; assembly: GCA_032481955.1. Lineage (GTDB taxonomy): Bacteria > Bacillota > Bacilli > Lactobacillales > Streptococcaceae > Streptococcus > Streptococcus mitis_DQ. Next base: position 13,369 of record JAWERV010000028.1, on the reverse strand, counting down.
TAATATATTAGAATTTACTAATAAGAACTTAAAGAGTATAACCCAAAGGAGAAACCTAAATGAGCAACAAACCTTACTCTATCGGACTTGATATCGGAACAAACAGCGTCGGATGGGCCGTCATTACGGATGACTATAAGGTGCCATCGAAAAAGATGAAAGTTCTAGGCAATACTGATAAACACTTTATCAAGAAAAATCTAATTGGAGCTTTATTATTTGATGAAGGAACTACTGCTGAAGATAGACGTCTCAAACGAACAGCACGCCGTCGCTATACTCGTCGAAAAAATCGTCTTCGCTATCTTCAAGAAATCTTTTCTCAGGAAATAAGCAAGGTGGATAGTAGTTTCTTTCATCGATTAGATGACTCCTTTTTAGTTCCTGAGGATAAAAGAGGAAGTAAATACCCTATTTTTGCTACCTTAGTAGAAGAAAAAGAATATCACAAGAAATTTCCAACTATCTATCATTTGAGAAAACACCTAGCGGACTCAAAAGAAAAAACTGACTTGCGCTTGATCTACCTAGCATTAGCGCATATGATTAAATACCGAGGACATTTTTTGTATGAAGAATCTTTCGATATTAAAAACAATGATATCCAAAAAATCTTTAGCGAGTTTATAAGCATTTACGACAACACCTTTGAAGGAAGTTCACTTAGTGGACAAAATGCACAAGTAGAAGCAATTTTTACTGATAAAATTAGTAAATCTGCCAAAAGAGAACGCGTTCTAAAACTATTTCCTGATGAAAAATCCACTGGTCTATTTTCAGAATTTCTCAAGTTAATTGTAGGAAATCAAGCTGAGTTTAAAAAACATTTTGACTTGGAAGAAAAAGCTCCACTACAATTCTCTAAAGATACCTATGATGAGGATTTGGAAAACTTACTCGGACAAATTGGAGATGACTTTGCAGACCTTTTCCTAGTGGCTAAAAAACTCTATGACGCCATTCTTCTCTCAGGAATCTTAACTGTCACAGATCCTTCAACCAAGGCTCCACTATCAGCATCTATGATTGAGCGCTATGAAAACCACCAAAAAGACTTAGCGTCTTTAAAACAATTCATCCAAAACAATATTCAAGAAAAATATGATGAAGTTTTCTCTGACCAATCTAAAGATGGGTATGCTGGGTATATAGATGGCAAAACCACTCAAGAAGCATTTTACAAATACATCAAAAATCTTCTTTCTAAATTTGAAGGAGTAGATTATTTCCTTGATAAAATCGAACGTGAAGATTTCTTGAGAAAACAACGCTCCTTTGATAACGGTTCTATTCCTCATCAAATCCATCTTCAAGAAATGAATGCCATTCTCCGTCGGCAAGGAGAACATTATCCATTCCTGAAGGAAAATAAAGAAAAGATAGAAAAAATCTTGACTTTCCGTATTCCTTACTACGTTGGCCCATTGGCTCGTGGCAATCGTGATTTTGCTTGGCTTACTCGAAATTCTGATGAAGAAATACGACCTTGGAATTTTGAAGAAATTGTTGACCAAGCAAGCTCTGCAGAAGACTTCATCAATAAGATGACTAACTATGACTTGTATCTGCCAGAGGAAAAAGTTTTACCCAAGCATAGTCTATTGTATGAAACATTTGCTGTCTATAATGAATTAACAAAAGTAAAATTTATTGCAGAAGGTTTAACAAGGTATCAGTTTTTAGATAAAAAGCAAAAGAAAGATATTTTTGATACATTTTTTAAAGCCGAGGATAAAAGAAAAGTAACTGAAAAAGACATCATCCATTATCTACACACTGTTGATGGCTACGATGGAATCGAACTAAAAGGAATTGAAAAACAATTTAACGCTAGTCTTTCTACTTATCATGATTTACTCAAAATTATCAAGGATAAAGAGTTTATGGATGATTCTAAAAATGAAGAGATTCTTGAAAATATCGTTCACACTCTGACAATCTTCGAAGATCGTGAGATGATTAAGCAACGCCTTGCTAAATATGACTCTCTCTTTGATGAAAAAGTAATCAAAGCACTAACTCGTCGACACTATACTGGTTGGGGAAAACTCTCTGCCAAGCTGATTAACGGTAGCCGTGATAAAAAAAGCGGCAAAACGATTCTTGACTACCTGATTGATGACGGTGAGATTAATCGTAACTTTATGCAGTTAATCCATGATGACGGGCTTTCTTTCAAAGAAATTATCCAAAAAGCACAAGTGTTTGGGAAGACAAATGATGTGAAGCAAGTTGTCCAAGAACTTCCAGGAAGCCCTGCCATTAAAAAGGGAATTTTGCAAAGTATCAAGATCGTTGATGAACTTGTCAAGGTTATGGGCCATGCTCCCGAGTCCATTGTGATTGAAATGGCACGAGAAAATCAGACTACTGCCAGAGGAAAAAAGAATTCCCAACAGAGATATAAGCGCATTGAAGATTCATTAAAAAATTTAGCTTCTGGACTTGATTCAAACATACTAAAAGAAAATCCAACAGATAATATTCAACTCCAAAACGACCGTCTCTTTCTCTACTATCTCCAAAATGGGAGGGATATGTATACTGGGAAACCTCTTGAAATCAACCAACTAAGTAACTATGACATCGACCACATCATCCCACAGGCCTTTATCAAGGATGATTCTCTTGATAACCGTGTCTTGACTAGTTCAAAGGATAATCGTGGGAAATCCGATAATGTTCCTAGTATTGAAGTAGTTGAAAAGATGAAAGCTTTTTGGCAACAGTTATTGGATTCTAAATTGATTTCAGAACGTAAATTTAATAATCTAACCAAAGCAGAGCGAGAGCGAGGCGGGCTAAATGAGCTTGATAAAGTTGGCTTTATCAAACGTCAGTTAGTTGAAACACGACAGATCACAAAACATGTTGCGCAGATCTTGGATGCTCGGTTCAATAAAGAAGTGACTGAGAAGGATAAGAAGAACCGTAATGTCAAAATCATCACTTTGAAATCCAACCTAGTTTCCAACTTCCGTAAAGAATTTGGGTTATACAAGGTGCGGGAAATCAATGACTACCACCACGCGCATGATGCCTACTTAAATGCAGTGTTGGCTAAGGCTATTCTTAAGAAATATCCTAAACTAGAGCCCGAATTCGTCTATGGTGACTATCAAAAGTACGATCTTAAGAGATACATCTCCAAATCCAGAGATCCTAAAGAAGTCGAAAAAGCAACTCAAAAGTATTTCTTCTACTCAAACCTGTTGAACTTCTTTAAAGAAGAGGTATATTACGCAGACGGAACCATTGTAAGAAGAGAAAATATCGAATACTCCAAAGATACTGGAGAAATCGCTTGGAATAAGGAAAAAGATTTCGCAACAATCAAAAAAGTTCTAGCACTTTCGCAGGTGAATATTGTGAAGAAGACAGAGGTGCAAACAGGCGGCTTCTCTAAAGAGTCCATTCTTCCTAAAGGAAATTCTGATAAGCTAATCCCTCGAAAAACAAAGGATATTCTTTGGGACACTACTAAATATGGAGGATTTGATAGCCCTGTTATCGCCTACTCGATCTTGCTTATTGCCGATATCGAAAAAGGGAAAGCGAAAAAACTGAAGACCGTTAAGACTCTAGTTGGTATTACAATCATGGAAAAAGCCGCCTTTGAGAAGAATCCAATTACTTTCCTTGAAAATAAAGGCTATCATAATGTCCGTAAAGAAAACATCCTCTGCCTACCTAAGTATAGTTTGTTTGAACTGGAAAGCGGTCGCAGACGGATGCTAGCAAGTGCGAAAGAACTTCAAAAAGGCAATGAAATAGTGCTTCCAGTATATTTAACAACCTTGCTCTACCATTCTAAAAACGTCTATAAACTAGACGAGCCAGAACATTTGGAATACATCCAGAAACACCGATATGAATTTAAAGATTTATTAAATCTTGTATCTGAGTTCTCTCAAAAATATGTCCTCGCAGATGCAAATCTAGAGAAAATCAAGAACTTATATGCAGACAATGAGCAAGCAGATATAGAAATTCTAGCAAATTCGTTTATCAATTTGTTGACTTTTACTGCTTTGGGTGCTCCTGCTGCCTTTAAATTTTTGGGCAAAGATGTTGATCGAAAACGATACACAACTGTATCCGAAATCCTTAACGCCACCCTCATCCACCAATCCATCACTGGTCTCTACGAGACTCGGATTGACTTGAGCAAACCAGGAGAAGACTAATGGGATGGAGAACCGTTATAGTCAATACACACTCTAAGCTCTCCTACAAGAACAATCACTTGATTTTTAAAGATGCCTCTCGGACAGAGTTGATTCACCTGTCCGAGGTGGACATCCTACTTTTGGAGACGACAGATATTGTTCTCTCTACCATGTTGATTAAACGCTTGGTAGATGAAAATATTCTAGTCATCTTTTGTGATGATAAACGCTTGCCAACGGCATACTTAATGCCCTATTATGGTCGACACGATTCCAGTTTACAACTCTCTCGTCAAATTGCTTGGAATGAAGATGTAAAAGCGGAAATCTGGACAACCATCATTGCACAAAAGATTCTCAATCAGGCTTTTTATCTGGGGAGTTGTGGTTTTCTGGAAAAGAGCCAGTCCGTCATCGATCTCTATCATGGGTTAGATTTGTTTGATCCTAGTAACCGTGAGGGACACGCAGCTCGTATTTATTTCAACACCTTGTTTGGAAATGATTTTAGTCGTGAGCAAGATAGTGATGTTAATGCTGCCTTGGACTATGGCTATACCTTGATTTTGAGTATGTTTGCGCGTGAGATTGTGTTGTCTGGCTGTATGACTCAGTTTGGCTTGAAACATGCCAACCAGTTCAATCAATTCAACCTAGCTAGCGATATTATGGAGCCTTTTCGTCCGATTATTGACCGAATTGTCTATGAAAATCGAAATAGTTCTTTTGTCAAAATCAAGCGAGAACTTTTTACTATTTTCTCAGATACCTTTCACTACAATGGTAAAGATATGTACCTGTCCAATATCGTCAGTGACTATACTAAGAAAGTCATCCAAGCTCTCAATCAACCTGAGAAAGGAGTTCCTGAGTTTAGGATATGAGTTATCGATATATGCGTATGATTTTAATGTTTGATATGCCTGTTGATACCCTAGAGGAACGCAAGGCCTATCGGAAATTTCGGAAGTTCCTCATAGATGAGGGATTTATCATGCACCAATTCTCCATCTATAGCAAGCTCTTGCTCAATAACTCTGCTAATAACGCCATGATTGAGCGACTCAAGACTCATAACCCTAAAAAAGGGAATATTACTCTCTTAACCGTTACAGAAAAGCAGTTTTCTCGCATGATTTACTTAAATGGCGAGCGAAATACCAGCGTAGCAAACTCCGACGCACGCTTGGTCTTTCTGGGAGAGGAGCCTAGAGATGAAGATTAATTTCCCACTATTGGATGAACCATTAACTATTGAAAATGCAACTTTTTTAGTGTTGGAAGACCAGTTTACCTTTTCAACTATAGTCAAGCAATTCTACCAGTACACTGATGATGGAGAGTTGAAGTTGTTTGATAGAAATCTAAAAGCTCTGAAAGAATCCGAGTTACTAGTGATAACGGATGTCTTAGGATACAATCTCAACTCACCTGCCATGCTCAAGCTGATACATGCTGATTTAGAAAATCAACTCAATGACAAGCCCGAAGTCAAGTCCATGATTGAAAAGTTGGTTGCTACGATTACAGAATTGCTGGCATTTGAGTGTTTGGAAAACGAGTTAGACCTAGAGTATGATGAAATTACCATTCTAGAGTTAATAGATGCACTTGGTGTCAAAGTCGAAACCCTTAGTGATACACCTTTTGAAAAGATGCTAGAAATTGTCCAGATTTTTAAATATCTTTCTAAAAAGAAACTCCTTGTTTTCATCAATGCATCCGCCTATCTATCAAAGGATGAGTTAGTAAATTTGATAGAGTATGTCCAACTCAATCAACTGTCCGTCTTGTTTGTTGAGCCTCGGAAAATCTATGATTTTCCGCAGTATGTATTGGATCAAGACTATTTCTTGAACCCCGAAAATATGGTATAATAAAAGTAACAATTGGGACCTAGCGAACTGAAGTCTAGCTGGGACGAATGGCGCGATTACGAAATTTCGTGAGTAAAATTTTTCTACGAGGTTTTAGAGCTGTGTTGTTTCGAATGGTTCCAAAACCCCAAACCCCTTGAATAACTTCATTGGCTAGTTTTAGAGCTGTGTTGTTTCGAATGGTTCCAAAACAAAAACAGCTTATCACATATATTAAATATCGTTTTAGAGCTGTGTTGTTTCGAATGGTTCCAAAACACATTAAAAGCTACTCATTTTTTAAGTAGCTTTTTTCTTATTCAAGTTTATATATTAGTCCTCACAACCCCATTCCCTTATAGAAAAGCAAAACTGCGAGTCCTACGAACAACACTACCGCTCCTAACCTCTGGCTGGTACTATACATCCGTCTTTCTCCTCTAACTGGAAAGATAACTGCTAGAAATGCGCCACCAACTGCACCTCCGATATGACCTGCTAGACTGATTCCTGGAATCAGAACACTTCCAATAATGTTAACCACAAAAAGTGTCAGATAAGATTGCCCCAACTGCTGGATATAGGGGTTGCGAGTTGCATAGCGAAGAATGATAATCGCGGCAAATAGTCCATAGAGAGAAGTTGAGGCTCCTGCGGCTAAGGATTTGGGACTAAATACAAAAACAAAGAGATTGCCCATCATTCCTGATAAGAGATAGAGAAAGAAAAACTTCTTGGATCCAAAAATTTCCTCTACTTGCCTACCAAGATAATAAAGCGAAAGCATATTGACAATGAAATGCTCCCAACCAATATGGACAAAGATGGCAGAGAAGAGACGCCAAACTTGCTCGGGAAAGAGACGAATGGCAGGGCCATACATGGCTCCAAATCGAAATAAGGTATCCGCCCTATCAAAGTTTCCGCCTGCAGTCACCAGCATTAGTAGAAACACCAAGGCCGTCACTAAGAGGAAGAAACTCGTCACAGGGTAACGTCTATCAAAGATTTCCTTCATCAATCAGAACCTCCTGAACAGGAATATCATGGTTTTCAGGGATAAAGTCCTGAACTTGACAAGGATAGATCGTACTCAAAGTATGACCAGAAAAATGTTTCAGATAGCGATCATAATAACCTCCACCGTATCCAATCCGATATCCTTCCGTCGTAAAAGCCAGACCAGGAACATGAATCAAATCAATCTGAGAGACATCCACTACTTCCAAATCTCCCTGTGGTTCCAGTAATCCAAAGGAAGTTTTTACCAATTGTTGCGGATCATAGACCACAAAGTCCATGCGCCCCTTGGGATAGGTTTTGGGTATCAGAACCTTCTTGCCGTCCTTCAGCGCCTGCTCAATCAGTTCCTGCGTTTGAAATTCGTGCGGAAAAGAGAGGTAGGTTGCGATGACCTTGGCTTCTCGGTAGAAGGGATGGTGTAAAAGTCGCTCGGTTAAAGCTTGGTCTATAGCCTGTTTTTGTTCTTGAGATAAAGCCTTCATTTCTTGCAAGACTTGCTTGCGCAATTCCGATTTCATAGACAACTCCTCTACTCTGCTGCCTTCTTTTTCAGGAAACTAGAGACCACATCCACCCCAATAGCTAAGGCTTCTTCCTTAGGACTCATCTGAGGGTGATGAAGGGCGTAGGGACTATCGATACCCAGCCAAAACATCACGCCATCAACCTTTGAAAGGAGATAACCAAAGTCCTCACCTGTCATAGCAGGTTCGATATCAATCAACTCTATTCCCTCTTTTTCTTCAAAGAAGTCCATCAGTTCATGCGCCAAGGCTGGATGGTTCTCCACAGGAAGGTAGCCCCCTTGTTTGAGTTCCACTTCGACTTCCATATCAAAGGCAGCTGCAACTCCTTCTGCAACTGTTTTGACCCTTTTTTGCACCAAGAGACTCATGTCCTGTGTCAAAGCCCGAATGGTTCCATGCAAAAAGGCTGTGTCTGTGATGACATTGTTGGTTGTTCCAGCCTGAAAAAGACCAAAGGTCACCACTGCTCCCTCGATTGGGTTGACATTGCGGCTGACAACTGACTGCACTTGGGTTACAAAGTAACTAGCAGCCACCAAGGCGTCATTGGCTTCATGCGGAAAGGCTGCATGCCCCCCTTTTCCTTTGAAACGGATCTTCACCTCGCAAGTCCCTGCAAAGAGTGTATGAGTATTGGTCGCAATCTGTCCAACCTTCAAATCTGGCCGAACATGGAGGCCATAAAACTGGTCTGGCAACCAGTCTCCAAAAGCGCCATCCTCATACATGAGCATGCCCCCAGCTTCATTTTCTTCAGCGGGCTGAAATAGGAAAAGCAAATTATTTTTCGGTTGTTGCTCAAGGGCGCGCTCAAGACAGCCCAAGGCAATAGTCATATGAAAATCATGGCCGCAGGCGTGCATGCGACCTTGATGTTGAGAAGTGAAAGGAAGTCCTGTTTGTTCGACGATAGGCAGGCCATCAATATCCGTCCGCCAACCAATAGTACGCTCTGGCTGACTTCCCTGCAAATAAACCAAAATACCTGTCCGCCAAGTACGAACTTGAACAAACTCCTTGCCCGCAGTCAATTTCTCAATCACATCCAGCAAATAAGCCTGAGTTTTGAATTCCTCCAAGCCAATCTCTGGAATCTGGTGCAAATCTCGTCTAGTCTGAATCAAATCTAACATTTATCTGTCCTCCGATATAGCAGAAAGAGGCTGGAAGAAGGGTTCCGCCTCTTTATTACTTTTACAATTATAAGGTACGAAGCGCATCCTCTAGCGCTGTTTTTTGTTGGGTTTGGGCATCAATCTCTTTGATGATACGAGCTGGAACACCTGCTACCACAACGTTTTCTGGAACATCTTGGGTAACAATAGCTCCTGCCGCGACCACTGAACCACTACCGATTTGGACTCCTTCGATAACCACGGCATTGGCACCGATGAGAACATTGTCCCCAACACGGACTGGTTCTGCGCTAGCTGGCTCAATCACACCTGCCAAAACGGCACCTGCACCAACGTGACTGTTTTTCCCGACAATAGCACGGCCACCAAGGATAGCCCCCATGTCAATCATAGTCCCTGCACCAATTTCAGCACCGATATTGATAACAGCCCCCATCATGATAACAGCATTATCACCAATTTCAACTTGGTCACGGATAATAGCACCTGGCTCGATACGAGCATTGATAGCACGTTTATCTAACAAAGGAACGGCAGAATTACGAGCATCTTGCTCAACAACATAGTCTTGATTTTCTACCAAACCATCGAGAAGCGGAGCCACGTCCTTCCAGTCTCCAAATAGGACATTCCCTAGCTTAACAACAGAGCTTGGTACAGCAGTTGCGAGTTGTCCCTCAAAGGTTACTTTTACACTGGTTTTCTTTTCAGCATTGGCGATAAATTGGATAATTTCTTGTGCGTTCATTTTTGTAGCAGTCATAGGCGCCTCCTAGTTCATTTTAATGATACCTATTCTACCAAAAAAGGCCTCAAATTTGAAGCCTTTTTGTTTGTTTTTAGGTATGATTTTTAGGGATGTGAGATAAAAGGTGCTGTCGGTAAAAGTAAGCCCCTACCGATACAACCTAAAAACACTCTTCACAACTATCTCCCCGTGTTTTATTGACTATTCTAGTATAGCAGACTTTTAGAATTAAGAAAAGACTTTTTATTTACTTTCTTTCGCTTCTTCTATCGATAGGAAAATCATAGGCAAAATAATCAGGGCCATAGCTAGAAGAAGGGACCAATCCACTACCAATCCTAAAAATAAAACACTCAAGAGAGCCGAAGAGAGAGGTTCACTGGCACTGATAACGGAAACCACCAAAGGAGAAACCAAGGACACAGCCTTCATGGAAATAAAAAAAGCAAAAGCCGTTCCAAAGAAAGCGATAATGAGACAAATCAAAATACTCCAAATATCAGGAGTAAAGGAAAGCTGATAAACCGGCGAGAGAACATTACTAAACAAACCTGCCAAAATCATCCCCCATCCAACCGTGGGAACAAAACCATAGCGCTTAGCAAAAGGCTGAGGTAGGATAACGTTAAACATAACACCCATAGCACTCAGCAGACCTGTTATAAGAGCTAGCGGCGTCATGGATAACTGAGAGAGATCTCCCTTTGTCGCCATCAAGCAAACACCCAGCATGGCAACCAAAACATAGAAAATAGCTCTTTTTGACGCTCGTTTTTTATAAACCAAGCGATTGTAAAAGAGGATAAAGACTGGACTGATAAACTGTAAAATAGTTGCTGTCGCTGCATTTGAGTATTCTACGCAGAGATAGAAAAAATACTGAACTGAAAAAATCCCCAAAATAGCATAGGCCAAAAAGGGCAGGTAATTTTTCTTGTCTCGCCAGATATCTAACACTTGTGACTTTAATTGCATTGCAGACCAAATGAGTACAAGACTTCCTGCCAATGTCAAACGCATAGAGGTAATCCAACCCGAAGACACCTGGTAATGGGTAAAAAAATATTCTCCTAAAATTCCACAGATGCCCCAGATTAAGCCGGATAGGAGCGAATAAATGGTTCCTTTAACAATCTTTTTCTGATACTGATTCATACCTTTATTGTAACACGAAAGGACAAAAGAAAAAAGTGGCAATCAATACCACTTTCCTATCTTCTACTATTTGGTTGTGTAGATGATGAACTTGATGTACTGCTAGAGCTATCACTTGAACTGCTACTTGAACTAGTGCTTGAGCTGGAAGGAGTTGGTAGTGTGCTAACGATACTTGACCAAGCATTCTGATAATCTGACTCACTTCCTCCAATAGCAAAGTGATAGCTGGTCATAGGAGCTCCCGCCTTGTTAGCCCAATAGCTCGTTACAGTAGAACCTGAAAGATCCACCGTTTTTCCATTAACGGATACTTGCCCCGGCTTCTGTCCTGTAGATCTGAGGACCTGAGATTGAGTCACACTAGAATCAAGATTAAAGCGTTCATTGCCCCAAACACCAGGCTCTGCCTCTTGGATAGCATTGACCAAGTGAGCCATATAATTGGCATTTCGATAATGCCCAGCTCCCTTAGCCATTGGGCGATTGTCATCATGACCTAGCCAACCACCTAGAGTCAATCTTGGTGTTGACAGCATGAGCCACATATTTTCATCTTCATTGGTTGTACCAGTCTTACCAATCCAGTCTGCACGAGCTAAACTTGAATTGATAGAAGCCAAATCCGTTTGGAAACTTGAAGTAATCCGAGATGAAATCACCTCACGAAGCAAACTCTGCATAATTGTTGCCGTTGCCTTCGAGTACACTTGAACTGGTTTGTCTTGGAATTCATAGATTACCCTACCGTCAGGTGATTCAATCTTAGAAATCACATGTTTCTGATGGTAAACACCGTTATTAGCAATTGTTTGATAACCATTGGTATGCTGGGCAACTGTGACTTCAATCCCGCCACCCATAGGCAAACTTTCGATACCATACTCTGGAATCTCGTAACCCATTTTCTCCATGTAACCCTTGACATCTACACCCTTCTCACGAAGCATGCGATAGGTCCAATAAGCTGGGATATTCCACGAATAGTTCAAGGCTTCACCCAAAGTCATCATGCCTGTACCTGGACTATTTACATACATGATAGGATTTCCATTAGAGAATTTTGTCGGATAATTGGACAAGATACTAGCGCTTCCCATCAAACCTTGGTCAATGGCAATACCGTAGGCCAACAAAGGCTTGGTTGTAGAGGCTGGCGAACGCTTGGTGTCGAAGGCGTGATTGTTTTGGTTAGTCTGGTAATTACGACCACCAACAAAGCCTAGAACAGCCCCCGTTTTATTGTCCATCAAAACATTCCCTACTTCAGGCTGCCCAGTCGAATCATCTACCAAACGACCATAGTTAGCAACAGCATTTTGCATGGCGTTATGGATTTTTTTATTGATCGTTGTAGTGATTTTGTAGCCGCCATTACTTAGTTCCTGCTCAGCTCGCTCATGATAGGCCTTTTGAACCGCTTCCTTTTTCAACTCCTGACTAGAGACGTTGTCCTGTTGAACTAAATAATCATACATCCGATCTGTCGCTTCAGACATAGCCGTAAAGTAAAGGTAATCTCTTGAAACAGCATTGACAGTTCCCGATGGCAAGAAGTCTTGTTTGAGATTATAATCCTTGTACTGGTCGTATTCTTCTTGAGTCAGAGCACCCGTACGATACATGTTATAGAGAACTCCCTTGGCCCGTTTCAAACCAAGTTCTAAGTCTTCATCACTCTTTAACTCTCCAGTATTTTCATAAGGAGAATAAGTAATCGGACTCTGTGGCAAACCTGCTAGGAAGGCAGCTTGAGGAATACTCAGCTTGTTGGCATCAATACCGAAAATTCCTTCAGCAGCTTGCTGGGCACCTGCAATATTCTGCCCTTTATGATTTCGACCAAAGGGAGCGACATTGAGATAGGTGGTCAAGATTTCATCCTTGCTCATGCTGCGTTCCAAGGCAAGGGCATCGACAATTTCTGTAGCCTTACGAGCCAAGGTCGGAGCATCTCCGACCACTTGTTGCTTAATTAACTGTTGGGTCAAGGTCGAGCCCCCGCTAGATGAACCCAAACCTGCAAAGGTTCCCAAAGTAGCCCGAATCACAGCTTTTGGCACAACACCTTTATGTTCAAGAAAATGTTCGTCCTCAGTTGCAACGATAGCCTTTTTGAGATTGTCCGATATTTCCTCAGATGAGACAGAAGTTCTCAATAAGTCACTCTCGATAGAAGCAATAACACTCCCATCTGCATAAACAATTTCTGAGATGGAAGAAATATTTTTAACCTGCTTGACCAAATCCTCCGCTGGCGGAACCTTAGCTTTATCAAACAAAGCAACCCCATAACCAAGAGCTACACCAGCACCAAAAAGCCCACCGATAAAACCTAGAATAAAGAGAGTATTCAAAACTCCCTTGATAGCAGCTAAAACGCTCCCTAAGATAGGCAGAATTTTCCCACCTGTTCCATCCGACTTCTTCTCCTCTGAGACTTTCTCTGATTTTTTATGATTTATGTTTGATTTTACTCGCTGGAAAAATTCCAGCATTTTTCGTTTTATTTCATTTAATTGATTTTGCATGGATTTCCTCACTTTATTTATTATACCACAAAAGGGAAACTTTCAATAAAATAGCCACTTTCTTCCCTATTCTGCTAGGCTATTGCCCAAGTTTGTGATACAATAGTTAGAAACAATAATTTTAAAAAGGAGAAAAGACACATGCACATTTTTGATGAGCTAAAAGAGCGTGGTTTGATTTTTCAAACGACTGATGAAGAAGCTTTGCGTAAAGCCCTAGAAGA
>JAWERV010000027.1:0-29415 GCA_032481955.1 Streptococcus mitis | reverse complement strand
TGTTTGGACGAATGATATAAAGAATTTCGTATTTAGCCATTGATATGTTCCTCCTTTTGGTCTAATGACCCCAAGACTTTGCAAGGGGTAAGTGAGGTTCGCTCACAATAAACTATTATACTAGAAAACAATTTTTTACGCAAGTAAAAACTCTGAAATACGAAAAAACGCCACATGGGCGTTTTCCTGTTCTTACGGTTTAATACGGTGTAACATACGTGGGAATGGAATAGCTTCACGGATGTGTTTTGTTCCTGCTGCGAATGTTACCATACGTTCGATACCGATACCAAATCCTCCATGTGGTACCGTACCATATTTACGAAGGTCAAGATAGAATTCATACTCTGTACGATCCATGCCAAGTTCATCCATCTTAGCAACAAGGGCATCGTAGTCTTCCTCACGCATCGAACCACCGATGATTTCTCCATATCCTTCTGGGGCAAGCAAGTCTGCACAAAGCACGCGCTCTGGATTCCCAGGAACTGGTTTCATGTAGAAGGCCTTGATGGCTGCTGGATAGTTCATAACAAATGTTGGTACACCAAAGTGGTTTGAAATCCACGTTTCGTGTGGTGAACCAAATTCGTCTCCATGCTCAAGATGTTCGTAGTCAGCGTCTTCATCATTTTCATGTTCTTGCAAGAGGTCAATAGCTTGATCGTAAGTGATACGTTTGAAGGGCTCTGAAATGTAGCGTTTCAAGAGCTCTGTATCACGTTCCAATGTTTCCAAGGCTTGAGGCGCACGGTCAAGAACACCTTGAAGAAGAGCTTTTACATAGGCTTCTTGCAAGTCAAGTGACTCATCGTGTGTCAAGTATGAGTACTCTGCGTCCATCATCCAGAACTCAGTCAAGTGACGGCGCGTTTTTGATTTTTCAGCACGGAATACTGGACCAAAGTCAAAGACACGACCAAGGGCCATAGCACCTGCTTCCAAGTAAAGCTGACCTGATTGGCTCAAGTAGGCTGGTGTTCCGAAATAGTCAGTTTCAAAGAGTTCTGTTGAATCTTCCGCAGCATTTCCTGACAAAATTGGGCTATCAAATTTCATGAAGCCGTTCTTGTCAAAGAACTCATAAGTTGCATAGATGATAGCGTTACGGATTTGCATAACAGCTACTTGCTTACGAGAGCGTAGCCACAAGTGACGGTTGTCCATCAAGAAGTCTGTTCCGTGTTCTTTTGGTGTGATTGGGTAGTCTTGAGATTCACCGATCACTTCGATGTCTGTAATGTCCAACTCATAACCAAATTTTGAACGTTCGTCTTCTTTGACAATACCTGTCACATAGACAGACGTTTCTTGGCTCAAGCGTTTGATGACATCAAACTTTTCAAGTCCTACTTCTTCACCAAATTTTTCTACAAAGTTTGGTTTAAAGGCTACACCTTGAAAGAAGGCTGTTCCATCACGCAATTGCAAGAAGGCGATTTTCCCTTTTCCTGATTTGTTGGCAACCCAAGCGCCAATCGTCACTTCTTGACCAACATAGTCTTTTACATCAATAATCGTTACACGTTTTGTCATTATTTTTCCTTTTCTTTTTTATTCTTTATGGCAAACCACTTCTATATTGTTCCCATCTGGGTCAATCATAAAAGCAGCGTAGTAAATCGGTTGCTCACTGCGATAACCAGGAGCCACATTGTCTCGCCCACCTGCCTCTAAGCCAGCCTCATAACAAGCTTGAACCTCTTCCTTATTTTCTGCTAAAAAAGCAAAGTGAATAGGATCTTGTGTCCCCTGAGTCAGCCAAAAATCTCCACCAGGATGAGGGCTGTTTGGGGCAAGAAAACTGATTAGAGAACTAGTCTTAAAAGCCAATTTATAGCCCAAAGGGGCAAGAAATCTCCTATAAAATCCTTCTGAAATTTGTAAATCCTTTACCTTAATTTCAAAATGATCAATCATTCTCACTACCCATAAATGCTTTCAAGCATTTAACCGCTTCTTTGAGCGTATCTAAGTCTGTCGCATAGCTGAGACGCACATTTTCAGGTGCTCCAAATCCTGCTCCTGTTACCAAGGCTACTTCAGCTTCTTCTAGGATAGCGGTTGTAAATTCTGTCACATCCGTATAGCCTTTCATCTCCATTGCCTTTTTGACATTTGGGAAGAGATAGAAGGCTCCTTGCGGTTTGACCACTTCAAATCCAGGTACCTCAGCAAGTAGGGGATAGATGGTATTGAGTCGTTCCTCAAAGGCCTGACGCATGCTTTCTACAGTATCTTGCTCACCTGATAGAGCCTCAACTGCTGCATACTGGGCTACTGCTGACGGATTAGAGGTTGTTTGACCTGCAATCTTGGACATGGCAGCGATAATATCTGCTTCTCCGACGGCATAGCCAATCCGCCAACCTGTCATAGCATAGGTTTTAGACACACCATTGATGACCACTGTTTGCTTGCGAATCGCTTCCGATAGGCTAGAAATAGGTGTAAACTCATGACCATTATAGACCAAGCGCCCATAGATATCATCTGCTAGGATGAGAATATCATTTTCTACAGCCCAGTTTCCGATTGCCAAAAGTTCCTCACGGGTGTAAATCATACCTGTTGGATTGGATGGCGAATTTAGCACCAAAACCTTGGTCTTGTCAGTGCGAGCCGCTTCTAGCTGCTCTACGGTCACCTTAAAATGATTGTCCTCTTTAGCAGGAACAAAGACTGGTACTCCTTCAGCCATCTTGACCTGATCCCCATAGCTGACCCAGTAGGGGGTTGGGATGATTACTTCATCACCTGGATTGACCACGGCCATAAAGAAGGTATAGAGAGAATACTTGGCTCCAGCAGCGACTGTCACTTGATTTGGCGCTACAGAATAGCCGTAAAAGCGCTCAAAATAGGTATTAACCGCTGCCTTAAGTTCTGGCAGACCTGAGGTCACTGTATAAAAAGAAGCACGCCCATCTTGAATCGATGCAATGGCGGCATCTTGGATATTTTTGGGAGTAGTGAAATCTGGCTCACCCAAGGTTAGAGACAGGATATCTCTTCCCTCAGCCTTCAGTGCTTTGGCACGGGCTCCAGCAGCCAAGGTCACACTTTCTTCCATTTCTAAAACACGGTTGGATAGTTTCATAGGCCCTCCTTATTGAGTAATGCTCCTGTTTCAAAATCTACTAGATAAAAATCAGAGCCTGACTTGACTTCCCAGATTGGTTTGTCTTGATAACGACCAAAGGTAATTTTGTCAATCTCGCCAGCTCCTTTTTCCTTCGAAACAGCTTCTGCTTTTTCTTGTGAAACACCTTGATTTAGCTGATAAACATAAATCTTATGGTCATCTTTTCCAATCAGGACAGCAAGTGCTTCTTGTTTTTTATTACGACCAAGAACGCTATAATAGGATTCCAAGCCATTATATAAGTCAACCTGATCAGCTTGCTCTAATCCTGCATACTGCTGAGCTAATTTTTCTCCTTCACTTTTAGCTGTTTGATAAGGTTTCATACTCAGAAACACTAGATACAGAAAGGAAGCACTGATAACCACAAACAAAATCGTCATCCCTAGACCATACTGCCACAGTAGATTATTTTTTGCTTTGTTTTGTCTTTTTTTCACTCGTCTATTTTACCATCTATTGGGCTTTATTACAAGTGAATATAGGAACAATCGCATTTTATTTCTTCCTTCAAAGCAAACCGATTTTTCTTAGTTAAAACCGAGCAAGAAAGGTAAAGACACAAGCGAAATCAACATATTAAAAAACCTGAGCTTGACACTCAAGTTTTTAGAAGTTCTTTTGATCTATGGAATTATTTTATCATCTATTCTTTTAGCCATTTTTCCTAAAAATACAGGCAGTAGAAGGCTAATCATGACTAAAAATAATCCTAGATAAAGAAATGTTACTACAAAGCCTAAATGATCAATCAACCAGCCTGTCAGTGGGAAAAACACAATCATACTCAAGCTAAACATCATAGAGTAGACACTCAGCATGGTTGCCCTTACTTCACTTGGAAGACGCTCTTGCAAATCATTGTCAAAAATCGGCTGAAAAAGAGCATATAGAGCATTACTAATCAAATAAATCAAAATATAGATTAGAGGTGTCCCAAAGTAGGACAGCAGGTAGGTAACTCCAGTCAGCAGGACAAGGACAGGGAAAAGCTTCAAGGCGGCATATTTCTTTCCAATCTTACTCGCTAAATAGACTGCGACGATATTCAAGAGACTACCAAGTAGCATAACTGCTGAAATTTGCCAACCACTTAAATCTGGTAACTGATTTTGATAGTAAAAGTAAAACATGCACATGAGTGTTCCGACAATCTGAGACAAAATCATCCAGTTGAATAGCATGGGATTTCGCTTCAACTCATCCTTAACAGTCCAAATAATCTGTTTCATGGTCACACTATCAGCTTTTTCTAGCTTGACACTGGGTTCTTTCAGCATCCAAATCAGGAAAATAACTATGATAGAAGTCGCAATCATGATATAGTAGGTCAGGTGCAATTGACCATGGACAAAAAATCCCGCCAACACTGTCCCCAAAGACCGAGTTCCTTCTGCTACTCCTGAC
The DNA here is from genome assembly GCA_032481955.1 of Streptococcus mitis. Taxonomy (GTDB): domain Bacteria; phylum Bacillota; class Bacilli; order Lactobacillales; family Streptococcaceae; genus Streptococcus; species Streptococcus mitis_DQ. The sequence continues at coordinate 24,863 of JAWERV010000027.1, read as the reverse complement.
ATAAAACTTGAAATAGATAAGTAACGCTCCTTTAGTCCAGCCTCTACAGCCGAGTCATAGACCATTGCTGCGCTTGTGCCTGAATCAAAATTATAAGACAAGGCACTTACCGCCATCGCTAAGGCATAAATCCAAAAATTTCCCTGCCCAGCCAACATAAGAATAGAAGACACAATCCCTGCTATACGACTTAAATAAAGGTTGGTCTTATAAGAATAGCGGTCAGCTAACATACCAGATGGAATTTCACAGAGAAGACTGGTCGCATGAAAGATACTTTCCAGAAGGCCAATCTGCCAAAGAGACATTCCGTTTTGACTGAGAAAGAGAATCCAAAAACTGGTAATCCCTAAAAATGCAAAAAACTCAACTCCGGCCATCAGGCCAATATTTTTCCGATAATTTCTTATTAACATTTTTTCTCCTTTAACAAGTGTATTATTATTTCTTTTGTCCGTCACTTGTTAATCTGTGTCTTACATGATCTCCACCCCTTTGAGAAGCATTCTTAAAATGCCATTATTTTCGTTTAATTGTTTATGAAATGATACCGGAAAATAGCTGTTCTGCGGTTTCTATTGCGAGTTTTCTTGTTTATTTTAGCACTTATGTCATCATATTACAAGAGAATATAGGAATACTCTTCGAAAATCAAATGAAACCCGTAATCTAAGAGAAACAGTTCTTACTTTTCCAGTGACAACTGACTAGAGCTTCTGTAATTTTATAATTTTCAAATAAACTCTGAGCAGATTTCTTGCAAGTCCCTTTGTTTTGTTGTAATATATTTTATAACATCGAGAGAGTTCTCGGAAATTTAAGAAAAAGGAGACACATCATGTCTAAAAAAGTATTATTTATCATCGGATCACTACGTCAAGGCTCTTTCAACCACCAAATGGCGCTCGAAGCTGAGAAAGCACTTGCTGGTAAAGCAGAAGTTAGCTACCTTGATTATTCAGCCTTTCCTCTCTTCAGCCAAGATTTGGAAGTTCCAACTCATCCAGCTGTAGCTGCTGCTCGTGAAGAGGTTCTCGCTGCGGATGCTATCTGGATCTTCTCTCCAGTCTACAATTTCTCTATCCCTGGAACAGTGAAAAACTTGCTTGATTGGCTATCTCGTGCCCTTGACTTATCTGATACACGTGGCGCTTCTGCCCTTCAAGACAAGTTTGTCACCGTATCATCTGTAGCTAATGCAGGTCACGATCAACTCTTCGCTATTTACAAAGACCTCTTGCCATTTATCCGTACACAAGTAGTTGGTGATTTCACTGCTGCACGTGTTAATGACTCTGCTTGGGCAGATGGAAAATTGGTTCTTGAAGAAACAGTTCTAAGCTCACTTGAAAAACAAGCGGAAGACTTGCTTAATGCGATTAAGTAAAGATATTTTATGACTCTTTGCCACCCGTTTGGGTGTTTTTTTCATACCTAACTCAACAGTCCGGTCTAAAGCATGGAATTCTGGAATGTCCTTTATAGTATATTTAATCTAGAATAGTACACTATGATTGCCAAAATATTTCTAGAAATTAATTTGATTTTTTCAATCAATTTACTCATTTATTATTTCAATATATTATAAGTTCGCTGATCGATTTGTTCATCTTCTATTTCAATCTACTATAAAATTAGAAAAACACATCCTATCAGACTCATTCAAAACCTGATAGGATGCGTTTTGTTGTTGGAAAAATTGCTTTATTTTCTCCTCAAATTGAGGCTTTATTTCATAGTATACCTATTCATTTATCGATTCAATTTTTAATCCTCGATCAATCTATGCAAATAAAAATAGTTTAGAAATAAAGTCTAATCTTCTTTGCGTTTTGTAGTCAATAGTGCTGCTGACAAAGTCAAGCTAACACCTGCTAAGAAGATTGCTATATCAGATTCTCTCTCACCAGTTTCTGGCAAGCTATTTTGATTTGCTTTGACTGATAAAGCCTTTCGTTCGGTATTCTGGTTATTAGCTAGGTTCTGTACTGGATGCTCTGCTTTCTCACGAACTGGTGCTTCCTGATTTCCTACTGTTGATTGTTTCCCTGTGTATTTTGAACTATCGTTAACTGCTCCTTCAACAAAGTTAACACCTCCCTTAAATTCAGGGAATTCATTAACCAATGCTTCTACAAAGTTAGCACTGCCTTTGAATTCTGGAACTTCGTTTACTGGCGCAGGTTCCTCACCCTTACTATTTGAAATAGATGGTTTTACTCCTACCTCAATAATACAATCTTGAGCTTTTCTTTGTTCAGAATGAACAAGAGTTCTATTAGTTCCTGATACTTGAATATAGTCAACTTTTTCTCCAGCTTGTCCTTCAGAAACTACACGACGTTTACCTTGAGCAAGCTCAGGGGTTTCACGAATAACTTCTTTAAACGGAAGTGGAGTCTTTTCAATTTCCAAGCTTAGAACTTCTGCAACTAAGTCCTTAACGCCTTCTGTCGGTGTTGTTTGGAAGGTAGACTTAAAGTGTAAACGATATTCTTTCACCAGATTTCCATCTTTGGAAACAAGACGAACAAGTGTTGGAAGATTTGTATTTCCATGATCCACTACCGTGACTACTCCATGTCCACTAGTTGTCGCAGTGACTTTTGGTTTAGTTCCCATTGTTGTTAGGGTGTACTCTGTCACATTTGGATCAAAGTTTTCCAATGCTTTTCCATCGATTGAAATAGTCGCTGACGGTGTTTCGACTTCTGCTCCCTTGCCTGCAGAGTAGGCTGTAAATTCGACTACTGCTAGCCCGTTAGTAGTCGACTTACGAGTCATTCGAGCACGAATAGCTGTCGCTTGAATCGGATCAAAGTTAAACTCGATTGGTTTCCCAGCTACTAATTCTCCAGAAGTTTTATAAGGAATTGGTGCCCAATTTTCTGCCTTGTTGAATGGGTGGTCAGCATTTTCTTCATAACGAGAAATCGTACTTGGTTCTGTAAAGGCAGGACCAATATATCTTTCTAGAACCATTTTCTCTGGGGCATCTGTTCCACTATCTTTAAAGAACTGAATGGCTACTTTTCCAATAGACTGGGAGGCAATTTTACCGTCCTTCTTAAAGAATAGTCCGACAGAAGTTTCTTCATTTTTCGGAGTACGAGACCAGTTTGTCCAACGTCCATCTTCATTGTATTTTCCATCATTGATATAGAAAATTCTATCATGTGAAGCTGCTTGTGTATCGTTCGTTGTCGAAGCAAAGGCTTTAGAATCCGTTTCATTGTTGCTTGGATTTTCTGAAATGACTTGATTTCCTTTAGAAACAACTGTCACCTGCATTTTAGTGGTTAGATTTGTACCAATGACATGACCGCTAACTTCAAATGTTCCTTCATGCTCTGTTGCATGTTCAGGAATAGCATCCCACTTCACTACAAGTTTATCTGTAGTCCAAGTAGTTAAAGTTGGGTAATAAACACTTACTTCTGAAGGAAGTTGAAGATTGTCTCCAACGTTCAAGATTTTAGCACTATTTTCTGCAGCAAGAGGTTGACTAGTTTCTCTCTCATCATTGCGGAAGATTCGATATTCTTTCAATACCGTACCATCTTCTGCTTTTAAGATGAGACGTGTTGCACCTTTTGGACTAGTTGCAGGCACAACTGTTACCAAACCATTATTGCTAGCTGTTGCAGTGATTTCTTTGCTAGATTGAGGAATATAGTAATCAGTCTTAGATGGATTAAAGTGTTCAAGATCCTTACCATCTACCTTGATAGAAATCTCTGAACTTGTAGAGCTTAAGACCTTGTTTCCAAGGACAGTTAGCTCTGTCAGACCAACACCTGAAGTTCCATCAGCCTTCTTCATGCGAATACGAACAGCATAGGTTTCTACCTTGTCAAATGTGAAGTGATTTGTTTGAGTTGCAGATAGCTGACTTGGAGCATGTAAGTTTTCAACTGCTTTCCAATTGTCTGGATTATTAAATGGATGATTGCTATCTCGTTGCGCATGACTGACATCACTTGGTAAATCAGGAATTTCTTTACCTACATAATATTCAACTACATATTCTTTTGGAAGACCAATTGCTCCATCAGTATAGAAATCAACTGATAAATTATTGACAAAACGTTTCGTCAAGTCTCCTGAATTACCAAACAAGATAGAAGCCCAATCATTATCAGTATTTGTTCTCCAAGTAGTCCATCTATTTTTAGCGTCTGTTATCGTTCTTGACACAGTCAGGTCGTTCAAGGCATTAGCTGAGTCATCTCCTCCTGTATTGGATACAATGGCAGCTGGCAATTGCGAACCTGTCCATTGTTTAGAGATATTATTTCCAGCAACAACTTGACTAGACACTCGAACATGAACTTTAGTGGTCAGATTGCTATCAACTAAACGACCATTGATTTCATAGACTCCTTCAGTTTGACTAAAGTTGGCTGGAACCTGATCCCAAACCACATCTTTGTAGATAGTTGTTCCGTTAGAATGGTAAGCACGAACATTAGCTGGTAATTGAACTGTCTCACCCTTAGGAAGAGTAAGGCTGATTTCCTCTGCAACTTGCAAGCCTTCAACAGTCACCGTTGCTTGAGCCTCAATATCTGTACCTTCTACATGTCCTTTAATGGTAAAGCTATGATAATGCCCCAATTCTTTTTCATCTACCTTGTCCCAAGTTACAGATACTTTGCGTGGCAAACCCTTATCAAATTCTGCTCCAACTTCTTTAGGTAGATTCGGTTTCTGATTAATGTCTGTAGAAACAGATACAGGATGCAGTTTCACAATCTTCTTGCTGACTTTATTTTCTTTAATCACCACTTCAGTGGTTACAGATTCTGTTTTCTCTGTTTGATTATCGATTCGAGGTGTCAAAGTCACTCTTCCCTTAGTATAGAGCAACAAGTTCTGTCCATTCGCCTCAAGATGCCCACCATCAGATGATTTAGCTTCTAGGTGAATATCTGAAGCTGAAAATTCTGTTTGAGAACCATCCTCATAACTACCAATGACACGATAAATTAAGACCTGATCTTCAGTAGCAGTTTCTTTTCCTTCCACAACTACTTCCAAACGTTTCAAGGCAGGAGCTTCCTTCACAAACTGAATTAGGTAAGTTTGAACCAAGTCACCCTTTTGGTCACTCAAGAAGACCGAAGCCTGATAACCATTATCAGCAGAAGCTTGCTGAACAGTTACTTGATAACCAGTAGTCTGAGCCCCAACACTTGGAATTGTTCCAGTGTAAGGAAGAGATACACGATAATAAGTCTTGCCAGACTCAAAGTTCTCAAGAGCTTTATCCCCAACAGTAAGTCCTGTAATGCTACTTGTTGTTTCCTTATTGCTTGCGATAAAGGTTGCAGTCACTTCACGGTCGTCATCTACCAATTTACCAGTAGCCTCCGTACGGCCCCCTTCCTTGTTCAAAGCAGCAGGATCTTTCAAGGTCCAAGAAACAACATCAGTATCAATCAAGCTACCATCTGTCAGAACAGCTGTGACCGTTTTATCCAAATCAGTTGCAGTTGTACCAACTGGTACTGTAGCAACTTTTGGTAACCATCTATCTAAAGCAATCACTTTTACAAGGGCCTCAGCTTTGCTTTCCAAACCTTCTACACGTCCAGATACTTTTTTCTCACCTGCACTTGTAAGCAAGTCAGCTGGCACGTCCCATGTTACAGTCTTTTCCTCAACACTACCGTCGCTATAAATAGCTGTTACTGTTTGAGGCAATTCAGGATTTGTAGTCACATCAGTTGTTGCTTTTACAGGAGCAAAGGCTACAAAATGACGGTTTTCTGTCTTACCAGACACAGTTGCGACCGTTGCGCTATCAGAAGTTAAACCAGCAGAATCTGCATAAAGAGTAAATTTACCTTCTTTTTCTGTTGATTTTACAATGACAACTCCTTTACCATTGAAAGCACGTCTTTGCCATGTTCCATCTGCTTGAGCTTTGTAGCGCTCACGACTAGCTTGCTCTCCATTATCCACACCAACAATCTGTCCCTGACCATGAAGATTAAAATGAACAAGATTGTTAGCTGTCGGAACCACATTCCCATCGCCATCAACAATTTCGTAATGGATGTAGGATAGATCTTTTCCATCTGCAGTGATAACATGTTCTTCTTTAGTCAGACGAACTCTTGCTGGTTCCCCTGCAGTTGTCACACTATCACGCGCAATTTCGTTGCCATTTTCATCTCGAGCAATAGCAGTCAGTGTACCTGGTTGGTACTTTACAAGCCACTCAAGATACAATTCACTTGGTTTAGCTCCCTCATGATATGAACGTCCATCTTCTGTCGTTTTCTTAGTAAATTCCTTTTTGCCGAGCGACTCTCCATTTAAGAACAATTCGACGCTTGCAGCATTTGAGAAAGTACGAACTGGAACCTTTCCATCAACCAGCATCTTGCGTTCCTTAAGAGTTTCTTCAGTCCAATTCCAATGTGGTAAAATGCGAACAGTTGGTTTTTCTTTAGCACTATACCATTCACTACGGTAAAGGTAGAAATCATTCTTTGGTAAACCAGCTGTATCAATGATACCAAAGTAGGAACTTTTCACAGGTGTACTATCCTGATTATGCCATGGCGTTGGTTCACCGATATAGTCAATTCCTGTCCAAATAAATTGTCCAGCATATCCAGCATGATCACGATCAAAAGTCCATGATTCAGTAGCTGTTCTTCCCCATCCAACACGGTCATTACCATAATCAGATTGTTCATAATGACGATTTGGACTATTATCATGTCCAAGGATTTGAGCAGGATTGTAATAAGAATCACGCGTTCTTGTCGCTGAAGAGGTTTCAGAACCATAAATGAGCCAATCTGGATGAGCTCTACGAACAGCATCATAATTGCGTTCTCCATAGTTCATACCCACAGCATCCATAATTTCTGCAACTTTCAAGAAATCACCTGTAGATGCACGACTAAATTTATTTTCACCCATGGTTACGTAACGCTCAGTATCAATCGCTTTGATAACAGCCTTCAAACGTTTAGCAGTTTCAATAGAACGAGGACTACCATTTGCCTCCTCTACCTCATTTCCAAGAGACCACATCACAATAGAAGGATTGTTCTTATCACGTTCTACCATTGTTCTAAGATCAAAATCAGACCACTTCTCACCTTTCTTAGCTTCAGGATGAGTTGCATCTTGATCAAAGAACCGTCCATAGTCGTAAGTCTTCTTGCCACCATACCAGGTATCAAAAGCTTCCTCTTGAACCAAAAGACCTAAACTAGCCGCAGCATCAAGCAACTGAGGGCTAGCTGGATTGTGGGTTGTTCGAATAGAGTTAACCCCCATATCTTTCAAGAGTTTTAATTTACGATAGGTAGCCTTATAGTTCTCTTCTGCACCCAAGGCTCCATTATCATGGTGAATACTTACCCCGTGGAATTTCATGCGTTCACCATTCAGAGAGAAACCTTCCTTAGCAGTCCAATTGAAATAACGGTAACCAAATGTATCTTCTGTTACATCAACTAGTTGACCTTCTTTATAAACCTTTGTTTTCAGCACATACAGTTGAGGATGATAACTTTTTGTCGTCCAAAGAGTTGGTTTATTAACTAGGATTGTTTGTCTGAAATCTGCAACTTCATTTTCTGATAAATTCTTCGTTTCAGAACGAACTAATTCTGAAACAGCCTTACCTTCCTTAGTGAAAATCTGTTGTTCCACAAAGACTTTAGCAGCCTTCTTATTCGTATTTTTAATCTTACTTTGAACTTGTGTTTCAACATTCCCTTCTTTTTGCTCAGCAAGTTTTGGAGTGGTGATATGATTACCATTTTCGGCAACATGGACTTTATCACGATAACTAAGGGTTACATCACGATAAATCCCACTTCCAGAATACCAACGACTACTTGGTTGCTTATTTGTCACTTGAACAGTAATTGAATTTTCACTGCCATCCTTATTCAAAAATTCTGTAATATCATAAGAAAAATGATTGTAACCACTTGGATAATGGCCTACAAATTTACCATTTACATAAACCTTAGAATCCATGTAAACACCATCAAAATTAATACGAACATCCTTGTTCTTATCTGCTTCATTAACTGTAAAAGTCTTACGATACCAAGCTATTCCACCATTTAACTGGCCACCTTCATTACGCGCGGGAGATTTGTGATCAAAGTCAAAATAAATACTCCAATCATGAGGAAGATTCAATTTAGACCAATCATGAACATCCACATCTTTTTTTGAAAAATCTCCTTGGGCATTTAGTTTAAAATACCAATCTTTATTAAAATCTTGTTTTCGCTCCGATAATAGCTGCTTCTCTTTTTCAACATCCGCTTCACTTAAGTCTTTAGAAAGCGCTTGCGTTTTTTCAGACGAAGGTTTGAGATCTGCAGTCGATTTTACCTGATCCTTTTCTGAAATTTTCTTAGTATCCTCTTTTACATCTGTTTCATCTGCTGTAGACTTCGGACCATCTTCCACAGTCTTTGGATTTGTCTCTTCAGCTTCGTTTTCTTCTCCTACCTTATTTGGAGTTTCAACTTTAGGACTAACCAATTCATGGTTACCTTCATTAACAGTTTTAGCAGACTCTGTATCCTTACTTTCATTGTTTTCTGTTGTCTCAACTTTTGGTTTTACGAACTCACGTCCACCATTCCCATCAGCCTTTGCTATAGCAGCTGCCACATCATCAGGAAGCTTATCTAAAGGTTGGGCTTGATGAATCGTTGTTCCTTCTGTTTGAGTATTGGATGCAGACAAGTCCTCAGCCTGTACAGCTGACAAGCCAAATATACTAGCCCCAATCATCACAGAGGCCGCACCTATAGCAAATTTACGAATGCTATAATGGTAACGTTTATCGAAAAGTCTTTTCTTCATTAAAATCCTCTTTTCTTTCCCTTGATGCTAAGTAAGCGTTTACTTTTTAGAAAAATAACCTCCTTCTGGATACACAACTAAGCATCAAGTTTGTTTTTTTGTATATGTTAAATATATCAAAATGAGCAAGAAATTGCAATCTTTTTTGTGATTTTAATATAACAAAAAAGAGGGAGTAAGTATCCTATAACGAAAATCTTAACAATTGGTAAAGAATCTAGTCCTAACACTCTTCTAAAATCTCTTCAAACCGCATCAGCTTCCATCTGCAACCTCAAAACAGTGTTTTGAGCAACCTGCAACTAGCTTTCTAGTTTGCTCTTTGATTTTCATTGGGTATAAACTATCAACTATTCAAAAACCACACAGTGTTTCTTTCAGCTTGATGATTCTCAAGACTGAAATCACTGTGTGGTTTTATTGTGACATTAATGTTTATCTAGGATTATTGAATAACTCTTTTTCGAATTCTTAATCCTTTTTCCCTTTTTTGACAAAAGCGGCAGAGAGAACTAATCCAAGACCACCTAACAAGGCTAAAGCAGCTGATTCTTTTCCACCTGTTGCTGGAAGTTGATCTTTAACTTTAGAAATCGACGATTGTGGTTGTTCTTGTTTTTGGGCTTGATCCGTTTTCACTGATGCACTTGCAAATTCATCGGACTCTTCAACAGTAGTTTCAACATTACTATTGCCACTGCTCATCTTATCTCCATCAACTTTATCAACCGAATCTTCCAAGTTTTCCTCTGTTGGAGTTGCTTGATAGCTTGCTGTTCCTTTATATTCTGGTACTTCATGAACAGCGGCTTCGACACCATTTACTCCACCGGTAAATTCTGGTACTTCTACTACTGGTGATGGTAGCTTGCTTGGGTCTCCCATAGATTCAGTATACTCTGGAACTTCATGGGTAGCTGCCTCAACTGCGTTTACTCCGCCTTTGAATTCTAGCCCTTCTACTACTGGAACCACATCATCTCCTGCTATGCCAATAGCTTCAGTATACTCTGGAACTTCATGAACAGCGGCTTCGATACCACTCACTCCACCAGTAAATTCTGGTACTTCTACTACTGAAGCTGGTTCATCACCCTTACTTGTAGTTGGAGCTGGTTTGACTGGTTCTTCTGGAAGTTCTTGGTGGAATGTCGTCATTTCGTAGAACTCTGGTTTGCCACCTTCCCAAACAAGTTTCACATCCAATAATGGAGATTTATCTCGGACAGCAAATGTTTGGAAGCTTGAGGTAATCTCACCTATTTCTGACCAAGAATTTCTTTTATCTGATTTAAGAGTTCGAGCCAATACTCGGACCTTCACTCCTTGCGGAAGACTTGAAACAAGTCGGATATGGTTGACATCTGTCGGTTCTGACAAGTGGTAAACAAGCTCACCTTGCTCTTTCTCAGCCTTGTAGCTAGTCAGTACTTTACCATCTACGAGATTGGTGTAGAGGTTACCTTGGCTTTCACCGCTGTTTCCTTCTACAGTTGGATCATTAATTGGTTTCACAAATTCACCATCATTGATTACCAACTCAGTGAAGCCTACAAAACGAGCATTATAGTCTGCTGTATATAGAACACGGAGATAGTTGGCTTTAACTGGGCTTGAAAGTTCACCCTCAATATAGCGGTTTCCTGGCATCTTAGAATCATGTGTCCAACCATCTGTCAAGGAATCATCACGTGTTTCATTGGCAACACCATCACCAACTGTCACAAGATCTGTCCAAGTCTTGCCATCTTGACTGACTTGAATCTTACCATCACGAAGATAGTTTTGAGTGCCGTCTTGGATATATGCTCTAATCTTCTTGATGTCACGTTCACTACCAAGTTTAAGAGTGATATGACCATCTTTACGAGCATAGTCTGAAAACTCTACAAAGTTATTGTAAACTCCGTCGAATAATTGATCCAAGTTCTTGAGCTTACGAACGTCATTTCTACCGTATGTTGGGTGAATTCCCATTGATGTAGAATCAAGTGTTGTTGGTTGAACTTCTTTTGTCTGAACAAGTAGAGATGTTGCTGTCACTGCTTGTTCTTGATCAGTCTTATTAACCAAACGAACATAACGTACCAAGGACTTATCAGTCACTTGAACAGCTGGATACCATTCTTGGGCATTTGGAGAGTATTCCAAGTTGAGGGATGGATTTTCTGTACCAACTGCTTGAATGCTTTCAGCTTGGTGAAGACGATCAAGTTTCATACCCAAGTAACTCTTAGCTGGAAGTTTTGTTCCGCTCGGAATTTGCAGGTCATAACGGCCTAGACTGTCATAAACTGGAGTTGACTTCAAGTTTTCAACATTTGTATCAGTCAATTGACTATTACCTGTACGTGTTTCAACTGAGAAATCAGCGATACGCCACCATAAGTTGATGTTCTTAGTATTGCGAATACGAACATATCGAGCTGAAATTGGAGTTTCGATTTCTTTGGTTTGTTCACCAGTCAAGCGATCCAATTCTTGCCATGAGTTACCATCTGCAGAATATTCAAGAACACCTTCTACCAATTTATCTCCTGAACCTTGGTGGAGACGAACCTTAGTCACAGGTTTGACTTCACCTAAGTCTAGTTGTACCCAACTATTTACTGGAGTTGTATCCGTTCGATCAGCATTTGCAAGCATTGCTTCTGTATTGTCACGACCGTCTGTAATCTGACCAACTGTCGTATTGTACTTGTACATAAGATTTGGACTAATCGTCACAGTAGCTACCTGTTTAGCATGAGTAACTTCTACAGGGCGGTTAACAGCGATTTCTCGGACAGCAAACCAAGTATTATCACGATCTGAAGTCGCAATCATTCGAACAGCCTTAGCACGAATATTGAGTTTTTCATATTTAAGCAGTGGTTCATTTCCAGTGTAGCTTGGTTCTGAAAGTGTTACCCACTCATCATTTTCATTGAGATACTCAACCTTAGCATTGTTAAAGGTATCACGAGGATTTGCTTGAGTTCCCATTGCAAAGGTCAAGTTTTGGAGTGGAACAGCTTTGTTAAATTTCAAGCCAATGTAATCACCAGTCTTGATACTGTTTGGCGATTTGATCAATGCATGAGTTCCCAAATCTCCATCAGTCACCTCAGCAAGTCCGCCTTCTACACCTGTACGGTTCGTGATAAAGGTACTAATCACTTGGTCAGGATGCAAGGCTTTTTGAACTTCTGTTGCCAAGATTTCACGCAGTCCAAGCAAGAATGGACGGATATGTTGAACACCTAACTCAGCTTTTTCGTCATGGTCTACATAATGGAAAGTATGAGTTTGAGACTGTTCATATAGTTTCAACCCCTTATAGTAGCTATCCCAAAGTTTTGCAGAGTCATTTGTAGCAATAGCTTCTGTACCATCAAGGAGAGCACTCAAGGCATCCATTTGGTCAATAGTATTGTCCAACCAATAATGGATTTGAGCACGCATCTTTTCATCACCAGATGCTTTATAAAGTTGAGCTGCTTCTTTAATCTTGGCAAATTCTGCACGCAAGGCTGTACGCTCTGCAGTTACATCCTGACCCGCTTTGAGCTTAGTCATGAAGTCTGTCAATTTTGGAGCTAATTCAACCGATTCTTCTAGTTTAACGACACGACCGTCCATATTTTGGTTGATCATATGCTTACCAAGTTCGCGGAAGGCTGCTGATACCTTGCTATCTTCAAAATGACCATTTTCAACAAAGTTGAAGGCAACGTCATTGAGTTTCTTAGCTTCTTCTTCTGATTTCCACTGTTTCCATGTATATTGAGCTCCAGCAAAGAGGGCAATCTTAGATGGTTCAGACTGTTGCATTGGATTCAACATGATACCAGACAGCAAGCTCGGATCCACATTTGGATGAAGGAATTTCTCACCACCACCTAGAATCAAGTGTTGTTTAGAGTTATCTGTAACTGGCCAGTTCACCCAAAGTGATACTGGACGATAAGTTTTACCACCTGCAGTTAGATTGTTCTTGAGAGTTGATAGGAAGCCTTCAGAAACTTCACCCCAAATCTTACCACCCGTCAAGGTCATAGAGGTTGAACTTGGAAGATTTTCATTTAGAGATTTCAACTCTGCTTCACGCCCATTACCCCAATACTGACCAGGTACAAAGATCATTTCTTTGCGAAGACCGCTATAAGTTCCTTGCATTTCTGTCAACCAGTTGCTCATATCCTGCATCAAGCGGTTGTAGCTATTGTAGCCTCCAACTGGGCTTGGTGCATCATCGGCTAGAATACCAAATTCACGGACACCCACTTTCATCAACTGGGTAAATTTGGCCTTGATGGTTGCCAAATCTTCTTGGTAATGCGCTTCATTACCAAAGCGGATACGGTTGTTCATGAATGGATGGATGGTCCATACATAGCGAGTTTTACTTTGATTTCCGACGCGAGCAAGTTCACGAATTTCAGCTAGTTTTTCTTCTGGGTAAAGTTCACGCCATTTCTTGTTGTGGTATGGATCATCTTTTGGTGCGAAGAAGTATTGGGTCAATTTCAAATCGCCACCAAAACGCATGAGTTCAGCACGATCTGCATTAGACCATGGATTTCCATAGTAACCTTCGATGAAACCACGGTTCTTGATTTCAGCGTAGTCTTCAACTGTCACATTGCGAAGAACTGGAACTTGACTTTCCTTGAGCATGTGTTTCAAGGTTGTCAAACCATAGAAGACCGCATCTGTGTCTTTTCCGACGATGGAAATTGAGTTGTCCTTGATGGTCAGAGCATAAGCATCAATCTTGTCAAAGAGACCCGCTGAAACGTTAGATAAGTTTTGTTCTGCTTGTGATCCGCGTCCATGTACTCCAAGATAGATATTCGTTGCGCCAGCAACTGCTGATTGACTAGTAGTGTAGGATACTTGATTGTCCTGCAAGACACTCTTCAAGCGATTACGAGTATAGACATCGAGTTGATCTCCCATTACCAAATTGACTTGCTTACGAAGAGCTGTTACTCCTTCTCCATAAGTCACTTTTTGTGGAGTTGGAAAGACCTTGTACTCTTTCTTGAGATAATCTGCGCTCTTGCTGGCAGCCGCAATGCTATCTTCGCTAGCTGGTTTGCTTGCAGTGAATTGATCCGCCAATTCAACTGTTCCATCACCTATTTGCTCTACCTTTGGAGTTTCAGGTGTAGATGGTTGTTCTGTTTCTGGTGTTTCTTGTCCCTCTTTGATAGGTTTCAATAGATGAACTTCAGCTGCACTTGCAAAGCCCCCAACACCTGCTAGAACTTTCAACTCAACCTTGTTAGTCTGAACAGGAGCAAAGTTGACTGTTTTTTCTTGGGTATTGTTGTCCCAGTTTCCTTCTGAAACCTTGACCATTTGGCCATCTTTTTGTGCATAGATCTCGTAGCGAGTCACGACTCCATTTCCACCACCTAGACGTGGGAGATAAGTCAAACCATTGACTTTTTCTGCTTCTTTCAAGGTCATAGAAAGAGTGTACGGAGCAGTATCACCAGTCCATTTAGTATGCCAGAAGGTGTTTGGATCATTGTCAAAGGCTTTTTCAACAGTGCCTTCAGTCGCTGTTCCTGGTGTTTCTTGACTAGTTGCAGAAACTGTGAAATGATCTGTTGGAATCAAACGAGGATTTACAAATGGTTTATCTGTCAACTCTGCACTATGTAAAATTCCTTTGAACCCACCGATGCTTTCAAGCGGTAGAACCAAGCTATTGTGGGCAAAGCGAGGGTGAGCTGGATTTGCGATACGTTCAATCTTCTCACCATCTACATAGAATTCCGTTGATTGTGGTTTGGTCACAATAGAGATTTGATAACGTTTGTTCTTTTCAAGTTTTTTCTTGAATTGGATATGGAACTGTTCAAATTGATAAGCAAGATAGCCGTCTTTATCAGCTAGATAGATACGGTTATCTCCACTTGTTGAGAAGGTTTGTTCACCGTCTCCAGTGACAGTTACATCAAACTTCAAGACATGACTTGGACCGACGTCACCTGCCAGACCTTCGATACTGCTATCTTTCTCAAAAGCCAATCCCTGATCGCTTGTCTTCACCTTCTTACTTGCATAATTCTTCACAGTTTCAGGATTGATAGTAAACAAATCACTTTGATTAATCGCTCTGTCAGGATTTGACTGTGGCGCATAAGGGCTCGCTGGTAGGATACGTTCTGCAAATGTCGCTGCCGCACGGTCAGATCCCCAAGTGCGTTCTGCAGTTGTTTGCATGCTCTTGAAGAAGCGTTTAAAGATATCATAAGATGTCAAACCTGTCTCATGAAGGTCGATATTGTCATTCCAAACTGCGTGGCCACCACCAATTACATTTGGATTTGATGCTTCTAGAAGTGGACCATGACCTGTTCGGAAATCGTTTGGTGTCCAACCATTATATTGAGTTTCATAGTTAGCATAATCACCATAAGCAGCTTGACGATTATCTCCATTCGGAACGCTATATGTTGGGATATCTGTGATATTAATAATCTTAGCTCCCTGAGCAATAGCTTCTTTTGGTTGCTGCCAGCCAATACTCCAGATATCAACTTCTACATCTTTCCAATCAACAGCTGTTTTACCTCGTTTCGCACTGAGCGATCCCCAAATACGAGGTGTATAGCCTTTCCCTTTAATGTATTTAATAAGGTCATTGACATAACGACGATAGCTTTCTCTACTTCCGTAGTATTCATCCGTTCCGATATGAACAGTAGATATCCCATGAAGTGGTGCATCTGGACCATCAAGAAGTTTGTCATAAACTGATTTGACAAAAGCCAGCGTTTCATCGTATTTATTATCTAGATCGAGCATAGCTACGCGCTCTACGTTATGTTTACCTCTGTAATCGCTCAGGCTACCTTGATACATGAGGTCTGGACGAACTTTGACAAATGACAGAGCATGACCTGGTGTGTCAATTTCAGGTACTAGATTGATATGCAAGGCCTTAGCAAGTTTAATCAGGTTTTGCATCTCTTCTTTAGTATAGTGCTCATCTGATGTTAATTTTTGACCATTCTTACCGACAATATCTGTCTCTACACGGAAACCCGTCTTAGCATGTTCTAGAACATATTTAAGCTCTTCTTCTTGTGTTAAGTTCTTACCTGCTAAGTGTTCCTTTAGGAAGATATAGTTATCGTTGAGGTGCAACTGCAAGTCGTTCATCTTGTAGTAAGCCATGTTGAGCATGATGTCTACAAGGGCATCATAAGGAATAAATTTACGACCTGTATCTAGCATAAAGCCACGGTGACTGAAGCTTGGGAAATCACGAATTTCTCCATTTTGGAGATTACTTTCCCCCATTTGAAGAAGAGTACGAGTGGCGTAGAAGGCTCCTTTGTTCGTTGCAGCTTCGATGGTAATGACACCATCTTGGATAGTGATTCCATAACCTTCCTTACCATAACCCTTATTTTCAACCTTTTTAAACTCGATTCGTTTTTGAGCCTGCTTGTCACCTGTCGCAAGTTCCAATCCACGGCTTGCAAGGTCTGACTGGTAGAAGGTTGCAGCCTGATCAAAGCCTGAATCTCCTGTCGCAAGAACTGTATCTGAAGTGATAGAAGATTGACCTTCTTTTCCATACCATTGTTGAACAGCTGGTGCTACTTTTGGTTTGACACCCACACCTTCATCCTGATGTAACCCCTTGATGACTACTTCAAATTCTTTAGTAAAGGTATGTGAATCTTTAATTTGCTCTACCATAACCTTAACGCGTTGATCAGTCAGAGGCTTATAAATGTGATTTTGAAGGTCAATCACACCTTGTTTGTTGCTACCGATAAGACTGACCTTTCCTGGTAGAGTTGGCAAGACAAGAGACTCTCCGTCTTTAGCTACAGTCAATTCTGTAACCTGACGGATATCCGTTACCTTACTTGTATCAGGAATATTCGAATAAGCTCGAATTTCTTGAATACCAACGTTTCTCCAGCCCATTGTGCCCGCTTGATAGTCATTGATTTCTAACTTGAGATATTTAGCTTGAATACTATTAGCTAAGTCAACTTTCTCATCTAAAACAGGTTCTCCAGTCTTGGTATGAGCTAGCTTCCATTGTTTTTCTCCACTAGCATTTACATCATCTTGACCTGCATAGTAGAGGCTCCAAGATTTGATATTTGGATCATTTTGACCATTACGAACGCGACGATCCCAATCAATTTCCACATGTCTAATAAGTGTAGTCTTGGGAAGAGTTAATTCGAAAGTTGGTTTGTTAATATTTGGATTTGTTGCCCAACGAGTATCAGGATCCCCATCTACTGCCTTGTCAGCAGTAAAAGGAGTACCAGTTTCTGAGTCGTTTGCTTGGACAGTGACACCTTCTAAGTGGTTACGATCTTCTCTATCTTCAATTTGCTTTTCAACTGGTTTGATTGTAGGTGTAGCTGGTTCTACAGGTTTAGAATCTGCTTTTGGTGTTTCAACCGGCTTCAGAGTCTCAGCTGGTTTGGGAGCTGTTGGAGTTGTTGCTGGGCTTGT
This sequence comes from Streptococcus mitis, assembly GCA_032481955.1. Lineage (GTDB taxonomy): Bacteria > Bacillota > Bacilli > Lactobacillales > Streptococcaceae > Streptococcus > Streptococcus mitis_DQ. The sequence continues at coordinate 7,517 of JAWERV010000027.1, read as the reverse complement.
TTCTTCAGTTGCTGCAGGACTTGTTCCTGCAGTATTTTCATGATTTTCTTCATGACCTGTATCTGCCGTTGCCTCTGATTCAGCTTTCTTTAAAACAGCTGCTAAATCGTCCGGCAACTTATCTAGTGGCTGAGCTTGTGTGATTGTTCCTTCTTTCTCAGGTGTTCCAACTGTCTCTGCAGCTTGCACTACATTTGCACCAAAGATACTAGCACCGATCATTACAGAGGCTGCACCAATTGCAAATTTTCGAATACTATAGTGACAGCGTCTTTCAAAAAAATGTCTATCCATTTTTCTCCTATTCCTTTCATCCACTTATTACAGTAAGCGGTCTCATTTCCCATTTAAAAATGGAGAGAACCTAGAGGCTCTCTCCAACTAAGTTATTTCTGTCTGAATTCTAGTTCCGGTAAATTCTAAAATCCAGTCTTCTTTAATTTTTTTTACGTTTTGTCGCAAGGACAGCAGCAGATAAAGCGAGACTGATGCTAGCTAGGAAGATAGCTGTATCAGATTGGCTTTCTCCCGTTTCTGGCAATCTCTTCTGATCTTCTGTTGAAACTGAAGTTTTAGATTCTGCAAGTTTTCCTTGGCCCAATTGACCAATCTGATACTCAGGTTTTTCAATAGTTGGTGCTGCTTGATCGCCTGCTGTAGCCAATAGTCCTGTGTAGGCTGGCTCTTCGTTTACCAAAGTTTCTACCGCATTCGCTCCACCTTTGTATTCTGGAACTTCATTGGCAGCTACTTCTACTGCATTAGCGCCACCTTTATATTCAGGCAATTCATGAACTAAGGCCTCTACTGCATTGGCTCCACCTTTGTATTCTGGAACTTCATTAACAACTGCTTCTTCACCAGCTGTTCCAATCGAACCTTTATACTCAGGCACTTCAAGAATCGGTGCCACCTCTTCACCTTTGCTACTTGTAGGAGCATCTGGTTTAGCAGTCTGATCTTGTAGTTGGTTGAGATATTCTGCAAAGTAGGCAACCATTCTTTCAGTCAAGAGATGGTTATCCGTAGCATATTTCATGCTAGCTACTACACTTGTTACCTCCTCTTGATTCTCTTTGCTGGTCAATTTTTGAGCTTTCGCTAAAGCTGTTTCATAACCTGACAAATCAAGAGCTGTTTCTGTAGCTTGTGGACGACTAAAGATTAACTCAGCAGCAGCTTGATATTTATCACCACCGTCTCCATAAGTTTTAGTACCTGTCAAAACAATTTTCTTAGCCTTGATTGTCTTACCAAAATCAATATCTTTTGGTTTATTGTTATCTGGCCAATCAGTTGCAGTGAAAGTATATTCTTTACCAGATTCATCTGTCACAACCAATTTCACATCACGCAAGTTACCATTTGATCCTGATCCACGTGGCACATAACGGAAGCCTGTGATTTCTGTTGCTTCTTTCAATACCATGGTTGCAGGTTTGCCAACATCTCCACCATTCCAAGACGTATGCCATAGACTTGATAAGTTACCATCAAAGGCGTTAGCCAAATCTTCTCCCGCTTGAGCTGGAGCATTCAAACTTTCAAAGTCTTCTGCTACCAAGGCTGTTTTCTTTTGTACCAAGGCATTCTTCAGAGCGTCAATCTTAGCAATCTCAGCACGCGCTTCTTCTACACTAATGTCATCATCTGCTTGACTGAGGTTAAAGACAGCTTCCTTCAAGGCAACCATAGATTCCTTAGTATAGTTGGTCATGGCAACTGTTGGCAAGTAGTTCTTCAGAGCATTTTCTGTCAACATCTTACCAGTTAGAGTGACTTCCTCGATTTGAAGTTTATCCATGATGAAGTCATTGTAACCACGGAAGTTAGCATTTCCACCAGAATCTCCACGAGTATTGCTTGCGTTACCAGTTGAGTAGATACCTACCCAAGTATCGCCTGTTTCTGCACCTGTTACGAGGAAGGTTACCTTCTTAGCTTTCTTAGAATCTGTCCAAGTATTTGGCAATTCATGCATTTCCAAATTGCTTGCTTGATTACCGCGACGTCCTGATTGGAACTCTCCCTTACCGACTACAAAGGCGTAGGTATTGTCAGAGCCTGCTTCGTATTCAAAGGTTACGCGATAAGTCTTACCAGCTTCAAAACGGAAGTTTTGAGGAATTGTTTGGTAAACCAAGTTACGACGGCTCACCAATCCATTTGTCTTCAATGACCAATTTCCTTCGATGACATCATCTACTTTCTTACCATTCCAATCACGTTGTGTATATGGATCATGTTTTTCAGATAAGTGAGTACGATTATCCTCAACTCCTTCGATACCACCAATTACAAATGGGAAAATACCTTGTGCGACATTTTCAAAGTCTTGTTTAAATGTTCCTTTAGCTGTATCATGATTATCTCCGTACATACTTGAATTGTTTTCAAAGGTACGAATTTCATCAAAGTAAGTTGCTTCATCACCAGCTTCACGACTCAAAGTAAGAGTGACATTTGATACATCTGAACCTGTTGTAAAGAAAGCATACATGTTTTGGAAGTAACTTGTATCGTCAACTGTAGCATTGTCACGACGAGTATTATGGGCATAGGCCTTAACATAGTTAAGAGCTAGTGACTTATTGGTATAGCTAGTCACTTCTTTTTCACCAGTATTCACTGTGATACTTGCCTTAGCATTACTACGGTTGTCAACACCGACATAAACGGCATACTTAGTATTTGGTTTCAAGCCAGTCAGTTTCTGAGTAAGGCTGACTGTGCTCTTGTTACCTTGGATACGAAGCATTTCATTTGCGCCTTGTGATTTAACAATTTCTGCCTTAGAAGCATCACCAGAAATAGTCCAGTGTTTCAAAGTTCCACTGTTAAATCCTTGGTCATAGATATGCATACCCTCACTCCATGACATTTCAGGATTGGTTTGTTTTGAACGGTAGAGCACATATGGTTGATTTGCCGTAAGATCTAGGGTAATCTTACCATCTTTTACTGTTAATTCTTGCTCTTCTGTCTTACCTTGGTCAGTTAGCTTGTAAAGATAAACCTTGCTCTTTGCCCAATCGTTCGGAAGTGTCCAAGTTGTTGCACCAGCTTGCGTATTGAAGTAGTACATTTTTTCCTTATCAGCAGGAAGTTTTTTACCATTTGCATCCCAGTTCCAAGGAGTCAAGTAAGCTGAACCATCTTGGATGACACGTCCATTGAGAGTCACTGTACGTTCACGGTATTGCGGACTATTGACATCATTTGACTTACGAGTCACAACAACTTTGTTATTATCAGCATCTACCAATTCCACTCGCATTTCTGGAGTCCATTTATAGGTGCTACCGTTATCAGACATAGTGACTGGTGTACCATTTTCCCACTTGCTTACAGTGAAGTGTTGGAAGTACTTGGTCATGACATCATGAGCAAACAAGTTGGTTACATAGCCATTGTAGTCACTTCTTCCTTGCCAACCTTCAAAGTCTTTCATGCTGTAACCACCTAGAAGTGGATAGTTAGCTGCTCCACCGTAACTTCTGTAATCCCCAACCCAAGAATCTTTTTGGTGGTTGCGGATAAAGCGCGTGATAGCACTGTTGATACCTTTATTAGTGTAGCCACCATAGGTCAAGTCAGCTGCCCAGTGTTGGAAGGTAGAGTCGTATTCACCACCATGACCCCACTCGATCGCAAAGCGCCAGCCTTGTTTGTTAATTTCTTTAGCAAGAACGTGGGTAGCCCAGGCACCATTATCACCTGATTGCCCATTGCCCCAAACGTCCACATAGATAAAGTCAAGACCTTCACCAAGTTTGTTTTTCAATTCTTCCCAGCGAGCTAAGCGACCATGCACCAAGTCATAAGCAGCATCAATGTTAATACCTTGATCTAGCCAGTTCCAACCATAGCTGTAGCTGCCATCTGAATTCTTACGAAGAATATTTTCGTTAAAGTATTTAGACTCAGGATAAGTTTCAGAAGCGTTAACGTGGATACCTAGATGAGCTCCATATTTCTTCGCTTTCTCAATCAAAGCCTTGAAGTCTTCGACACCACCAATACGTTTACCAATATCAGCATAGTTCAAGTGGCCTGAGTCATGACCTTCACTACCATACCCTTTAAGGAGAACACCTTGTCCAAGACCATCTGTATGGAGATTGATTTTCTTGATACCATCCAAGGTCATAAGGAATGGATTTTGTGCTTGAGAACCAAAGTTCATCGCAATACGGTATGCTGTGATATCCTTGACTTTTTCCCAACCTTGAGGGTTGTTCATGATACTACGATAAGCAATGGCACCATCTTGCCAGTCCACTTTCTTATCCGCATTGGCGTCTTCTGTGATAACAACCTTGGCACTTGGAAGTTCCTTCGTATATTCTGGGAAGACAATTCCCTTATAAGCTTTTTCCCATTGCCATTCAGAGCTTTGAATTCCCACATAGTTTGTATTTCCAACAGTTTGTTTGAATGCTGTCAAACGAGTCCAGTCATTCGAACCACCACCGTAGCTGTTTTGAGAGTTGCTCCAAACACCTGCAGCAAGCTTATCTGTAGAAACAAAACCATACATGTAACCCTTAGCCAAACCTTTCATTGGATTGGTTACAGCAATATGATCATCTCCACTGATATGAGTGTTGTTTGACATGGTTGCCCCATCAAACTTAGCTCCAGCTTGGTCGCTTGAAACCGACACAAGTGAATTTCCTAAGAAATTAATAGATGATAGTAGCTTTCTTTCATCATCAATCTTCTGACCTGGAGTAACTTGGTTGTGGTTGACAATCTTGGTTACATCAAAGTGCAATTGATTGTCCACAACTTGCAAACGTACGGTCATATCTGAATTGATGAAATTCTTCTCATCACGAAGCTTCATCAAGTACTCTGCAGTAGTATCATTGATCTTCTTATAGGTGACTTCAGGTGTAATTTCGTGATTGTTTACTAAGATTTTCTTAAGTTGTTGAACTTGTCCTGTCAAAGTATGCCCATTCAAGGTGTATTCTTTCACACGAGGAAAGGCTTGGTCAATCACTGCTTTTAGGACTTTAGACTGGATGGTGTCATAAGTCACTTTACTATCATCTACCACCGCACCAGTTTCTTTTTCAGCAGTAGCTTCAGTAGCTTGAACTCCGTCTTGATTGTCAGTCTTAATATTTACAACTGTCTTTTCAGTACCATATGTACCAGCTTTAAGTAAGATTTTCTTTTCATTTTTAAGATTTTCATTAACAGCAGCTGGCAAAGTAACCGTATCAAAAAGTTTTACATCATTATTTGTTGCATTCAGCTGACCATCTGATTTTAAGCTAATAGTCAGATGATTCACTGAGCCATTTACTGGAGCTGCAACACGACCACCCTGATACCATGTGCTATTACCTGGTGTCTTGTATTCCCAGAACCAACCTGATTTATCATATCCAACAAAGACATTATTGTTTGTATCTTTAAATTTCAAGAAAACACCAAAACGTGATTTGCCTGTTTCAGATTCTTCTTTGAAAGTGAGATCTACATTCGCATTCCCATTCGCATCCACAGTCAATACTTGTTTTTCAAACAAGGCTGGTTTGCTGCCATTGTCATTTTGATCTGTTGAAGACAACTTATTGTATCGAACACCATTTTCCTCACGAATGGCTACAGTCCCTTGTTGTTCTTTTCTTGCTACAGTTTGCCATTCAGGAGTAACTTCCGTTGGTGTCTCTGGCTTAGCTGTCGCTGGTTTTTCTTCTTTCGGCTTATCTTCTTTTGGCTTTTCTTCAACTGGTTTTTCAGTTTCCTCTAAATTCGCTGGTTTTGAACTAGAAATTCCCTTAATATGATCTTGAATCCATTTTAGTTGAGCTGGAGAGAAAAGGATGCCTCCACTACGGACTCCAACCACACCATTTTGATGAACCCCAATCAATTTACCATCCGTGTCAAAGATACCGCCACCGCTAGCACCTGGTTGTCCACCTTGATAGCCAACTCCTTGAACACCTTCACCATAAGATTCAGAAAAATCCACAGCAGTGTTAATAACTGGCGCCAACTTACCAGCAGGATAGCCAAACATATTGACTTTATCCCCAACTTTCTTAACAACCGGCTTTTCAGTAACTTCTACAGGAGCATTTTCAAGAACTGTACGCAATCTTACAAGAGCCAAATCGTTCTTATAACCCTTTAGATAGCCATCCCGATCCCAGTGAATCACATCTTTTTTACTAAATTTTACATCTTCTAAACCAGGGTAGGATATACTAAAAATATCGCCATCCCCTTTATCATTATCCACAACCTTACGAATATTTCCATCTTGTTGATCCTTGATAAAGTTGTGAGAAACAGTCAAAACAAGGTCCTTACCAATGACAATACCACTACCTTCTCCTGATGGAGTCTTAATCTTAACAGTAGCGCCATAGTTCAATTCTCCATTTTTTGTTTTGGCAACATCTTCAGGAACTAGACTACCAGTATCTTGCGCTAATTGGTCTTTATTTACCTCTTTACCGTTATCAGTAGCTTTTTCAACTTTGCCTTCCAATTCTTTCGGCAACTTGTCAGTAGTTTCTTTGTTTTTCTTTTCAAGAGCTAATAACTCTTCTTCAGTTTTTGGTCCATCTGTTGTTTCAGCAGAACCTGGATTTGCTGCTACAGCTTCCTTATCGAACTCTCGTCCATTATCGCTCGCTTTTTTATCCAAATCAGCCAGCTCACTTGGCAAATTATCTGTTGAGCCAACTGTTGGTATGTTAGCCATTACTGGAGCAGTAGCAAAAAAACTAGCCCCAATCATAACTGAAGCAGCACCTAGTGCAAATTTACGAATACTGTATGTACAGCGTTTTTCAAAAAATCGTTTATCCATTAACTCCTAATTCCTTTCATTGATTTCCGTAAGCGTTTACATTTCTTGTTCGAAAAATACTCCTTTCTATCTGAAAAGTGCAATGCTTAACGTTTATAGATAAAAAATGATTGTGCTTTTAATATAACAAATAATCTCAGATAAAGCAATAGAAAAGATAGGAAATGAGCAATTTTTCTTTCAATCCTCACAAAATGTGAAGTAACACTCAATTGTTTTCAAAAAACAACCTTGAGTCTGGGACGAGCCCACTGAAAAAGTCATCAACTTGTGTACTGACCCCAAAAAGTTAGACAATTAATTTATCCAAAGGATTTAGTTCTGTATTGCACAGGACTGAGTCCTTTTAATTTTACCTTAATGCGTTTATTGTTGTAGTAATCAATATAGTCTACAATAGCTTGTTCCAATTGCTTAAGCGACTGAAACGTCTTCTCGTAACCATAAAACATTTCGGATTTCAAAATCCCAAAGAAGGATTCCATCATGCCATTGTCTGGGCTGTTACCTTTACGTGACATAGATGGCTGAATTCCCTTACTCTCTAGGAATCGATGATAAAAATCGTGTTGGTATTGCTAACCTTGGTCGCTGTGTAAAATGGTATTTTCATAGTATTTCTCTGTAAATGCCTGTTCCAACATCGTTTTTACTTGTTCTAAGTTGGGTGAAGTTGAAA